>NZ_CATKPW010000055.1:0-334571 GCF_949767675.1 Pseudomonas sp. IT-P395
CAGGAAAAGCGTCTGCTTGATTTCTATGCAACGGCCCTGAGCATGGCTATTATTCGGGCCTCATTGTGAGGCGAGACCTGCATGCTGACGTTGTTGAACCTTCTGAAGGATGGTCGATTCCATTCTGGTCAGGATCTGGGGGCTGCCCTGGGAATAAGTCGAAGTGCTGTATGGAAACAGCTTCAGCATCTAGAGGCTGAGCTTGGCTTGTCCATTCATAAAGTTCGTGGGCGGGGTTATCAATTGGCTGCGCCATTAACGCTTCTCGACTCTCGGGCGATATCGGCAATGGCGCCAGGTTGGCCGGTGACCGTTCTGGATTCAGTCGACTCGACAAATGCTGAGGCCTTGCGTGCGATCGGCCAAGGTAGTTTGGCCCCCTTTTTGGTACTCGCGGAGCGACAAGTCTCTGGACGTGGGCGAAGAGGTCGCAAGTGGGTGAGTCCGTTTGCTGAGAATCTCTATTACAGTCTTGTCCTGCGTATTGATGGCGGAATGCGGCAACTCGAGGGGTTGAGTCTTGTCGTGGGGTTGGCTGTTTTGCAGGCTCTGCGAAATTTTGGAGTGCAAAGTACCGGATTGAAGTGGCCCAACGATGTCTTGGTAGGTAACAAGAAAATCGCTGGCATTCTCCTTGAGCTCGTCGGAGACCCCGCCGACGTTTGCCATGTTGTGCTGGGCATTGGCATTAACGTGAATATGCAGCTATCGGATGAGGTCGATCAGGAATGGACCTCTATCCGTCTTGAGTCAGGCAAAAGCAGTGATCGTAATGCCTTGGTGGTTGAGCTGAGTAAACAGTTAAGTGCTCACATCAACCGCCATCAGGCGGATGGTTTCTCGGTTCTCCAGTCAGAATGGGAGGCCAATCACTTGTGGCAGGGTCGGCCTGTATCGTTGATTGCGGGCTCCAGTCAGATAGACGGCGTTGTGCTCGGAATAGATAGTCAGGGTGCGCTGCGCCTGAAGGTGGATGGCGTGGAAAAAGTCTTTAGTGGTGGTGAGCTCAGCCTGAGGTTGCGTGATGATTCTTGAGCTCGACTGCGGGAACAGCTTTATTAAGTGGCGAGTGCTGAAAGCTGCGCCCGGGGTTCTCTTTTCTGAAGGGGTTGTCGACTCTGATCTGGCGTTACTTGAAAGTTTGAGATCCCTGGACGGGCTTGTGCTGCGCAAGTGCCGCGTGGTCAGTGTCAGGACTGCGGAAGAAACTGATGTATTAATCGATGCGATCAAGCGGGAGTTCGGTATTTCGGTGGTGTGTGCGAAGTCCGCCCGTGAAATGTCTGGTGTCAAAAATGGTTATGAAGACTATGAGCGTCTAGGGCTTGATAGGTGGTTGGCCATGCTGGGCGGGTTTCATCTTGCATCGGGCAGCGCTTGCCTGGTACTCGATTTCGGTACGGCGGTAACGGCTGACTTTATTGCTGCTGATGGTGAGCATCTGGGAGGTTTCATTTGTCCTGGTATGCCATTGATGCGCAATCAGTTACGTACACATACCCGTAAGATTCGCTATGGAGATCTGGCGGCTGAGCGCGCGCTGTCCAGCAATGCACCTGGGCGCACCACCGTTGAGGCGGTGGAACGTGGGTGTTCGTTAATGTTGCGAGGTTTTGTGCTGACGCAGCTGGACATGGCGAGCGCCTACTGGGGGGAAGATTTTGCAGTCTTTATAACTGGTGGTGATGCTGTATTGGTTGCAGATGTCGCGCCCAGGGCCAAGGTTGTTCCTGACCTGGTATTTGTGGGGCTGGCTATGGCATGTCCTTTTTCCTGAGGTTTGTATGCGTTGGTTGTTCCTCCTGCTTATCGTTCTTAATGGCTTCTATTATGTCTGGCACCAGCAGGAAGCACCTTTACGGGCGAAGGACGTAACGCCTCTCAGTTTGTATCGAGGTCCCCAGCAAGACATTCGCTTGCTTAGTGAAACGACAGGTGATGTTCGGGAGGGGCGGGGAGGGCGACGGCAGGAATGTCTGTTTCTCGGTGGTTTTTCCCGGCAGGACTCGCTTTCAGCCCTTCAGCAGCGTTTGGCCGAAATGGGGGTCGACGCGCAATCTTCATCGAAGGATGCTTCCGGGGCTGGTTATTGGTTGTCTGTCGCGCCTCAGGGCCAGCGTTTGTTGGGTGATGCTCAGCTGCAGAACCTTTCCAACGAATTCAATGAGTTAAAACATAAAATAATGCTGTGTGAGGGGGTTGCACCTGCTGAGTAGTTTGCATAGAATGGCGCCCGCTCCACAGCGAAGACCCAAACAGGTTTTCAGTGTGAGGCGGTGTCAACGCAGCTAACCTCAGGTTTTTAAATGAGAAAATGCTTGACAGGGGTTTGGCATAGTATAGAATGCCGGCCTGATTAGGAGGGGTTCCCGAGCGGCCAAAGGGATCAGACTGTAAATCTGACGTCTACGACTTCGAAGGTTCGAATCCTTCTCCCTCCACCAGATTTAAGCGTGAGCTGCAGGCTCCGCGGGTATAGTTTAGTGGTAGAACCTCAGCCTTCCAAGCTGATGATGCGGGTTCGATTCCCGCTACCCGCTCCAAGTTTGCAGGTTGTGCAAAGTGTTTTGCTCTTGTAGCTCAGTTGGTAGAGCACACCCTTGGTAAGGGTGAGGTCAGCGGTTCAAATCCGCTCAAGAGCTCCATATAACAAGGCAGATATGAAAATATCTGCCTTTGTTTTAATGGTTGATATTGTTTGTCTAATTTCTTCTGTTGAGGGTGATATCGATGGCTAAGGAAAAATTTGATCGTTCCCTGCCCCACGTCAACGTTGGGACCATTGGTCACGTTGACCACGGTAAAACCACTCTGACTGCTGCTCTGACTCGCGTTTGCTCCGAAGTTTTCGGTTCTGCAATCGTTGACTTCGATAAGATCGACAGTGCGCCAGAAGAAAAGGCTCGCGGTATCACCATCAACACCGCACACGTTGAGTACAACTCGAAGATCCGTCACTACGCTCACGTTGACTGCCCAGGTCACGCTGACTATGTGAAGAACATGATCACCGGTGCTGCTCAGATGGACGGCGCTATTCTGGTTTGCTCGGCCGCTGATGGTCCGATGCCACAAACCCGTGAGCACATCCTGCTGTCCCGTCAGGTTGGCGTTCCGTACATCGTGGTTTTCCTGAACAAGGCTGACCTGGTAGACGACGCTGAGCTGCTGGAACTGGTTGAGATGGAAGTTCGCGACCTGCTGTCCACCTATGACTTCCCAGGCGACGATACTCCGATCATCATTGGTTCGGCTCGTATGGCTCTGGAAGGCAAAGACGACAACGAGATGGGCACCACTGCCGTCAAGAAGCTGGTTGAAACTCTGGATAGCTACATCCCAGAGCCAGTGCGTGTAACCGACAAGCCGTTCCTGATGCCAATCGAAGACGTATTCTCGATCTCGGGTCGCGGTACTGTTGTGACCGGTCGTATCGAGCGTGGTATCGTTCGCGTTCAAGATCCGCTGGAAATCGTTGGTCTGCGTGACACCACCGTTACTACTTGCACCGGTGTTGAAATGTTCCGCAAGCTGCTCGACGAAGGTCGTGCTGGCGAGAACTGCGGCGTTCTGCTGCGTGGCACCAAGCGTGACGACGTTGAGCGTGGTCAGGTTCTGGTTAAGCCGGGTTCGGTTAAGCCGCACACCAAGTTCACTGCAGAGGTTTATGTTCTGAGCAAGGAAGAAGGCGGTCGTCATACTCCGTTCTTCAAGGGCTACCGTCCACAGTTCTACTTCCGTACTACTGACGTGACTGGTAACTGCGAGTTGCCAGAAGGCGTTGAAATGGTAATGCCAGGTGATAACATTCAGATGACTGTTACCCTGATCAAAACCATCGCAATGGAAGACGGTCTGCGCTTCGCTATCCGTGAAGGCGGTCGTACCGTCGGCGCCGGTGTCGTAGCTAAAATCATCGAGTAAGTAGTTGTAATGTATTTTTCGGGCCGGCATAATGGTCGGCCTGATTTTGTTTTAGGTCAGTAGCTCAATTGGCAGAGCGACGGTCTCCAAAACCGTAGGTTGGGGGTTCGATTCCCTCCTGACCTGCCAGATTCACTTGGTGTGTCTGGCTTTCTTTTCACAGGATCTTCAAAGATGACTCCTAAAGCTGAAGCTCAAGGCTCTCGCTTCGATCTGCTCAAGTGGCTTGTAGTTGTCGCTTTGGTGGTTGTTGGCGTTGTTGGCAATCAGTATTACTCTGCTTCGCCGATCCTGTACCGTGTACTCGCCTTGCTTGTCATTGCTGCTGTAGCTGCCTTTGTAGGCCTGCAGACTGCGAAGGGCAAGTCTTTCTTTGTACTGGTTAAGGAAGCTCGCACCGAGATTCGTAAAGTCGTTTGGCCAACTCGCCAAGAAACCACGCAGACCACCCTTATTGTGGTGGCTGTTGTTCTTGTTATGGCGTTGCTGTTGTGGGGTCTTGACTCCCTGCTCGGCTGGCTTGTTTCCTTGATTGTCGGCTAAGGGTGTCCCGTGGCTAAGCGTTGGTATGTTGTGCATGCTTACTCGGGTTACGAGAAGCATGTGATGCGCTCGCTGGTCGAGCGCGTAAAGCTGGCTGGCATGGAAGATGGCTTCGGCGAGATTCTGGTTCCCACTGAAGAAGTGGTTGAAATGCGTAACGGCCAGAAGCGCAAAAGCGAGCGTAAGTTCTTTCCAGGCTACGTGCTGGTTCAGATGGATATGAACGAGGGTACTTGGCACTTGGTCAAGGATACTCCTCGGGTGATGGGTTTCATTGGCGGTACCGCTGATAAGCCTGCGCCAATCACCGATAAAGAGGCAGAAGCAATTCTGCGTCGTGTTGCTGATGGTAGCGACAAGCCGAAGCCGAAGACTCTCTTTGAGCCAGGTGAAACGGTGCGAGTCAATGACGGTCCATTTGCTGATTTCAATGGCGTTGTTGAAGAGGTTAACTACGAAAAGAGCCGGATCCAAGTGGCTGTGCTTATTTTCGGTCGCTCTACCCCGGTAGAGTTGGAGTTCAGTCAGGTCGAAAAGGTCTAGCTGAACAAGCATCCCAACCCCGCAGCCCTAGGCTGTGGGGTTTTGTCGTCACTGGGATAAACGCGCAAGTAACCGGGGAGCCTTTCGAGGCGATCGAACCCGTAATTGGAGTGCCTCATGGCCAAAAAAATTACCGCTTACATCAAGCTGCAAGTGAAGGCCGCTCAGGCTAACCCAAGCCCACCTGTTGGTCCTGCTCTGGGTCAACACGGCGTGAACATCATGGAGTTCTGCAAGGCTTTCAATGCCCGTACTCAGGGTCTTGAAGCAGGTCTGCCGACTCCAGTGATCATCACTGTCTACAGCGACCGTAGCTTCACTTTTGAAACAAAATCCACCCCTGCTTCGGTTCTGCTGAAGAAAGCGGCCGGTCTGACCAGCGGTTCCGCTCGTCCGAACACCGTTAAGGTTGGCACTGTTACCCGTGCTCAGCTGGAAGAAATCGCGAAAACCAAAAACGCGGATCTGACTGCAGCTGATATGGATGCAGCCGTGCGTACTATCGCCGGTTCTGCTCGTAGCATGGGCCTTAACGTGGAGGGTGTGTAATGGCTAAGCTGACCAAGCGTCAAAAGGCTATCGCCGGCAAAATCGAAGCAGGCAAGGCCTACAACATTGTAGACGCCGCTGCCCTGTTGGCCGAGCTGTCGACTGTCAAGTTCAGCGAGTCGTTTGACGTTGCTGTGAACCTGGGTGTAGACCCGCGTAAATCCGACCAGGTTGTTCGTAGCGCTACTGTGCTGCCACACGGCACTGGCAAGACTGTTCGCGTTGCTGTGTTCACCCAGGGTCCAGCTGCCGAGGCCGCTCTGGCTGCCGGCGCTGACCGTGTAGGTATGGACGACCTGGCTGCCGAAATGAAAGGCGGCGACCTGAACTATGACGTAGTGATCGCATCCCCGGATGCCATGCGCGTTGTAGGTCAACTGGGCCAGATCCTTGGTCCGCGCGGTCTGATGCCTAACCCTAAGGTTGGTACCGTAACTCCAGACGTAGCGACTGCGGTCAAGAATGCTAAAGCTGGTCAGGTTCGTTATCGCACCGACAAAAACGGCATCATTCACACTTCCGTTGGCAAGATGGGCTTCGATGCCGTCAAGCTGAAGGAAAACGTTGAAGCCCTGATCGCTGATCTGAAGCGTATCAAGCCAGCTTCCTCGAAAGGTATCTACGTCAAGCGCGTTACCCTGAGCACCACTATGGGCCCAGGTCTGGTTATCGACCAGAGCTCGCTGGACGCGTAAGACAAAAATTGGCGCGACTATTCGCGCCAGTTGAAATATTGGGGTCCCTGCCTGGCGGGGGCTATCCAAGACCGTAGGCGACGCAAGTCTTAAACCACCAGCCTACGCAGATGGTGCTCCCGGTTCCTTACCGAATCAGACACCAAAACGACATTCGGTTTCGATCGAATGAAACGGTAACAAGCAGGAGTTAAACCCGTGGCAATTAATCTCGAAGACAAGAAGGCCATCGTCGCTGAAGTCAACGAGGCTGCCAAAGTCGCTCTGTCCGCTGTCGTGGTTGATGCCCGTGGCGTAACAGTAGGCGCAATGACCGGACTCCGTAAAGAGGCTCGTGAAGCTGGCGTTTACGTACGTGTTGTACGTAACACCCTGCTCAAGCGCGCTGTTGCTGACACTGAATACAGTGTTCTCAACGACGTGTTCACCGGCCCGACCTTGATCGCATTCTCCAACGAACACCCGGGCGCTGCTGCTCGTCTGTTCAAAGAGTTCGCTAAAGGTCAGGACAAGTTCGAGATCAAGGCAGCTGCGTTCGAGGGCAAGTTCCTCGCAGCTAATCAGATCGACGTTCTGGCAAGCCTGCCGACCCGTGACGAAGCAATTTCCCAGCTGATGAGCGTGATTCAAGGCGCTACCAGCAAATTGGCTCGTACTCTGGCGGCACTTCGCGACCAGAAAGAAGCTGCTGCAGCCTGAGGCTGAGCGTTTCCTCTCTCGCGTATTTTTGTTTATTTCGATGGCCTCCAGGCTATCCCCCAATTCAGGAAATAAGTCATGTCTCTGACTAACGAACAAATCATCGACGCAATCGGCGAAAAATCGGTTCTGGAAATCGTTGAGCTGATCAAGGCAATGGAAGAGAAGTTCGGCGTATCCGCTGCCGCTGCTTCTGCTGGTCCAGCTGCTGCTGCCGCTGTTGTTGAAGAGCAAACCGAGTTCAACGTTGTTCTGCTGGAAGCTGGCGAGAAGAAGGTTAACGTGATCAAGGCAGTTCGTGAACTGACTGGTCTGGGCCTGAAAGAAGCCAAAGAGAAAGTAGACGGCGCTCCTCAGGTTGTAGCTGAAGGCGTTTCGAAAGAAGCGGCTGAAGACGCTAAGAAGAAGCTGGAAGAAGCAGGCGCTAAAGTCGAGCTGAAATAAGTATCGACTTTGCTCCTCCAGCCCGAGCGTCAAGCGACAGGCTGATGGCTGGTGGCTCTTGCCACCGGCCTTTTTCCGTTATTGGCAGCCGACTGGGTCGGTGCTGATAAAGGCGCTGTAACCACCCGATGCGGTGGCGCAAACCATGGGGTTTGCACGATTTTCTGGCTGCTCCCGTCGGGAGGGGCCAAACAAGCAGGTGACCAAGCTGGGGAACGCTGATGGCTTACTCATATACTGAGAAAAAACGTATCCGCAAGGACTTTAGCAAGTTGCCGGACGTCATGGATGTGCCTTACCTCCTGGCCATCCAGCTGGATTCGTATCGTGAATTCTTGCAAGCGGGAGCGACTAAAGATCAGTTCCGCGACGTGGGCCTGCATGCGGCCTTCAAATCCGTTTTCCCGATCATCAGCTATTCCGGCAATGCTGCGCTGGAGTACGTCGGTTATCGCTTGGGCGAACCGGCATTTGATGTCAAAGAATGCGTATTGCGCGGTGTAACTTTCGCCGTACCTTTGCGGGTAAAAGTGCGCCTGATCATTTTCGACAAAGAATCGTCGAACAAAGCGATCAAGGACATCAAAGAGCAAGAAGTCTACATGGGTGAAATCCCCCTGATGACTGAGAACGGTACCTTTGTAATCAATGGTACCGAGCGTGTAATCGTTTCCCAGCTGCACCGTTCCCCGGGCGTGTTCTTCGACCACGACCGCGGCAAGACGCATAGCTCCGGCAAACTGCTGTACTCCGCGCGCATCATTCCTTACCGCGGTTCGTGGCTGGACTTCGAGTTCGACCCGAAAGACTGCGTGTTCGTGCGTATTGACCGTCGCCGCAAGCTGCCGGCATCGGTACTGCTGCGCGCGCTCGGCTATACCACTGAAGAAGTGCTGGACGCTTTCTACACCACCAACGTTTTCCACCTGAGCGGCGAAACCCTCAGCCTGGAACTGATTGCTTCGCGTCTGCGTGGTGAAATTGCGGTTCTGGACATTCAGGACGAGAAGGGCAAGGTGATTGTTGAGGCGGGCCGCCGTATTACCGCGCGCCACATCAACCAGATCGAAAAAGCCGGCATCAAGACTCTGGAAGTACCCCTGGACTACGTCCTTGGTCGTACTACCGCCAAGGTCATCGTGCACCCGGCTACCGGCGAAATCCTGGCAGAGTGCAACACCGAACTGAACACCGAAGTCCTGGCAAAAATTGCCAAATCCGGCGTTGTTCGCATCGAAACTCTGTACACCAACGACATCGACTGCGGTCCGTTCGTTTCTGACACGCTGAAGATTGACTCCACCAGCAACCAATTGGAAGCGCTGGTCGAGATCTATCGCATGATGCGTCCAGGCGAGCCGCCAACCAAAGACGCTGCCGAAACCCTGTTCAACAACCTGTTCTTCAGCCCTGAGCGCTATGACCTGTCTGCGGTCGGCCGGATGAAGTTCAACCGTCGTATCGGTCGTACCGAGATCGAAGGTTCGGGCGTGCTGTGCAAAGAAGACATCGTCGCGGTACTGAAGACTCTGGTCGACATCCGTAACGGTAAAGGCATCGTCGATGACATCGACCACCTGGGTAACCGTCGTGTTCGCTGCGTAGGCGAAATGGCCGAGAACCAGTTCCGCGTTGGCCTGGTGCGTGTTGAGCGTGCGGTCAAAGAGCGTCTGTCGATGGCTGAAAGCGAAGGCCTGATGCCGCAAGACCTGATCAATGCCAAGCCAGTGGCTGCGGCGGTGAAAGAGTTCTTCGGTTCCAGCCAGCTCTCGCAGTTCATGGACCAGAACAACCCGCTGTCCGAGATCACCCACAAGCGTCGTGTCTCTGCACTCGGCCCTGGCGGTCTGACTCGTGAGCGCGCAGGCTTTGAAGTTCGTGACGTACACCCGACTCACTACGGTCGTGTTTGCCCGATTGAAACGCCGGAAGGTCCGAACATCGGTCTGATCAACTCCCTGGCTGCGTACGCTCGCACCAACCAGTACGGCTTCCTGGAAAGCCCGTACCGCGTGGTGAAAGAGGGTGTGGTCACCGACGAGATCGTGTTCCTGTCCGCTATTGAAGAAGCCGATCACGTGATCGCGCAGGCTTCGGCGACCATGAACGACCAGAAAGTCCTGATCGACGAACTGGTAGCCGTACGTCACCTGAACGAATTCACCGTTAAGGCGCCTGAAGAAGTCACCTTGATGGACGTTTCGCCGAAACAGGTAGTTTCGGTTGCAGCGTCGCTGATTCCGTTCCTCGAGCACGACGACGCCAACCGTGCGTTGATGGGTTCGAACATGCAGCGTCAAGCTGTACCAACCCTGCGCGCTGACAAGCCGCTGGTAGGTACTGGCATGGAGCGTAACGTAGCCCGTGACTCCGGCGTTTGCGTCGTGGCTCGTCGTGGCGGCGTGATCGATTCCGTCGACGCCAGCCGTATCGTGGTTCGTGTTGCTGATGACGAAGTTGAAACCGGCGAAGCTGGTGTCGACATCTACAACCTGACCAAATACACCCGCTCGAACCAGAACACCTGCATCAACCAGCGTCCGCTGGTGAGCAAGGGTGATCGTGTTCAGCGTAGCGACATCATGGCCGACGGCCCGTCCACCGACATGGGTGAACTGGCACTGGGTCAGAACATGCGCATCGCGTTCATGGCATGGAACGGCTTCAACTTCGAAGACTCCATCTGCCTGTCCGAGCGTGTTGTTCAAGAAGACCGCTTCACCACGATCCACATTCAGGAACTGACCTGTGTGGCCCGTGACACCAAGCTTGGGCCTGAAGAGATCACTGCGGACATCCCTAACGTGGGTGAAGCTGCACTGAACAAACTGGACGAAGCCGGTATCGTTTACGTAGGTGCTGAAGTTGGCGCAGGCGACATACTGGTCGGTAAGGTCACTCCGAAAGGCGAGACCCAACTGACTCCGGAAGAAAAACTGCTGCGTGCAATCTTCGGTGAAAAAGCCAGCGACGTTAAAGACACTTCCCTGCGCGTACCTACTGGTACCAAAGGTACTGTTATCGACGTACAGGTCTTCACCCGCGACGGCGTTGAGCGTGATGCTCGTGCACTGTCGATCGAGAAGACTCAACTCGACGAGATCCGCAAGGATCTGAACGAAGAGTTCCGTATCGTTGAGGGCGCGACCTTCGAACGTCTGCGTTCCGCTCTGGTAGGCCACAAGGCTGAAGGCGGCGCAGGTCTGAAGAAAGGTCAGGACATCACCGACGAAGTGCTCGACGGTCTTGAGCATGGTCAGTGGTTCAAACTGCGCATGGCTGAAGATGCTCTGAACGAGCAGCTCGAGAAGGCTCAGGCCTACATCGTTGATCGCCGCCGTCTGCTGGACGACAAGTTCGAAGACAAGAAGCGCAAACTGCAGCAGGGCGATGACCTGGCTCCAGGCGTGCTGAAAATCGTCAAGGTTTACCTGGCAATCCGTCGTCGCATCCAGCCGGGCGACAAGATGGCCGGTCGTCACGGTAACAAAGGTGTGGTCTCCGTGATCATGCCGGTTGAAGACATGCCGCACGATGCCAATGGCACCCCGGTCGACGTCGTCCTCAACCCACTGGGCGTACCTTCGCGTATGAACGTTGGTCAGATCCTTGAAACCCACCTGGGCCTCGCCGCCAAGGGTCTGGGCGAGAAGATCAACCGGATGATCGAAGAGCAGCGTAAAGTCGCTGAACTGCGTACCTTCCTGGACGAGATCTACAACCAGATCGGCGGTCGTAACGAAGATCTGGACAGCTTCTCCGATCAGGAAATCCTGGATCTGGCGAAGAACCTGCGTGGCGGTGTTCCAATGGCCACTCCAGTGTTCGACGGCGCCAAGGAAAGCGAAATCAAGGCCATGCTGAAACTGGCAGACCTGCCGGAAAGCGGCCAGATGCAGCTGACTGACGGCCGTACCGGCAACAAGTTCGAGCGTCCAGTTACCGTTGGCTACATGTACATGCTGAAGCTGAACCACTTGGTAGACGACAAGATGCACGCGCGTTCTACCGGTTCGTACAGCCTGGTTACCCAGCAGCCGCTGGGTGGTAAGGCACAGTTCGGTGGTCAGCGTTTCGGGGAGATGGAGGTCTGGGCACTGGAAGCATACGGTGCTGCTTACACTCTGCAAGAAATGCTCACAGTGAAGTCGGACGATGTGAACGGCCGTACCAAGATGTACAAAAACATCGTGGATGGCGATCACCGTATGGAGCCGGGCATGCCCGAGTCCTTCAACGTGTTGATCAAGGAAATTCGTTCCCTCGGCATCGATATCGATCTGGAAACCGAATAACACGTGACGCGAATCGAGAGCGGGGCAGGATTGCCCGCTCTCTGCTCCGCCAGGAGGAAAGGCCTTGAAAGACCTACTGAATTTGCTGAAAAACCAGGGTCAAGTCGAAGAGTTCGACGCCATCCGTATCGGATTGGCCTCGCCTGAGATGATCCGCTCATGGTCGTTCGGTGAAGTTAAAAAGCCGGAAACCATCAACTACCGTACGTTCAAACCTGAACGTGATGGCCTGTTCTGCGCCAAGATCTTTGGCCCGGTAAAGGATTACGAGTGCCTGT
This sequence comes from Pseudomonas sp. IT-P395, assembly GCF_949767675.1. NCBI lineage: Bacteria > Pseudomonadati > Pseudomonadota > Gammaproteobacteria > Pseudomonadales > Pseudomonadaceae > Pseudomonas > Pseudomonas sp. IT-P395. The sequence continues at coordinate 11,971 of NZ_CATKPW010000055.1, forward strand.
GCGGTAAGTACAAGCGCTTGAAACACCGTGGTGTGATCTGCGAGAAGTGCGGCGTTGAAGTTGCACTGGCCAAGGTTCGTCGTGAGCGCATGGCGCACATCGAACTGGCTTCGCCGGTTGCCCACATCTGGTTCCTGAAATCGCTGCCGTCCCGTATCGGCTTGCTGATGGACATGACCCTGCGTGATATCGAACGCGTTCTCTACTTCGAGAGCTATGTCGTTATCGATCCAGGCATGACCACCCTTGAAAAAGGTCAGCTGCTGAATGACGAGCAGTACTTCGAAGCGCTGGAAGAGTTCGGTGACGACTTCGACGCCCGTATGGGTGCTGAAGCTGTTCGTGAACTGCTGCACGCTATCGACCTGGAACACGAGATTGGCCGTCTGCGCGAAGAAATTCCGCAAACCAACTCTGAAACCAAGATCAAGAAGCTGTCCAAGCGTCTGAAGTTGATGGAAGCCTTCCAGGGTTCCGGCAACTTGCCAGAGTGGATGGTGCTGACCGTTCTGCCGGTTCTGCCGCCAGATCTGCGTCCACTGGTCCCGCTGGACGGCGGTCGTTTCGCGACTTCCGACCTCAACGATCTGTATCGTCGAGTGATCAACCGTAACAACCGTTTGAAGCGCCTGCTGGATCTGTCCGCTCCGGACATCATCGTGCGCAACGAAAAGCGTATGTTGCAGGAAGCTGTCGATGCTCTGCTCGACAACGGTCGTCGTGGCCGCGCTATCACCGGTTCGAACAAGCGTCCTCTGAAATCCCTGGCTGACATGATCAAGGGTAAGCAAGGTCGTTTCCGTCAGAACTTGCTCGGTAAGCGTGTTGACTACTCCGGTCGTTCGGTAATTACCGTAGGCCCGACCCTGCGTCTGCACCAGTGCGGTCTGCCGAAGAAGATGGCTCTCGAGCTGTTCAAGCCGTTCATTTTCGGCAAGCTCGAAATGCGTGGTCTCGCGACCACCATCAAAGCGGCCAAGAAAATGGTCGAGCGCGAACTGCCAGAGGTTTGGGACGTTCTCGCTGAAGTGATTCGCGAACACCCGGTTCTTCTCAACCGTGCACCGACCCTTCACCGTCTGGGTATCCAGGCGTTTGAACCGGTACTGATTGAAGGTAAGGCTATCCAGCTGCACCCTCTGGTCTGCGCCGCGTACAACGCCGACTTCGACGGCGACCAAATGGCCGTGCACGTACCGCTGACTCTGGAAGCCCAGTTGGAAGCGCGTGCGTTGATGATGTCGACCAACAACATTCTGTCGCCAGCCAACGGTGAGCCAATCATCGTTCCGTCGCAGGACGTTGTATTGGGTCTGTACTACATGACTCGTGAAGCGATCAACGCCAAGGGCGAAGGTCGTGTGTTCGCGGATCTGCAGGAAGTTGACCGTGTGTTCCGTGCCGGCGAAGCCGCACTGCACGCCAAGGTTAAAGTACGTATCAACGAAACCGTCAACGACCGTGACGGCAACAGCGTGAGCGGTACCCGTATCGTCGACACCACTGTCGGCCGTGCGCTGCTGTTCCAGGTTGTGCCAAAAGGCCTGTCGTACGACGTCGTCAACCTGCCGATGAAGAAAAAGGCGATCTCCAAGCTGATCAACCAGTGCTACCGCGTGGTTGGTCTGAAAGAGACCGTGATCTTCGCTGACCAGTTGATGTACACCGGTTTCGCTTACTCGACCATCTCCGGCGTTTCCATCGGTGTTAACGACTTCGTTATCCCGGACGAGAAAGCCCGCATCATCGGTGCTGCCACCGACGAAGTGAAAGAGATCGAGAGCCAGTACGCCTCTGGCCTGGTAACCCAGGGCGAGAAGTACAACAAAGTGATCGACCTTTGGTCGAAAGCGAACGACGAAGTTTCCAAGGCAATGATGGCCAACCTCTCGAAAGAGAAGGTTATCGACCGTCACGGCGTTGAAGTCGATCAAGAGTCGTTCAACTCGATGTACATGATGGCCGACTCGGGTGCGCGGGGTTCCGCAGCACAGATTCGTCAGCTGGCCGGTATGCGTGGTCTGATGGCCAAGCCGGACGGTTCCATCATTGAAACGCCGATTACTGCGAACTTCCGTGAAGGTTTGAGCGTACTTCAGTACTTCATCTCGACTCACGGTGCTCGTAAAGGTCTGGCGGATACCGCGTTGAAAACTGCGAACTCCGGTTACCTGACTCGTCGTCTGGTAGACGTGGCGCAGGATCTGGTTGTAACCGAGATCGATTGCGGCACCGAACACGGTCTGCTGATGACTCCGCACATTGAAGGCGGTGACGTTGTAGAGCCGTTGGGTGAGCGCGTATTGGGTCGTGTTATTGCCCGTGACGTATTCAAGCCAGGCACCGAGGACGTTATCGTTCCAGCCGGTACTCTGGTAGACGAGAAGTGGGTCGAGTTCATCGAGCTGAACAGCATCGACGAAGTGATCGTGCGTTCGCCGATCAGTTGCGAAACCCGCTATGGCATTTGCGCCAAGTGCTATGGCCGTGACTTGGCTCGTGGTCACCAGGTGAACATCGGTGAAGCGGTCGGCGTTATCGCTGCCCAGTCCATCGGTGAGCCGGGTACCCAGCTGACGATGCGTACGTTCCACATCGGTGGTGCGGCAAGCCGTACTTCCGCAGCCGACAGCGTTCAGGTGAAGAATGGCGGTACCGTCCGTCTGCACAACCTGAAGCACGTTGAGCGAGTGGATGGTCACCTGGTTGCTGTGTCCCGTTCCGGTGAGCTGGCCATCGCTGATGACTTCGGTCGTGAGCGTGAGCGTTACAAGCTGCCGTACGGTGCTGTGATTTCGGTTAAAGAAGGTGACAAGGTCGACGCTGGCGCAATCGTGGCCAAGTGGGATCCGCACACTCACCCAATCGTTACCGAAATGAAAGGTACCGTGACCTACGTGGGCATGGAAGAAGGCATCACGATCAAGCGTCAGACTGACGAATTGACCGGTATGACCAACATTGAAGTCCTCGACGCGAAAGATCGTCCAGCTGCGGGCAAAGAAATCCGTCCGGCAGTGAAGATGGTCGACGACAACGGCAAGGATCTGTTGCTGCCAGGCACTGACGTTATCGCTCAGTACTTCCTGCCAGCCAACGCCCTGGTCGGTGTGGCTGACGGTGCGAAGATCGCGATCGGTGATGTTATCGCGCGTATCCCGCAAGAAACTTCGAAGACTCGTGACATCACCGGTGGTCTGCCGCGTGTTGCCGACTTGTTCGAAGCTCGTCGTCCGAAAGAAGCGTCGATTCTGGCTGAAGTCAGCGGCACCATCGCGTTCGGTAAAGAAACCAAAGGCAAGCGCCGTCTGGTTATTACCCCGAACGACGGTACCGATCCGTACGAAGAGCTGATTCCGAAGTGGCGTCACCTGAACGTCTTCGAAGGCGAACAGGTAAACCGCGGCGAAGTTATCTCCGACGGTCCAAGCGATCCGCACGACATCCTGCGTCTGCTGGGTGTGAGCGCGTTGGCCAAGTACATCGTCAACGAGATCCAGGACGTTTACCGTCTGCAAGGCGTGAAGATCAACGACAAGCACATCGAGACCATCCTGCGTCAGATGCTGCGTAAAGTTGAAATCGCTGAATCCGGCGATTCGAGTTTCATCAAGGGCGACCAGATGGAACTGACTCACGTACTGGTAGAAAACGAGCGTTTGGGCGGCGAAGACAAGTTCGTCTCCAAATACACTCGCGTTCTGCTGGGTATCACCAAGGCGTCGTTGTCCACCGAATCGTTCATCTCGGCGGCTTCCTTCCAGGAAACCACTCGTGTTCTGACCGAAGCGGCAGTCACCGGCAAGCGCGACTACCTGCGCGGCCTGAAAGAAAACGTTGTCGTGGGTCGTCTGATCCCGGCAGGTACCGGCCTGGCATATCACAGCGAGCGCAAGCGTCGTCGTGAAGCAGACAAGCCGCTGCGCGTAAGCGCCAGTGAAGTGGAAGCTGCACTGACCGAAGCGCTGAACTCGAGCGGTAACTGAGTTCTGCGATAAATGAGCGTAAGGCCCTGGTCGCTCCGTTCATCGAATCGAGACAATTTGTCGAGGTTCGGGGGGCGGGGAGGTCGGGGCCTTGCCTTGACTGGGGACAAGATCCTCTTTAGACTCTTGATCCCCTAAATTTGGCGGGAATTCGTTCCTGCCATTTTGCTTTTCTTGCAAGACAATAGCGTCGCAAGACAACAGTGGAGCTAGTAGATGGCAACTATCAACCAGCTGGTACGTCAGCCGCGTAAGCGTATCGTCGAGAAATCCGACGTACCTGCGCTGCAGAACTGCCCGCAACGTCGTGGCGTGTGCACCCGTGTGTACACCACTACGCCGAAAAAACCTAACTCGGCACTGCGTAAAGTATGCCGTGTGCGCCTGACCAACGGTTTCGAGGTTTCCTCGTACATCGGTGGTGAAGGTCACAACCTGCAAGAGCACAGCGTGGTACTGATCCGCGGCGGTCGTGTAAAAGACTTGCCAGGTGTTCGTTACCACACCGTTCGCGGCTCCTTGGATACTTCCGGCGTTAAAGGTCGTAACCAGGGTCGTTCGAAGTACGGTACCAAACGTCCGAAGTAATCGGCCGTTTTGCAGATTTTCATTTTATTGAGTCGATAAGAGTAAGGTCGGGCACGCATCCATTGGATCTGTCCCGAGCTAACCTGAAGACCGCTTGAGGGCTTATCATGCCAAGACGTCGCGTAGCAGCAAAGCGTGAGATTCTGGACGATCCGAAATACGGAAGCCAGATCCTCGCCAAATTCATGAACCACGTTATGGAAAGCGGCAAGAAAGCCGTTGCCGAGCGTATCGTTTATGGTGCCCTGGAAACCGTTGCGACCCGTAAGGCTGGCACCGATCCCCTGGAACTCTTCGAAAAAGCACTCGACGCCATCGCTCCGCTGGTCGAAGTGAAGTCGCGCCGCGTTGGTGGTGCTACTTACCAGGTTCCGGTCGAGGTTCGTCCTTCCCGTCGTAACGCTCTGGCAATGCGCTGGTTGGTAGACTTCGCCCGTAAGCGTGGCGAGAAGTCTATGGCTCTGCGTTTGGCTGGCGAACTGCTGGATGCTGCTGAAGGTAAAGGTGCTGCTGTTAAGAAGCGTGAAGACGTGCACCGTATGGCTGAAGCTAACAAAGCTTTCTCGCACTACCGCTTCTAATTTTAGCTTCACTAATTTTGCGAGGGCTTTATGGCTCGTACTACTCCGATTAGCCGCTACCGTAACATCGGTATCGTCGCTCACGTGGATGCTGGTAAAACCACCACCACCGAGCGCGTCCTTTTTTACACCGGCAAAAGTCACAAGATGGGCGAGGTGCATGACGGCGCCGCGACCACAGACTGGATGGTTCAGGAGCAGGAGCGTGGTATTACCATTACTTCTGCTGCTATTACCGCCTTCTGGAAAGGTTCCGAGAAGCAGTACAAAGACGAGCATCGCTTTAACGTAATCGATACCCCGGGCCACGTTGACTTCACTATTGAAGTTGAACGCTCCCTGCGCGTACTCGACGGCGCTGTCGTTGTGTTCTGCGGTACTTCGGGTGTTGAGCCTCAGTCGGAAACCGTATGGCGTCAAGCCAACAAGTACGGTGTTCCACGTCTTGTTTACGTAAACAAGATGGACCGTGCTGGCGCCAACTTCCTGCGCGTGATCGGTCAGATCAAGCAGCGTCTGGGTCACACTCCGGTGCCAATCCAGTTGGCTATCGGTTCCGAAGACAACTTCCAGGGTCAGATCGATCTGATCAACATGCAAGCTGTCTACTGGAACGACTCTGACAAAGGTATGGTCCCTGTTCGCAAGGACATTCCTGCTGAGCTGCAAGAGCTGGCTGAAGAGTGGCGCAACAACATGGTTGAGGCTGCTGCCGAAGCCAACGAAGAGCTGATGAACAAGTACCTGGAAGGCGAAGAGCTGTCGATCGTAGAGATCAAAGCTGCTTTGCGTCAGCGTACTATCGCCGGCGAAATCGTACTGGCTGTTTGCGGTTCTTCGTTCAAGAACAAGGGTGTTCCCCTGGTTCTCGACGCCGTTATCGACTTCCTGCCTGCGCCAACCGACATTCCTGCTATCAAGGGTACTGACCCGGATAACGAGGAAATCGAGCTGGAGCGTCATGCAGACGATGCGGAGCCGTTCTCGGCTCTGGCGTTCAAGATCGCTACCGACCCATTCGTGGGTACCTTGACCTTCGTCCGCGTTTACTCGGGCGTGTTGAACTCCGGCGACGGCGTGATCAACTCGGTTAAAGGCAAAAAAGAGCGCGTGGGTCGTATGGTGCAAATGCACGCAAACGCCCGTGAAGAGATCAAGGAAGTGCGCGCTGGTGACATCGCGGCCCTGATCGGCATGAAGGACGTCACCACTGGTGAAACCCTCTGCAACGCTGACAAGCCAATCATTCTGGTTCGCATGGACTTCCCGGAGCCGGTTATTTCGGTTGCCGTAGAGCCTAAGACCAAGGATGACCAGGAAAAAATGGGTATCGCTCTGGGCAAACTTGCTCAGGAAGACCCGTCTTTCCGCGTTAAAACTGATGAAGAGACTGGTCAAACGATCATCTCCGGCATGGGCGAGCTGCACCTGGACATCCTGGTTGACCGGATGCGCCGTGAGTTCAACGTCGAAGCCAACATCGGCAAGCCTCAGGTTTCGTATCGTGAGCGCATCACGAAGAACTGTGAAATCGAAGGCAAGTTCGTTCGTCAATCCGGTGGTCGCGGCCAGTTTGGTCACTGCTGGATTCGTTTTGCTCCTGCTGACGAAGGTCAGGAAGGTCTGCAATTCGTGAACGAAGTTGTAGGTGGTGTGGTTCCTAAGGAATACATCCCGGCTATCCAGAAAGGTATCGAAGAGCAGATGAAGAACGGCGTTGTTGCCGGCTATCCGCTGATCGGCCTGAAGGCTACCGTGTTCGATGGTTCTTACCACGACGTCGACTCCAACGAGATGGCGTTTAAAGTGGCTGCCTCCATGGCGACCAAGCAACTGGCCCAGAAGGGCGGTGGTGAGTTGCTTGAGCCGATCATGGCTGTAGAGGTTGTTACGCCTGAAGACTATATGGGTGATGTGATGGGCGACCTTAACCGTCGTCGCGGCATGATCCAGGGTATGGAAGACACAGTGTCCGGCAAGGTTATCCGTGCCGAGGTTCCACTGGGTGAGATGTTCGGTTATGCGACCGACGTTCGTTCCATGTCCCAGGGTCGCGCAAGCTACTCTATGGAATTCAAAAAATACGATACGGCTCCGTCGCACATCGTCGAATCCGTAACCAAAAAACAAGGCTGATTCAGCCCCTTTAGGCTAGGAGTTAATTGTCGTGGCTAAAGAAAAATTTGATCGTTCCCTACCGCACGTCAACGTTGGCACCATCGGTCACGTTGACCACGGTAAAACCACTCTGACTGCTGCTCTGACTCGCGTTTGCTCCGAAGTTTTCGGTTCCGCAATCGTTGACTTCGACAAGATCGACAGCGCACCGGAAGAGAAGGCTCGCGGTATCACCATCAACACCGCACACGTTGAGTACAACTCGAAGATCCGTCACTACGCTCACGTTGACTGCCCAGGTCACGCTGACTATGTGAAGAACATGATCACCGGTGCTGCTCAAATGGACGGCGCTATTCTGGTTTGCTCGGCCGCTGATGGTCCGATGCCACAAACCCGTGAGCACATCCTGCTGTCCCGTCAGGTTGGCGTTCCGTACATCGTGGTTTTCCTGAACAAGGCTGACCTGGTAGACGACGCTGAGCTGCTGGAACTGGTTGAGATGGAAGTTCGCGACCTGCTGTCCACCTATGACTTCCCAGGCGACGATACTCCGATCATCATCGGTTCGGCTCGTATGGCTCTGGAAGGCAAAGACGACAACGAGATGGGCACCACTGCCGTCAAGAAGCTGGTTGAAACTCTGGACAGCTACATCCCAGAACCAGTGCGTGTAACCGACAAGCCGTTCCTGATGCCAATCGAAGACGTATTCTCGATCTCGGGTCGCGGTACTGTTGTGACCGGTCGTATCGAGCGCGGTATCGTTCGCGTTCAAGATCCGCTGGAAATCGTTGGTCTGCGTGACACCACCGTTACTACTTGCACCGGTGTTGAAATGTTCCGCAAGCTGCTCGACGAAGGTCGTGCTGGCGAGAACTGCGGCGTTCTGCTGCGTGGCACCAAGCGTGACGACGTTGAGCGTGGTCAGGTTCTGGTTAAGCCAGGTTCGGTTAAGCCGCACACCACTTTCACCGCAGAAGTTTACGTTCTGAGCAAGGAAGAAGGCGGCCGTCATACTCCGTTCTTCAAAGGCTACCGTCCACAGTTCTACTTCCGTACTACTGACGTGACTGGTAACTGCGAGCTGCCAGAAGGCGTTGAAATGGTAATGCCAGGTGATAACATTCAGATGACTGTTACCCTGATCAAAACCATCGCAATGGAAGACGGTCTGCGTTTCGCTATCCGTGAAGGCGGTCGTACCGTCGGCGCTGGTGTCGTAGCCAAAATCATCGCGTAATTCTCTTTTATAGAGATTGCTTGATGATGTGAAAAAGCCCCCGCTCAGCGGGGGCTTTTTTATTGGGTTGACACCTATCTGGGGCGTCTATAGAATTGCGCCTCCTTTTAACGGGCGTATTGCGCTCGGTGGGAATAGCAGCCGGAGTCTGAAATCCAATGCAAAATCAGCAAATCCGTATCAGGTTGAAGGCTTTTGACCATCGCCTGATCGACCAATCAACCCAGGAAATCGTGGAAACCGCGAAACGTACTGGTGCTCAAGTGCGTGGTCCAATTCCACTGCCTACCCGTAAAGAGCGGTTTACCGTTCTGGTTTCTCCGCACGTCAACAAAGACGCGCGCGACCAGTACGAAATCCGCACTCATAAGCGCGTTCTGGACATCGTCCAGCCAACGGATAAAACCGTTGATGCACTTATGAAGCTTGATCTTGCGGCCGGTGTGGAAGTGCAGATCAGCCTCGGCTAAGACTCGGTCTTAGTCGTGTAACGCTCTGAAATGGGCGGCCATAGCGGGTGAAAGCCCCGTACACTCATGAGGTTTACAACATGACTATTGGTGTAGTCGGTCGTAAATGCGGTATGACCCGTATTTTCACCGAAGAAGGTGTCTCCATTCCGGTCACGGTCATTGAGATCGAACCGAATCGCGTCACCCAGTTCAAAACTGAAGAGACCGATGGCTATCGTGCAGTGCAAGTCACTGTCGGCGAGCGTCGTGCTTCGCGTGTAACAGCAGCTCAGGCTGGCCACTTCGCCAAGGCGAACGTTGCCGCTGGTCGCACCACCATGGAATTCCGTCTTGAAGAAGGCGAGTACCAGGCTGGCGATCTGATCAACGCTGAAATCTTCGCCGCTGGTCAATTGGTTGATGTAACCGGTCAGTCCAAGGGTAAAGGCTTCCAGGGTACGATCAAGCGTTGGAATTTCCGCGGGCAAGATAACACCCACGGTAACTCCGTATCCCACCGCGTCCCAGGCTCTATCGGCCAGTGCCAGACTCCTGGTCGTGTATTCAAGGGCAAAAAAATGTCCGGTCATATGGGCGCTGAGCGCGTGACCGTGCAGTCCCTGGAAGTAGTGCGCGTGGACGCTGAACGCAATCTGTTGTTGGTCAAGGGTGCTGTTCCTGGCGCTACTGGCGGCAACCTGGTTGTACGTCCAGCAGCCAAGGCTCGCGGTTAAGGGGAAGCTGACATGCAATTAAATGTAAATGACGCTCAAGCGATCGAAGTTTCCGAACTGACGTTTGGCGGCGAGTTCAATGAGACGCTGGTTCACCAAGCAGTCGTGGCCTACATGGCCGGCGGCCGTCAAGGTACCAAGCAGCAAAAGACCCGTTCCGACGTTCGTGGTGGCGGCAAGCGCCCATGGCGTCAGAAAGGTACTGGCCGTGCTCGTGCCGGTACTATCCGTAGCCCAATCTGGCGTGGCGGCGGTACCACTTTCGCAGCTCGTCCACAGGATCACTCCCAGAAGCTGAACAAGAAGATGTATCGCGCAGCAATGCGTTCCATCCTTGCTGAGCTGGTGCGTACTGATCGTCTGGTCGTGGTTCAGGATTTCGCTGTTGAAACTCCGAAAACCAAAGACCTGCTGGGCAAGCTGAACAACATGAGCCTGACCGACGTTTTGATCGTGTCGGACGCTGTTGATCAGAACCTGTACCTGGCTGCTCGTAACCTGCCGCACGTAGATGTACGTGACGTTCAAGGTTCCGATCCAGTTAGTCTGATCGCATACGACAAGGTGTTGATCACCGTGTCGGCCGTGAAGAAATTCGAGGAGCTGCTGGGATGAACCAGGAACGCGTATTTAAAGTTCTGCTTGGCCCGCACGTTTCCGAGAAGGCTACGGTTCTGGCAGACAAGAAAGGCCAGTTCGTTTTCAAGGTTGCTACTGATGCAACCAAGCTGGAAATCAAGAAGGCCGTCGAAAGCCTGTTCAGCGTGAAAGTAGAGCGCGTCACTACCCTGAACGTTCTGGGTAAGAGCAAGCGCACTGCTCGCGGTCTGGGCAAGCGTAATGACTGGAAGAAGGCAGTTATCTCCCTTCAGCCAGGCCAAGATCTCGATTTCAGCAGCAGTGCTGAGTAAGGAAGGGGTGCATCATGGCAATCGTTAAATGCAAACCGACTTCCCCTGGCCGCCGTTTTGTGGTCAAGGTGGTCAACCAGGAGCTGCATAAAGGCGCTCCTCACGCACCGCTGCTCGAGAAAAAATCGAAGACTGGTGGTCGTAACAACAATGGCCGTATTACCACGCGTCACATCGGTGGTGGTCATAAGCAGCATTATCGTATGGTCGATTTCCGTCGCAACGACAAAGATGGCATCGTCGCCACTGTCGAGCGTATCGAATACGATCCAAACCGTACTGCTCACATCGCACTGCTCTGCTACGCAGACGGCGAGCGCCGCTACATCATCGCCCCTAAAGGCGTGAGTGCTGGCGACCAGCTGATCGCAGGCGCTCTGGCTCCAATCAAGCCAGGCAACGCTCTGCAACTGCGCAACATTCCAGTGGGTTCTACTGTACACGGCATCGAACTGAAGCCAGGTAAAGGCGCACAGATCGCTCGTTCCGCTGGTGCTTCGGCTCAGCTGATCGCTCGTGAAGGTGTGTACGTTACCCTGCGTCTGCGTTCCGGTGAAATGCGTAAAGTCCTGGCTGAATGCCGTGCGACCCTGGGCGAAGTCTCGAACTCCGAGCATAGCCTGCGTTCGCTGGGTAAAGCTGGTGCCAAACGCTGGCGTGGCGTTCGCCCAACCGTTCGTGGTGTTGCCATGAACCCGGTTGACCACCCACATGGTGGTGGTGAAGGTCGTACCTCTGGTGGTCGTCATCCGGTATCGCCATGGGGCTTCCCGACTAAGGGCGCGAAGACTCGTGGTAATAAGCGTACCGACAAAATGATCGTCCGTCGTCGCAAGTAAATAGAGGGATACGACAGTGCCACGTTCTCTGAAAAAAGGTCCTTTTATTGATCTTCACCTACTGAAGAAGATCGAAGTGGCGGCGGAAAAGAACGATCGCAAACCAATTAAGACTTGGTCGCGTCGTTCGATGATCCTGCCACAGATGGTCGGTCTGACCATCGCCGTACATAACGGTCGTCAGCACGTCCCAGTTCTCGTGAACGAAGACATGGTCGGCCATAAACTGGGCGAGTTCGCCGGTACCCGCACTTATCGTGGGCACGTGGCTGACAAGAAAGCCAAGCGTTAAGGGGTTAGGAAATGGAAGTAGCCGCTAAGTTGTCGGGCGCTCGAATCTCCGCCCAGAAAGCCCGCTTGGTCGCCGACCAGATCCGCGGGAAGAAGGTGGGCGAAGCGCTCAACTTGTTGGCTTTCAGCAGTAAGAAAGCCGCCGAGATCATGAAGAAAGTGCTGGAGTCGGCCGTAGCCAACGCCGAGCATAACGAAGGCGCAGACGTTGATGACCTGAAGGTCAGCACCGTTTTCGTCAACGAAGGGCGTTCGCTGAAGCGCATCATGCCACGTGCCAAAGGCCGTGCTGATCGCATCGTCAAGCGGTCTTGCCATATCACTGTCAAGGTTGCTGACAAGTAACGGAGTCGAAGAGATGGGTCAGAAAGTACATCCCATTGGCATTCGCCTGGGAATCGTCAAGGAGCACACCTCCGTCTGGTACGCAGACGGTCGGACTTATGCGGACTATTTGTTCGCAGATCTGAAAGTGCGTGAGTATCTCCAAGACAAACTAAAAAGCGCGTCCGTAAGCCGTATCGATATCCATCGTCCGGCCCAAACTGCACGTATCACCATCCACACCGCTCGCCCAGGTATCGTTATCGGGAAGAAAGGTGAAGATGTTGAGAAACTGCGTCAGGACCTGACCAAGCAAATGGGTGTGCCTGTGCACATCAATATCGAAGAGATCCGCAAGCCGGAACTCGACGGTATGCTGGTTGCGCAGAGCGTAGCTCAGCAGCTGGAGCGTCGTGTAATGTTCCGTCGCGCTATGAAGCGCGCCGTTCAGAACGCCATGCGCATTGGTGCCAAAGGCATCAAAATCCAAGTGAGCGGTCGTCTCGGCGGTGCTGAAATCGCACGTACTGAATGGTATCGCGAAGGTCGTGTGCCATTGCACACCCTGCGTGCCGACATCGACTATGCCAACTACGAAGCTCACACCACTTATGGTGTGATCGGTGTAAAGGTTTGGATCTTCAAAGGCGAAGTAATTGGTGGTCGCCAAGAAGAGCTGAAACCACAAGCACCAGCGCCTCGTAAAAAAGCTGCTAAGTAAGGGGTACGCCAAATGTTGCAACCTAAGCGTACGAAGTTCCGCAAGCAGATGACAGGCCACAACCGTGGTCTGGCTCAGCGCGGTAGCAAAGTCAGCTTCGGCGAGTTCGCGCTGAAGTCTGTAGCTCGTGGTCGTCTCACCGCTCGTCAGATCGAGTCAGCGCGTCGTGCTCTGACCCGTCACGTTAAACGTGGCGGCAAGATCTGGATCCGTGTATTCCCGGACAAGCCTATTTCCAAGAAGCCACTCGAAGTTCGGATGGGTAAAGGTAAGGGTAGTGTGGAGTACTGGGTTGCCCAGATTCAGCCAGGCAAAGTCCTGTATGAAATCGAGGGTGTTTCTGAAGAGCTGGCGCGTGAGGCTTTTGCCCTGGCTGCTGCAAAGCTGCCGCTCGCCACCGCCTTTGTTAAACGGACGGTGATGTGATGAAAGCGAATGAACTTCGTGAAAAATCCGCACAGCAGCTGAACGAGCAACTGCTCGGCTTGCTGCGCGACCAGTTCAATCTGCGTATGCAGAAAGCAACTGGCCAGTTGGGGCAGTCTCATCTGCTCTCGCAAGTTAAGCGTGACATCGCTCGCGTGAAGACTGTGCTCAACCAGCAGGCAGGTAAGTAATCATGGCTGAAGCCGAAAAAACTGTCCGTACGCTGACTGGCCGTGTTGTCAGCGACAAGATGGACAAAACCATCACCGTACTGATCGAGCGTCGCGTTAAGCACCCGATCTACGGTAAATACGTTAAGCGTTCGACTAAGCTGCACGCGCACGACGAAACCAATCAGTGCCACATCGGCGACAAAGTCACTATTCGTGAAACTCGTCCTTTGGCCAAGACCAAGTCTTGGGCGCTGGTTGATGTTCTCGAACGCGCTGTGGAAGTCTAAGGACTAGGGGTCGGAGAAATTATATGATTCAGACTCAATCCATGCTCGATGTGGCCGATAACAGCGGCGCTCGCCGCGTTATGTGCATCAAGGTGCTGGGTGGCTCCCATCGTCGTTACGCTGGTATCGGTGACATCATCAAAGTTACCGTGAAGGAAGCAATTCCTCGCGGTAAAGTGAAAAAAGGCCAAGTGATGACTGCTGTTGTAGTCCGCACTCGTCACGGCGTACGTCGTGCTGATGGCTCCATTATCCGCTTTGATGGCAACGCTGCTGTTCTTCTGAACAACAAGCAAGAGCCGATCGGCACCCGTATCTTTGGGCCAGTGACCCGTGAACTTCGTACTGAGAAGTTCATGAAGATCGTCTCGCTCGCCCCAGAAGTGCTGTAAGGAGATCCGACATGCAAAAGATTCGTCGTGACGACGAGATCATCGTGATCGCCGGCAAAGACAAAGGTAAGCGCGGTAAGGTGCTTAAGGTTCTTGCTAATAACCGTCTGGTTATTGGTGGTCTGAACCTGGTTAAGCGTCATACCAAGCCTAACCCGATGTCGGGCGTGCAAGGCGGTATCGTCGAAAAAGAAGCTCCACTGGACGCTTCTAACGTCGCCATTTTCAACGGCGAAACCAACAAGGCTGACCGCGTTGGTTTCAAAGTAGAAGACGGCAAGAAAATTCGTGTCTTCAAGTCGACCCAAAAAGCGGTTGATGCTTGAACACTGCTAGGTAGAAGACCATGGCACGACTAAAAGAGATTTACTGGAAGGAAATCGCACCGAAGCTTAAGGAAGAACTTAAGCTTTCGAACGTGATGGAAGTTCCACGCGTTACAAAAATCACCCTGAACATGGGTCTGGGCGAAGCTGTTGGTGACAAGAAAGTCATCGAGCATGCTGTTGCTGACCTGGAAAAGATCACCGGCCAAAAAGTCGTTGTGACCTACGCTCGTAAATCCATCGCTGGCTTTAAAGTCCGTGAAGGATGGCCGATCGGCGTCAAGGTGACCCTGCGCCGTGAGCGTATGTATGAGTTCCTGGATCGTCTGCTGTCGATCTCCCTGCCTCGGGTTCGCGACTTCCGCGGCCTGAATGCCAAGTCCTTTGATGGTCGTGGTAACTACAGCATGGGCGTAAAAGAGCAGATCATTTTCCCGGAAATCGACTACGACAAGATCGATGCTCTCCGCGGTCTGGACATTACCCTGACCACCACTGCCAAGAACGATGATGAAGGCCGCGCTCTGCTGCGTGCTTTCAAATTCCCGTTCCGCAACTGATTGGAGTAGGAAAATGGCCAAGAAGAGCATGAAGAACCGTGAGCTGAAGCGTCAGCTCACTGTTGCCAAGTACGCCACCAAGCGTGCAGCGCTGAAAGCTATCATCGTCGATCTGAACGCAAGTCCAGAAGCGCGTTGGGAAGCTACCGTAGCTCTGCAGAAGCAACCACGTGACGCAAGCGCTGCGCGCATGCGTAACCGTTGCCGCCTGACTGGTCGTCCGCACGGCGTTTACCGCAAGTTCGGCCTCGGCCGTAACAAGCTGCGTGAAGCTGCAATGCGTGGTGACGTACCAGGTCTGGTTAAAGCCAGCTGGTAATTGTTGTCAAAGTCTCGATGTTCGGGTTCGCAAGAACCTGACCATCGGTGGCCTTGAATCTGAATCAAGCCCCTTTTGGGGCTTGATTCATTTCTGGGGTGTGTCTAGAATGACCGGCTCGCCTGAGCCCGTGTTTTTCATGCCCGGAAGTTCTCGGCGACAAGTAGTAGCCGCAAGGCTAATTTTTCTGTATTAGGAGCGTCTAGCCCATGAGTATGCAGGACCCGTTAGCGGACATGCTAACTCGAATCCGTAATGCCCAGATGGCTGAAAAGTCTGTCGTAAGCATGCCGTCTTCCACGCTGAAGGTGGCTGTAGCAAAAGTCCTGAAGGACGAAGGTTACATCGCGGATTTTCAGATCACCACCGACGCTAAGCCGTCGTTGTCCATCGAGCTGAAGTACTTCGAAGGCCGTCCGGTTATCGAAGAAGTGAAGCGCGTTAGTCGTCCAGGCCTGCGTCAGTACAAGTCCGTTGAAGATCTGCCGAAAGTTCGTGGCGGTCTTGGCGTGTCTATCGTCTCCACCAACAAAGGTGTGATGACGGATCGTGCTGCGCGCGCTGCCGGTGTCGGCGGCGAAGTTCTTTGCACTGTGTTCTAAGGGGGGATAAGCATGTCTCGCGTCGCTAAGAACCCCGTTAAGCTGCCAGCCGGTGTCGAAGTAAAATTCGCAGGCCAACAGCTTTCGGTGAAGGGTGCCAAGGGTACTCTTGAACTGAACATCCATTCGTCCGTTGAGATCGTTGAAGAAGCTGGTGAGCTGCGTTTCGCTGCTCGCAATGGCGATCAACAAACTCGCGCAATGGCCGGTACCACGCGTGCGTTGGTAAACAACATGGTCCAAGGCGTAAGCCAAGGCTTCGAGCGCAAGCTCCAGCTGGTCGGTGTTGGTTACAAGGCGCAAGCAAAAGGCACGGTTTTGAACCTGGCCCTTGGCTTCTCGCACCCAGTGGATTACGAACTGCCGGAAGGCATCACCGCTGAGACTCCTAGCCAGACCGATATCCTGATCAAGGGCATCGATAAGCAGCTGGTAGGTCAAGTGGCCGCTGAGATCCGCGACTTCCGTCCACCAGAGCCGTACAAAGGCAAAGGTGTGCGCTACGCGGACGAAGTCGTCCGTCGTAAAGAAGCCAAGAAGAAGTAGGGCATAGCAAATGACCGACAAAAAAGTTACTCGACTGCGTCGCGCTCGCAAAGCACGCCTGAAAATGCACGAACTCGAAGTCGTGCGTCTCTGCGTGTTCCGCTCGTCGCAGCACATCTACGCCCAGGTCATCTCGGCCGACGGCAACAAAGTCCTGGCAAGCGCCTCGACTTTGGATAAAGAACTGCGTGATGGCGCCACTGGCAACATCGACGCGGCCACAAAGGTTGGCCAGCTGGTCGCTACGCGTGCTAAGGCCGCTGGCGTCTCGCAAGTGGCTTTCGACCGCTCTGGCTTCAAGTACCACGGCCGCGTTAAAGCGCTGGCTGATGCTGCTCGTGAAGCTGGGCTGGAGTTCTAAGTTATGTCAAATAACGACCAAAAGCGCGACGAAGGCTACATTGAGAAGCTGGTTCAAGTTAACCGCGTAGCCAAAACCGTTAAAGGCGGCCGTATCTTCACTTTCACCGCGTTGACCGTGGTTGGTGATGGTAAAGGGCGTGTTGGCTTCGGCCGTGGCAAGTCGCGTGAAGTGCCTGCTGCGATCCAGAAGGCAATGGAAGCTGCTCGCCGCAACATGATCCAAGTTGATCTGAACGGCACCACTCTGCAGTACGCAATGAAGTCCGCTCACGGCGCTTCGAAGGTGTACATGCAGCCTGCTTCTGAAGGTACCGGTATCATCGCTGGCGGCGCTATGCGTGCTGTCCTCGAGGTTGCTGGTGTTCAGAACGTTCTGGCCAAGTGCTACGGCTCGACTAACCCGGTAAACGTGGTTCACGCCACTTTCAAAGGTTTGAAAGCTATGCAGTCTCCTGAATCCATTGCCGCCAAGCGTGGCAAAAGCGTCAAGGAGATCTTCTGATCATGGCTACCGTTAAAGTAACGCTGATCAAAAGCATGACCGGCCGCATCCCTAACCACAAACTGTGCGTTAAGGGTCTGGGTCTGCGTCGCATCGGTCACACTGTAGAAGTCCAGGATACTCCCGAGAATCGCGGGATGATCAACAAGGCTTACTACATGCTGCGTGTCGAGGGTTAATCGATGAAACTCAATGATCTGAGTCCAGCGCCGGGTTCCCGTCGCGAAAAGCATCGTCCGGGCCGTGGTATCGGTAGCGGTTTGGGTAAGACTGGTGGCCGTGGTCACAAAGGTCAGACCTCCCGCTCCGGTGGCACCATCGCTCCAGGCTTTGAAGGCGGTCAACAGCCGCTGCATCGTCGCCTGCCGAAGTTCGGTTTCGTTTCCCTGAAAGCCATGGATCGCGCAGAAGTGCGTTTGTCCGAGTTGGCTAAAGTGGAAGGCGACATCGTCACCGTGCAGTCCCTGAAAGATGCCAACGTGATCAACGTCAACGTACAGCGTGTGAAAATCATGCTGTCCGGTGAAGTGACTCGCGCTGTCACTATCGGCAAGGGAATCGGCGCCACCAAAGGTGCGCGTGCGGCTATCGAAGCAGCTGGCGGCAAGTTCGAGGAATAAATGGCTAAGCAAGGTGCTCTCTCTGCGCTCGGCAAAGGCGGTATGTCTGAACTCTGGGCTCGTCTGCGTTTTCTGTTCCTGGCGATTATCGTCTACCGAATAGGCGCACACATCCCGGTTCCAGGTATCAACCCGGACCGACTCGCAGACCTGTTTCGACAGAATGAGGGGACCATTCTTAGCTTGTTCAACATGTTCTCCGGCGGCGCGCTGGAACGGATGAGCATCTTTGCACTGGGGATCATGCCGTACATTTCGGCATCGATCATCATGCAACTGATGACCGCCGTCAGCCCGCAGCTGGAGCAGTTGAAGAAGGAAGGTGAAGCTGGCCGTCGCAAGATCAGCCAGTACACCCGCTACGGCACCGTCGTCCTCGCTCTCGTTCAGGCTATTGGCATGTCCATTGGTCTGGCGGGGCAGGGCGTTGCGTTCACTGGTGACTTTGGCTTCCATTTCGTCGCGGTATCCACTTTTGTGGCTGGTGCGATGTTCATGATGTGGCTGGGTGAGCAGATTACTGAGCGTGGTGTAGGTAACGGTATCTCGATGTTGATTTTTTCGGGTATCGTCGCCGGTCTTCCGAGAGCAATCGGGCAGTCTTTCGAGTCTGCGCGTCAGGGTGATATCAACATCTTCGCCTTGGTTGCCATCGGTTTGCTGGCAGTAGCGATTATCGGTTTTGTGGTGTTCATTGAGCGTGGTCAGCGTCGTATCGCTGTTCACTACGCCAAGCGTCAGCAGGGCCGCAAGGTTTTTGCTGCGCAGACAAGCCACTTGCCGCTGAAGGTGAACATGGCCGGTGTTATTCCGGCTATTTTCGCGAGCAGCATTTTGCTGTTTCCGGCTTCGCTGGGTGCCTGGTTTGGTCAGTCTGAAGGTATGGGCTGGTTGCAGGACATCTCGCAGTCGATCGCTCCTGGTCAGCCGTTGAATATTCTGCTGTTTAGTGCAGGGATTATTTTCTTCTGCTTCTTCTATACGGCGTTGATGTTCAATCCGAAAGACGTAGCGGAAAACCTGAAGAAGTCCGGTGCCTTTATTCCGGGCATCCGTCCAGGTGAGCAGTCTGCGCGCTACATTGATGGCGTTCTGACCCGCTTGACCATGTTCGGTGCTCTTTACATGACGGCCGTGTGCCTGTTGCCCCAGTTCCTGGTGGTTGCAGCAAACGTTCCGTTCTACCTTGGCGGGACCTCGTTGCTGATCGTGGTCGTGGTTGTGATGGACTTCATGTCCCAAGTACAATCGCACCTCGTTTCGCACCAGTACGAATCCCTGATGAAGAAAGCCAACCTGAAGGGTTACGGCAGCGGCATGTTGCGCTGAGTACCCATAAGGTTCGAGGAGTTGGTGATGAAAGTTCGTGCATCGGTGAAAAAGCTGTGCCGTAACTGCAAGATTATTCGCCGCGAAGGTGTTGTTCGAGTAATTTGCAGCGCGGAACCGCGTCACAAACAGCGCCAAGGCTGAGTGTGATCCGCTTGAAGCCCGGCAGCTAGTGCGCTGCCGGGTTGATTATTTGTTATTACAGCGATATTATCTCGCGCCCTATTTCTTGGCTTCCGGGGCGTAGGTAGCTGTCAATTGGAGTCCCACTGAATGGCCCGTATTGCAGGCGTTAACATTCCAGATAACAAGCACACTGTTATCTCGCTGACCTACATCTATGGTGTTGGTCGCACTACTGCGCAGAAAATTTGCGCAGAGACTGGGGTAAACCCAGCCGCAAAGATCAAAGATCTGAGCGACGAGCAGATTGAGCAATTGCGTGGCGAAGTGGCGAAGTTCACCACTGAAGGTGACCTGCGTCGCGAAATCAACATGAAAATCAAGCGTTTGATGGACCTCGGTTGCTACCGTGGTCTGCGTCATCGTCGTGGTCTTCCAGTACGCGGTCAGCGTACCAAGACTAACGCGCGTACCCGTAAAGGTCCGCGTAAGCCGATCCGCAAGTAATCGCCCACGCGAATCGACAGGAAATTAATCATGGCAAAACCTGCTGCTCGTCCTCGTAAAAAAGTTAAAAAGACAGTGGTTGATGGCATCGCCCACATCCATGCTTCTTTTAACAACACAATCGTGACCATCACCGACCGTCAAGGTAACGCGCTTTCTTGGGCTACCTCTGGTGGTTCGGGTTTCCGCGGTTCCCGCAAGTCCACCCCGTTTGCTGCTCAAGTAGCTGCTGAACGTGCTGGTCAAGCTGCGCTGGAATATGGCCTGAAAAACCTCGACGTCAACGTCAAAGGTCCAGGTCCAGGTCGTGAATCCGCAGTCCGCGCTTTGAACGGCTGTGGCTACAAGATCGCCAGCATCACCGACGTGACGCCAATCCCGCACAACGGGTGCCGTCCGCCGAAGAAGCGCCGCGTGTAATCCAGGAGATTGTAAAGAATGGCTCGTTACATTGGTCCAAAATGCAAACTCGCTCGTCGCGAAGGCACCGATCTCTTCCTGAAGAGCGGCGTGCGCGCGATCGAATCGAAGTGCAACATTGAAGCAGCACCTGGTATCCACGGCCAACGCCGCGGTCGCCAGTCCGACTACGGCACCCAACTGCGTGAAAAGCAGAAGGTCCGTCGTATCTACGGCGTTCTCGAGCGTCAGTTCAGCGGCTACTACAAAGAAGCTGCTGGCAAGAAAGGTGCAACCGGTGAAAACCTGCTGCAACTGCTCGAATGCCGTCTGGACAACGTTGTATACCGTATGGGCTTTGGTTCGACTCGTGCCGAATCCCGTCAACTGGTATCGCACAAGTCGATCAGCGTTAACGGTCAGACCGTAAACGTTC
The DNA here is from genome assembly GCF_949767675.1 of Pseudomonas sp. IT-P395. Classification (NCBI taxonomy): domain Bacteria; kingdom Pseudomonadati; phylum Pseudomonadota; class Gammaproteobacteria; order Pseudomonadales; family Pseudomonadaceae; genus Pseudomonas; species Pseudomonas sp. IT-P395. The sequence continues at coordinate 32,669 of NZ_CATKPW010000055.1, forward strand.
CGTCGTATCAGGTTCGTGCTGGTGACGTGGTTGCAGTTCGCGAGAAAGCAAAAAACCAACTTCGCATTGTCCAAGCTCTCGATCTGTGTGCCCAACGTGGCCGCGTAGAATGGGTAGAAGTAGACACTGAGAAGAAGTCGGGCGTTTTCAAGAACGTTCCTGCTCGCAGTGATCTGTCCGCCGACATCAACGAAAGCCTGATTGTCGAGCTCTACTCCAAGTAAGGGCTAGAAAATAGGTGCATCCATGCAGATTTCGGTAAATGAGTTCCTGACACCCCGCCATATTGATGTGCAGGTTGTCAGTCCAACCCGCGCCAAGATCACTCTCGAGCCTCTCGAGCGTGGTTTTGGCCACACCCTGGGCAACGCGCTGCGACGCATCCTGTTGTCCTCAATGCCCGGCTGCGCAGTAGTCGAGGCCGAGATTGACGGTGTGCTCCACGAGTACAGCGCCATCGAAGGTGTACAGGAAGACGTAATTGAAATCCTGTTGAACCTTAAAGGTCTGGCCATCAAGCTGCACGGTCGTGACGAAGTTACGCTGACCTTGTCGAAGAAGGGTTCGGGGGTGGTTACCGCTGCCGATATTCAGCTGGATCATGATGTCGAGATCGTTAATCCCGATCACGTAATCGCTAACCTGGCGTCTAACGGCGCCCTGAACATGAAGCTCACCGTAGCTCGTGGTCGTGGTTATGAACCAGCAGACTCGCGTCAGAGCGATGAAGACGAAAGCCGCAGCATCGGTCGCTTGCAGCTCGACTCTTCGTTCAGCCCGGTTCGCCGTATCGCATACGTGGTGGAAAACGCCCGTGTCGAACAGCGTACTAACCTGGACAAGCTGGTTATTGATCTGGAAACCAACGGTACTCTGGATCCTGAAGAGGCTATCCGCCGCGCTGCAACCATTCTGCAACAGCAGTTGGCTGCGTTCGTCGACCTCAAAGGTGACAGTGAGCCAGTGGTTGTCGAGCAGGAAGACGAGATCGATCCGATCCTGCTTCGCCCGGTTGACGATCTGGAACTGACTGTACGTTCGGCTAACTGCCTTAAGGCGGAAAACATCTACTACATCGGTGACCTGATTCAGCGCACCGAAGTGGAGCTGTTGAAGACTCCGAACCTGGGCAAGAAATCCTTGACTGAAATCAAGGACGTTCTGGCCTCCCGCGGTCTGTCCCTCGGCATGCGCCTCGACAACTGGCCGCCTGCAAGTCTTAAGAAGGACGACAAGGCGACTGCCTGATCGTCGTAATCACCGAACGTAGTGTTTGGTAAGGAATGAACCATGCGTCATCGTAAAAGTGGTCGTCACCTGAGCCGCACCAGCTCGCACCGCAAGGCCATGTTTCAAAACATGGCGGTGTCGCTGTTCGAGCACGAGCTGATCAAAACTACTCTGCCAAAAGCCAAAGAACTGCGCCGCGTTGCTGAGCCGCTGATCACTCTGGCCAAGACAGACAGCCTGGCTAACCGCCGTCTGGCTTTCGACCGTACTCGTTCGAAAGCTATCGTTGGTAAGCTCTTCAACGACCTGGGCAAGCGTTACGCTACCCGTGAGGGTGGCTACCTGCGCATCCTCAAGTGCGGTTTCCGCACTGGCGACAACGCGCCTATGGCGTACGTCGAGTTGGTTGATCGTGCTACTGCTGGCGAAGCTGTATCCGCCGAGTAAGACGTCAGTCTGAAACGAAGAACCGGGCCTAGCGCCCGGTTTTTTGTGTCCGCAGAAAAACGCGCCGTTCGTACAAGCTTCTGACACTGTTCTGTTGTCACTATGTGCCGGGATACATGATTAGTAATTATCTATCGATGCCTACAAGTTAATGAATTTGTGGCTGTCACATGGATGATCAATACTTCCCAGCAAGCCGATTAGCCGGCAGTTTCAAGACTGACAGAGGAAGAAGACCGTATGAGCCAGATCAAAACGCTTACGACCGCCAGTGGCGCACCTGTCGCCGATAACCAGAATTCCCGCTCCGCCGGCCCGCGTGGCCCTTTGCTGCTCGACGATTTCCACCTGATCGAGAAGCTCGCGCACTTCAACCGTGAAAACATCCCTGAACGCCGCGTGCATGCGAAGGGCTCGGGTGCTTATGGCACGTTCACCGTTACTCGTGATATCACTGAATACACCAGCGCCAAGCTGTTCGAATCCGTTGGCAAGCAAACTCCGACTTTTCTGCGCTTCTCCACAGTGGGCGGCGAACGTGGTTCGGCGGATACCGAGCGTGACCCACGCGGCTTCGCGCTGAAGTTCTACACCGAAGAAGGCAACTGGGACATCGTTGGCAACAACACGCCAGTGTTCTTCATTCGCGATCCACTGAAATTTCCTGACTTTATCCATACGCAAAAACGTCTGCCGCAAAGCAATCTCAAAAGCGCGCAGATGATGTGGGACTTCTGGTCGCATTCGCCTGAAGCGCTGCACCAGGTCACCATTCTGTTCTCCGATCGAGGCATCCCGGACGGCTACCGTCACATGCACGGCTTCGGCAGCCACACCTACAGCCTGATCAGCGCTGAAGGCGAGCGTCACTGGGTAAAATGGCACTACAAGACCAAGCAAGGCATCAAGAACCTGGCGCCGGCCGATGCAGCGCGCTTGGCAGGCACTGATCCAGATTACGCGCAGCGTGATTTGTTTGAAGCCATCGAGCGCGGTGACTTCCCGAAATGGCGTGTGTGCATCCAGATCATGACCGAAGCTCAAGCAGCGGCGCATTACGAGAACCCATTCGACGTGACCAAAACCTGGTCGCAGAAAGAGTTCCCGCTGATCGAAGTCGGTGAGCTGGAACTGAATCGCAACCCGCAGAACTACTTCGCTGAAGTCGAGCAAGCGGCGTTTGGCCCAAGCAACATGGTGCCGGGTGTTGGTCTGTCGCCAGATCGCATGCTGCAAGGTCGTGTATTCGCTTACGCCGACGCGCACCGCTACCGTGTCGGTACCAACCACCAGCAACTGCCGGTGAATGCTCCACGCAGCCCGGTTAACACTTACCAGCGTGACGGCTCGATGGCATTCGGCAGTAACGGTGGTGCAGCACCTAACTACGAGCCGAACAGCTACACCGAAGCACCGAAACAAGCTCCGCGTTACGCAGAACCTGCGCTGGCCTTGAGCGGTGCCGCTGATCGCTACGATCACCGCGAAGACACTGATTACTACAGCCACGCCGGTGCGCTGTTCCGTCTGATGAGCGATGAGCAGAAAGCATTGCTGGTCAGCAACATCGCTGGCGCGATGTCGGGTGTTTCCAGTGACGTCGTTGATCGTCAGTTGCAGCATTTCTACAAAGCCGATCCGGCGTATGGAGAAGCAATCGCAACGCTGCTCAACGTACAGCTTAACGAAGTCTAAACGAGAAGCAGAACCGCCCTCATTTGGGCGGTTTTTGCGTTATTTAGGCTGCTTTTCTAAGAATATCTTCGCTTTTATTGCGCTAATCGGGTGACCTTCCGGTCAGCTTGGTTCAAACTACAGACTTTCAAGTAGGGAGATGTAGGGCGATGCAAGGCCACCCAGACGTTATCGATTACCTCAACACGTTGCTGACCGGCGAACTGGCCGCGCGTGACCAATATTTCGTTCATTCGCGGATGTATGAGGACTGGGGGTTCACCAAGCTCTACGAGCGAATCAATCACGAGATGGAAGAAGAAGCAGGTCACGCTGATGCGTTGATGCGCCGCATTCTGATGCTCGAAGGTACGCCGCGCATGCGTCCGGATGACTTGGACGTTGGCACCACGGTGCCGGAGATGCTCGAAGCCGATCTGCGTCTTGAGTACAAGGTCCGCGCTGCCCTGTGCAAAGGCATCGAGTTGTGCGAGCAGCACAAAGACTATGTCAGCCGCGAGATCCTGCGGGTTCAGCTCAATGACACCGAAGAAGATCACACCTACTGGCTGGAAAAGCAGTTGGGCCTGATCAAGCTGATCGGCCTTGAGAACTACCTGCAATCTCACACTTCCTGATTGCAATCGATACAAAAAAGCCCCTGTCACTGATGAAGTGACAGGGGCTTTTTCATGTCTGGCGTTTACGCCCGATCGCGGATCAGCAGCGGTTTGAGGTAATGACCAGTATGAGATTGCTTCATCTCGGCCACTTCTTCCGGTGTACCGGTGGCAATGATCTGCCCACCTTTGGAACCACCCTCAGGTCCGAGATCGACCAGCCAGTCGGCCGTCTTGATCACGTCGAGGTTGTGTTCGATCACCACAACCGTGTTGCCGTGGTCGCGCAGGCGATGCAGGACGTCGAGCAACTGCTGAATATCTGCGAAGTGCAAACCGGTAGTCGGCTCATCGAGGATATACAGGGTCTTGCCAGTGTCGCGCTTGGACAGCTCGCGAGACAGCTTGACCCGCTGTGCCTCGCCGCCGGATAACGTGGTCGCCGACTGTCCGAGCTTGATGTACGACAGGCCGACATCCATCAACGTTTGCAGCTTGCGCGCCAGTGCCGGCACCGCGTCGAAGAACTCCCGGGCTTCCTCGATGGTCATTTCGAGGGTTTCGTGGATGCTCTTGCCCTTGTATTTGATTTCAAGGGTTTCGCGGTTGTAACGCTTGCTCTTGCACACGTCGCACGGTACGTAGATGTCCGGCAGAAAGTGCATTTCCACCTTGATCAGGCCATCACCCTGGCACGCTTCGCAACGACCGCCCTTGACGTTGAACGAGAAACGTCCCGGGCCGTAACCACGGGAGCGCGACTCGGGCACGCCGGCGAACAGTTCACGGATCGGCGTGAACAGCCCCGTGTACGTTGCTGGGTTGGAGCGCGGCGTCCGGCCAATCGGGCTCTGGTCGATATCGACGACTTTGTCGAGATGCTCCAGGCCTTTGATACTGTCGTGCGCAGCCGCTTCCAGCGTGGTCGCACCATTGAGCGCCGTGGCGCTCAGCGGGAACAGCGTGTTGTTGATCAGCGTCGATTTGCCCGAGCCGGACACGCCGGTGACGCACGTCAGCAAGCCAATCGGGATGTCGAGGTCGACATTACGCAGGTTGTTGCCGCGCGCGCCTTTCAGCGACAGATTGAGCTTCTTGTTACGTGGCGTACGTTTGGCCGGCACTTCAATCTTCACCCGGCCCGACAGGTATTTACCGGTCAGGGAATCCGGATGCGCCATGACTTCAGCCGGCGTACCTTCGGCAACGATCTGCCCACCGTGTACGCCAGCGCCGGGGCCGATATCGACGACATAGTCAGCCAAGCGAATCGCATCTTCGTCGTGCTCGACCACGATTACCGTGTTACCGATGTCGCGCAGGTGCTTGAGAGTGCCGAGCAGTCGATCATTGTCACGCTGGTGCAAACCAATCGACGGTTCATCGAGGATGTACAAAACACCGACGAGGCCGGCACCGATTTGGCTGGCCAGACGGATACGCTGTGCTTCGCCGCCGGACAGGGTGTCGGCGCTGCGATCCAGCGACAGATAGTCCAGACCGACGTTAACGAGGAACTGCAGACGCTCGCGGATTTCCTTGAGAATCTTGTCAGCGATCTCGCCGCGACGCCCGGTCATCTTCAGTTCGCCGAAGTACACGCAGGCATCGCCGATCGGCAGATTGGTCACCGCTGGCAATGTCTTCTCGCCGACCCACACATGGCGTGCTTCACGCCGTAGACGCGTGCCACGGCAATCCGGGCAGGACTGGGTGCTGAGGAACTTGGCCAACTCTTCGCGCACGCTCGCCGATTCGGTCTCGCGGTAGCGACGTTCCAGATTCGGCACGATGCCTTCGAACGGGTGTGAACGTTTGACGATATCGCCGCGGTCGTTGAGGTATTTGAAGTCGACGTTCTGCGAGCCGCTGCCGTGCAGGATGGATTTCTGCTGATCGGCCGGCAGATCGTTGAACGGCACTTCCAGGCTGAAGCCGTAGTGCGAGGCCAGTGAGCCGAGCATCTGGAAGTAATAGACGTTACGCCGGTCCCAGCCGCGAATCGCACCTTCGGCCAGCGTCAGCTCACCGTTGACCAATCGCTTGATGTCGAAGAACTGCTTTACCCCCAGACCATCGCACGTCGGGCAGGCGCCGGCCGGGTTGTTGAAGGAGAACAGTTTGGGTTCGAGTTCGCTGATTGCATGCCCGCAGATCGGGCAAGCGAAGCGGGCGGAGAAGATCATTTCTTCGCCCGGCTCATCGTCCATCGGCGCGACCAGGGCGATACCGTCCGCCAGCTTCAGCGCGGTTTCGAAGGACTCCGCCAAACGCTGTTGCAGGTCGGCGCGCACTTTGAAGCGGTCGACGATCACATCGATCGAGTGCTTCTTCTGTTTATCCAGTTTCGGCAGCTCGTCGAGTTCGCAGATCCGGCCGTTGACCCTGGCGCGGACGAAACCTTGGGCGCGCAGCTCTTCGAAGACCGACAGGTGTTCACCTTTACGCTCGCGGATCACCGGCGCCAGCAGCATCAGTTTGCTGCCTTCCGGTTGCGCCAGCACTAGGTCGACCATCTGGCTGACGGTCTGCGCTTCCAGCGGAATATCGTGATCCGGGCAGCGCGGCGTACCCACGCGCGCATAAAGCAAACGCAGGTAGTCGTAGATTTCAGTGATGGTGCCGACCGTGGAGCGCGGGTTGTGCGAGGTCGACTTCTGTTCGATGGAGATCGCCGGCGACAGGCCTTCGATGGTGTCGACGTCGGGTTTTTCCATCATCGACAGGAACTGGCGGGCGTAGGCCGACAGCGATTCGACATAGCGGCGCTGACCTTCGGCGTACAGTGTGTCGAAGGCCAGGGACGACTTGCCGGATCCGGACAGGCCGGTGATGACGATCAGCTTGTCCCGTGGCAGGGTCAGGTCGATGTTCTTCAGGTTGTGGGTACGGGCCCCACGTATCAGGATCTTGTCCAAAGTGGCCTCGCTCGGCGGGCGTCGAAAACGTAGGAGTATACGGCCAAATACTGGATGGATGCACACTATCAAACGAAGGGTTTTTTACCCTGGATGAAGAGAGTTTCATCTATACGCGTCAAAGCGTCGCGATATACCCCGTCTACCGATGGGACTGGTAGAATCGCCGCCGGTTCACACGAGGTTTTTCCATGCACGATCCCCACAGCGAACGCATGAGTGGCAGCGAGACCCGCGCGGCGAGCGGTCTGGCCCTGGTGTTCGCCTTCCGTATGCTGGGCATGTTCATGGTGTTGCCGGTACTGGCGACCTACGGCATGGACCTGGCAGGCGCGACCCCGGCCCTGATCGGCTTGGCTATCGGCGCTTACGGCCTGACCCAAGCGATTTTCCAGATTCCGTTCGGGATCATTTCCGACCGCATTGGCCGTCGTCCGGTGATTTACCTCGGGCTGATCGTCTTCGCGCTTGGCAGCGTGCTGGCCTCTCAGGCCGATTCGATCTGGGGCGTAATCGCCGGGCGGATCCTGCAAGGTGCCGGGGCGATTTCCGCTGCGGTCATGGCGCTGCTTTCCGACCTGACCCGCGAACAGCACCGCACCAAGGCGATGGCGATGATCGGCATGACCATCGGTTTGTCGTTTGCCGTGGCCATGGTCGTCGGGCCTTTGCTGACCCGCGCTTTCGGTCTGTCCGGACTGTTCCTCGCCACCGGTGCCATGGCATTGGTCGGTATCGCCATCATCATGTTCATGGTGCCGCGTTCCACCGGGCCGTTGCAGCATCGTGAATCCGGCGTGGCGCGTCAGGCCTTGATGCCAACGCTCAAGCATCCAGACTTGCTGCGCCTCGATTTAGGTATCTTTGTGTTGCATGCGATGCTGATGTCGAGCTTCGTCGCGCTGCCGCTGGCGCTGGTCGAAAAAGCCGGTTTGCCCAAGGAGCAGCACTGGTGGGTCTATCTCACCGCGCTGCTGATTTCGTTCTTCGCCATGATCCCGTTCATCATCTATGGCGAGAAGAAACGCAAAATGAAACGAGTTTTGCTCGGCGCCGTCCTGACGCTGATGCTGACTGAGCTATTCTTCTGGCAGTTCGGCGACAGCCTGCGGGCTCTGGTGATTGGTACGGTGGTGTTCTTCACCGCGTTCAATCTGCTGGAGGCTTCATTGCCGTCGCTGATCAGCAAGGTTTCACCGGCGGGCGGAAAGGGCACGGCCATGGGCGTGTATTCCACCAGCCAGTTCCTTGGTTCGGCACTCGGCGGGATACTCGGCGGCTGGCTGTTTCAGCATGGCGGTCTGTCGGTTGTGTTCCTTGGATGTGCCGGGCTGGCTGCACTTTGGTTGGCCTTTGCTGTTACCATGCGTGAACCTCCCTACGTGACGAGCCTGCGCTTGCCGTTGTCGCCCGAGGCGATCCGCGAAGCGGGTCTGGTCGAGCGCCTCAAGGCCCTCGTAGGGGTAACCGATGCAGTGATAGTTGCTGACGAAGCGGCTGTTTACATCAAACTGGACAAAGAATTAGTGGATCGCGACACCCTCGAACGCCTGGTGAACAACCCGGCCGGGGCTGCTTGCGAAGCCTAGGAGAACGTTATGGCCCGTGGGGTTAACAAAGTCATATTGGTCGGCACTTGCGGCCAGGATCCCGAAGTTCGCTACCTGCCTAACGGTAACGCCGTGACCAACCTGAGTCTGGCCACCAGCGAACAATGGACCGACAAGCAAACCGGTCAGAAGGTCGAGAAGACCGAATGGCACCGTGTTTCGATGTTCGGCAAGGTTGCTGAAATCGCTGGCGAATACCTGCGTAAAGGTTCGCAGGTCTACATCGAAGGCAAGCTGCAGACCCGCGAGTGGGAAAAAGACGGTATCAAGCGTTACACCACCGAAATCGTGGTCGACATGCAAGGCACCATGCAACTGCTCGGCGGCCGTCCACAACAGGGCGACCAACAAGGCGGTGGCAACAACTACCAGCAGTCGGCTCCGGCTCCACGTCAGCAGGCACCGCGTCCGCAGCAGTCGGCTCCACAGCAGCGTTCGGCCCCGGCTCCACAGCAGGCCGCACCGCAACCGGCTCCGGATTTCGACAGCTTTGATGACGATATCCCGTTCTGATTTGTCGCTGCACCCGTTCTAAGTAAAAAGGCCCGTCGCTGAAGCGACGGGCCTTTTTTGTGGGGCTTTTTTTCGTCTGCGGTTATCCCAAATCCCACAGGGATATCAGTGGTTCAGTCGAGGATCAGGTGCGGCAGAAAGCGGCTGGAATCTTTGGTGATCAGGCTGTTGTCTTCCCGTACACCAATCCCCGCAGCCTGATCGCCAATCACCCAGGAACCGATCAGCGTGTAGCTGTCGCCGAATTTCGGCAGCGGTGCAAATTCCTGCAGGATAAATGGCGCATCCGTGTAGGGCCCATCCTCTTTGACGATCAGACCGTCTGCCGTTTGCAGCTCAATGTTGGCGCCTTCGCGGGAGAAGTACGGCTTGCGTACCCATCCCTTGGGCACGGCGCTGGCCGGATTCGGATCGAGATGCGCCGCCAGCAGATTCGGATGGCCCTGGTGCAGCTCCCACAGTAGCGGCAACGCGCCCTTGTTCGACAGGATCGCCTTCCACGCCGGTTCGAAAAACTGCGTATCGCACTCGGCAATCGCCGCGCCGAACGGCTCGTGGAAGATGAATTCCCAGGCGTGCAGCTTGAACAGGTGCGGGATCCAGCGATCTTCCAGGTCGACGAAACGCCCTTCAGCGGTCAAACCGATGTCTTCGATATCGATGTGCCGTGATTCGATGCCGACCTTTTCGGCGATCAAGCGCAGGTAATCCGTGGTGCCCTTGTCCTCGACCGAGTCTCTCATCGAAGCGAAGTAGAACGGCCGCTTCAGTTGCAGCTCGGCGAAGGCCTTATGCAACTGGGTGTCGATGCTGTTGAACTGGTCGGCATGGCGCGGCAGCGTGCCGCGCTCGATGCATTGTTCCAGCCAGCCCCACTGAAAAGCCGCCGCTTCGTAGAGGCTGGTCGGCGTGTCGTAGTTGAGTTCCAGCAATTTCGCCGGGCCGTCGCCGCTGTAGGAAAAGTCCATGCGCCCGTACAGATGCGGATGACCTTCCCGCCAGGACGTGCGGATCATGTCGTAGTACGGCGTCGGGATGCTCAGGCGATCCAGTAGCTCTTCGCTGTTGACCACGCGGTCGACCAGGTCCATGCACATCTCGTGCAGTTCGGTGGTCGGGTCCTCAAGATCGTTTTCGATTTGCGCGAGCGTGAACTGGTAGTACGCGCTTTCGTCCCAGTACGGCTCGTCGTCGATGGTGTGGAACATGAAGCCGAGGCTTTCGGCAGTCTGTTTCCAGTCAGGCCGCTCGGCGCAGAGGATCTTCTTCATCGTCAGCTGCTCGAACGACCAGAACTGCTGCCCCAACCACCCCAGCCGCTGCGGGCACTGGACTGGCTGCCGAAGCCGCCGCGTGACGTCGATGAGGCCACATTGACCGGTTTGCTTTTGCTGCTTTCGTAATCCGTTTGGCTGCGCGTCGTGGTTTCGGCTCTGCGGTACTGCGTCGAGGTGTTGTACGGCTGGCGCGTTTCGCGATCGCGGTAAACCGTGCGCTCGGCGTTGTTGCTCATCGCGTTGCCGATCAGCCAACCGGTCAGCCAGCCATTTCCGCCGCCGCCGCCACCACCGCTGGAGACATGCGAAGTGCTTTGCACATGCTGCGCTGTCGTGTCACCGGCAGGCATTTGAGCATCGGCGATGGCGTCGAGGTTCTGCGCCGGCTCACCGCTCGCAGGCACTTTGAAGCCGCCGAGTTTCGGCACGAAGCGGCCGTCAGAATTCTTTTGGCACCAGTCAGCGGCAAAGTCCGCGTCGCACTTGGCCTTGTCGTCGTACGCCGGGGCAATGCGCCGGTGTTCGGTCAGGGCGGCGACGTAGGCGTTGGAGCAGACATCGGCGGCCACTTCGGCGTCGACGCACTGTTCCACATTCTGGAAACTGCGTGGTTGATCTGCGGCTGCCGCCTGGCCGGAAATGGCCATGGCCACCGAGGCGGCGAGGGACAACTGAACGTATTTGCTGCGTTTCATCTAAGGCTTCCTGCCGATCAGTTGGACGGTGTCATGCACGCGGCGTTGAGCATGCCGACGCTGATCGCGACCGCAGCAACATAGATACCCGAAGCCACTTCACCGTTGGCGATGCGCTGGGAGGTGCCTTTGAGCACTAGACCCGTGGCGAGGAATGCCAGCAGTTGCACCACGGCGGCAATCACTGCCCAGAGTACGAAGTCGAGGACATTGACCGAAAACGCAATCACGTTACTGGCCGGAATCGCGAAGCCGATGATCGCGCCGGACAGGGCGATGGCAGCGGCAACGTTGCCGGAGCGAATCAGCTCGAATTCCTTGTGCGGAGTGATGCGCGTGTAGACGAATTGAAACAGCATGAACAGCAGTACGGCGCCGATGAGATAGACGACGAAACCGACCAGTGCGGTTTTGTTCAGGGAAACGGCCAGCACTTCCAGCATGAAAAACTTCCTTTTTTAAATGGTGCTCAGATCTGTCGTATACAGCGAAATGCCCAGCGAGGTGCTCAGGCTGACGGTGCCTTCTTCGTCCTGTTCGACGGAGAACAGCAGCAATTCGCGGCGATCGGTCAGGCCGGTCTCGCGCGCATAAAGCATTGAGTGATGTTCGATGGTGTAGCTCTCGTCCGGATTGACCACCTGTTCGGTCATCGGCACAAGTTCGGTCTGGCCTTGTTCGGTGCCCCACTCACGGCTGTATTCGACACCGTCGTGGTTGTAACCGGGCAAGCCGATCTGGCTGTCGGGGCCGGCCAGGCGCTGCAGTTCGGCGTCACTGTTGACGGTCACGTAACTGAGGTAGTTGAACAGGGTGACGGATTCGATCTGATCGTCACCGGTGACGTGGATCTGCAGCCAGAAATCCTCGTCGTTCATGTAATAGCGGTGCAGTTTATTGGACTGGCCGAGGTCGACCCAGCCGTGGCTCCAGATCGCCTGATCGAAGGGCACTCGCACTGTGGTCGAGCCATCGAGCAACAGCGCCAGCGTCGTATCGAACCTGACAGCCTTGCCTTGGGCCATGCCGAGTGGGCCACTGGCAACGGTCGGTGTTGGCGCAGCGGTCTGCCAGTTGCTGGTGCCCAGCAAGTCTTTAAACCATCCCATGGGTACGTTCCTTGAAGCGGGTGGAAGTGTTCGTCGGCGAAAAAGCGTCGCTAGTGTACCGGGCTCAGCGGCGAACGACACGCCGCAAACCATGTGGGAGCGAGCTTGCTCGCGAAGAGGGCGTATCAGTCAACAACGATGTCGACTGATACGCCGCTTTCGCGAGCAAGCTCGCTCCCACGGTTTTTTTGCGCAGTGCTTACTGAGCGGACTTTTGCTTCAGACGCTCAAGAATCGCATTGGCGCTGCCTTCGTTCGGCGTGATGCCGGCGTCGCGCAGTTTGCGTTCCAGATCGTTGCCGGTCGAAGCGTCGGCCAGTTCGTCGGCAGCGCTCAGTTCAGCCGCGCGTTGCTGCTGCTTGGCCTGCAGGCGGTTCAACGTACCGACGGCGGTTTCCAGTTTGCCATTGGCGCCGCCGCTGGCGATGGAGGCGCTGACCTGGGCTTTCTGCACGCTTTCGCGGGCCTTGGCCATGTCCACTTGTTGGCGCAGGCTCTTGATGCGCGACTCGGCTTTGCTGATGTCTTTGCGCATGTTTTCGGCGTAAGTGCCGAACTCGTCGCTCTGCTTTTTCTCGACATCCAGCTCGTTGGTCAGGGTCGAAATCGCTTCGGCCACTTCCAGCGCCAGGTCTTCACGGCCGGCGTTCAGCGCCGAGACGGCTTTGGCTTCCAGATCCTTGATCTTGGCGTCGTACTCGCTTACGCGGTCGGCGGCCAGTTTGTGTTTGGCCATGATGGTGACCAATTCGCGACGGGCGTTCGACAGTGCGCTGTCGGCGTCACGGATTTCCTGATCGAGGATGCGCAGGGCCTGTTGGTCGGCAATCGCTTCGCCGACTTCATTGGCGCCGCCGCGCAGTGCGGTGAACAACTTGCTCCAGATGGACTGAGTCATTGGATATTCCCTGTTGATTACTTGAAGAAGTGTTCGAAGGCTTCGCTCGCGCGCTGCACGTTGTCGACCAGAGTTTTCACCTCGGTGACGACGTTGGTCAGGCTCGAGTCGGCGCTGAGGGCGCCAAACATGTTGTAAACGGTCTGCCCGTTCGGCATCGACTCGATACCGATCGACGACAGTGGGAACATTTCCCGGCTGCGCAACACGGCATCGTTGAAGGCGTGCACGTCGCTGATCGAATCGATGTCCACCAGCACGGTGTCGACGATGATCTGCTGGCCGGCCAGAGCGATGTGAATCGGCAGACCGCCGAATTCGTTCATTTCCAGCTTGATGCTGGGTTCGGAGCTCTGGATCAGCGACAGCGTGATCTCTTGCGAAGCCACCTCGTCCAGTGCCTTGAGGGCGTTGAAGAGGCTATCGATGGTCCAGTTGTTGCCTGCGCTCATGTAATTCTCCGACATGAAAGAGCCAGCCAGAATCGGTTGGCGTAGCTGTTGCTCCATTTGCTTGAGCAAGCTTCGGTTTTCGGGAAGCACCCAAGTTTCGTGTTTCACATAACCGGCAGCGGCCAGGCCTGCGCGCATCTGCTTCATATAGAAGCTCGACGGTTTTTTCGCCGACGGTTTCGCGCGCTCTCCCTTGGGGCTCTCTGACTTCGCTGTGGGGGAACGGCTTTTCATGGCAGTGGCTCGGTTATGGACATCTCACGCGTGAGCCACACTACAACCAATTCAAAATGCCATCAATGGCTCACGCGTGAGATTTTTATGACAGACGAAAAAAGGGCCCGCTGCAGCGCGGGCCCGGATTTCTTGCAGGATATTACTCAGCGCGTGGCGGCGAGGAATTCGTCAGTGGATACCACGCTGGCGTAGGCAAAACCCAGCGCTGACATGAACGCGGCGTGGACGTGGGCGGCCGGCACCGTCAGGCCATTGAACTCCAGATCGCGGCTGGCGCAAGCGTCGTGAATCACCGTTACGGCATAACCCAGATCCGCCGCCGCACGGGTAATGCCGTCAACGCACATGTGGCTCATGCTGCCGACCACCACCAGTTCCTTGATGCCTTGTTGGTCGAGGATCGCTTGCAGTTCGGTTTCGCGGAACGAGTTGACGAAGTGCTTTAGCACCACCGGTTCATCGGCACGGTTGAGTACCTTTGGATGCAGCTTGGCGCCCTCGGAGCCCGGGGTGAAAAACGGCGCGTCCGCTGAGGTGAATTCGTGGCGAATGTGTACCACCGAATCGCCGGCCTCGCGGAACGCGGCTATCAGCCGGGCGGCGTTGTCGGCGGCGGCATCAGCACCGGCCAGCGGCCACTTGCCTTGGGGGAAGTAGTCGTTCTGGATATCGACTACGATGAGCGCTTGCTTGGCCATGGGTGTGTCCTCGATGTATTGGCTGGAAGTGGCTTCAGTATTGGTGCTGGCCAGTGATTCGAGGATTGGCCGCACCGACAATAGACAGGGGAAAACTGACAATGGGCGCAGAAAGGGCCGCCGTCGCTGAATTGGGCGTGCTGATCTATCCAGGCGCGCAAATGGCGGCGGTGCACGGTCTGACCGATCTGTTTACGGTGGCCAACCGGATTGCCGCCGAACATCAGGCTGCGCAATTGCCAGTGCTGCGGGTCAGTCATTGGCAGGTCGAAGGTGATCAGTCGCCAACGCGGATTTACGCCAGCCATCCAGGGCACGACAGCGCTTTGCTGGCGGTGCTGATTCCGCCATCGATCGGCGGTTTTTCGGCGGCGCAAATGCCGGTCGGTCTGACGCAATGGTTGCGTGATCAGCATGCCCGCGGTGCGACGCTTGGCGGAGTTTGCGTAGGCTCGCTGCTGCTCGCCGAAAGCGGCTTGCTCGACGGCCGTAGCGCCACCACTCACTGGACCTCTGCCAAGGCTTTCGCCGAGTGTTACCCGAAAATCAAGCTCATGGCTGATGCGCCGATTGTCGATGACGGCGACCTGATCACCACGGCCGGATTGATGGCTTGGTCGGAACTCGGATTACGCCTGGTCGACAGGTTGCTCGGACCGAGCATCGCCACCAGCACCGCGCGCTTTCTGGTGGTGGAACACAGTGACAGCGCCAGTGAATGCGGCAGCAATTTCGCGCCGATTCTCGGTCATGGCGATGCGGCGATTCTCAAGGTTCAACATTGGCTGCAAAGCACCGGTGCGACGGATGTTTCCCTGGCGGCGATGGCTGAGCGGGCGGGGTTGGAAGAGCGCACATTTCTACGGCGGTTCCGCGCGGCGAGCGGGTTGAAACCGACCGAGTACTGCCAGCATTTGCGGGTGGGCAAGGCACGGGAAATGCTCGAGTTCAGCAATGGCACGATCGATCACATTGCCTGGACAGTTGGGTATCAGGATCCGGGGGCGTTTCGCGCGATATTCAAGAAGATTACCGGACTGGCGCCAAGTGATTACCGGGCGCGGTTTGGTGTGACCCCAAACCCTAAACCGGCGAACACCTAATGTGGGAGCGAGCCTGCTCGCGAAAGCGGTGGGGGCTGTAAGTTTGATGTCGACCGACACGACGCCTTCGCGAGCAGGCTAGCTCCCACATTGAACTCCACAGGACTATAGATCGTGCAAATTGCCGGGGTTTTGCGCGCGGTCGTGCAGATTGAAACAGGCGTGGTGCCAGCACGATTCTGGCAAGTTTCTGATTGGCCTAGAATTTTCGGAGATCGGTCATTGGCCTGATCTCTGCACCTCTCACCGCTACAGTCATCGAACCGATGGAAGGGGGACGCATGACCTCGACACCCCGCAGGAAAATCGTCGTCGCCCACTCGGTGCGTCCCGACGCGCCACAACATGAAGTACAGACCAACAAAGCGCTGGCCCGCTGGCTGGCGCAGATTCTCGGGTGCAAGTTCGGCGGCAGCTATGACGCTGAAAAACACCAGGGTCGTGATCTGTATTTACTGCCGACGCAAACCATTGTCGGCCCGGCCAGCGCTCACGCACTCGGTATCAAGGGACCGGAGGATCTGTGGGGCGGGTTCGTCGAGCACGACTTCATCTGCACCAAAGCCATCAGCCACGGCCTGCGCAGTCATCTGGCGCACGCGCCGCAAGGCTGGTCGCCATTGTTTTCCGAGCGCGTGCGTAACGTGGTCCTTGATGGCCTCAGCGTTTTTGCGCTGGAAGACGCGCGGCCCGCTGCCGAGCACTTACTGTACAACGGCCCGATCCGCTTGAAGCCGGTTCACGCCTGCGCCGGTCGTGGCCAGGAAGTGATCAAGAGCCTTGATGCCTTCGACGACATTCTTGCCCGCCCTGACATTGAAAAACAGTTCAGTGAGGGTGTGGTGCTGGAACAGGACTTGAGCGACGTGGTCACCCACAGCGTCGGCCAGTCATTCATCGGCGATAAGGTGCTGAGTTACTGCGGTGATCAATACTTGACCAAGGATGCCCACGGCGAAGAGGTCTACGGCGGCTCGAATCTGCTGGTGGTGCAGGGTGATTATGACGAACTGCTGAAGTTGAACCTGCCCGACGATGTGCGTCTGGCCATTGAGCAGGCGCAGGTTTTCGACGCTGCCGCCGATGAGGCTTACCCTCGCTTCTACGCCTCGCGACGCAATTACGACATTGCCCAGGGCCTGGACAGCAACGGTAAATCCCGCAGCGGCGTGCTCGAACAATCCTGGCGCATGGGCGGCGCCAGCAGTGCTGAAGTCGCGGCGTTGCAAAGCTTCGTCAACGATCCGGGGATGCGTGCGATTCGCGTGTCATCGGTGGAAACCTATATCGATCAGCCGCTGCCGGCGGACGCCATCGAGGTCTATCGCGGCCCGGCTGAGAACAGCGAATTTCTCCTCAAATACGTAACGGTCAAATCCTATGACGGCTAGAAGCGAAAGCATTCAAATCGACATTGATGATGAACAGATGAGCGGGACCTTTCTCAGTCCCAAATCGAAAGTGCCGGGGGTGTTGTTTGTACATGGTTGGGGCGGTAGTCAGGAGCGCGACCTTGAGCGCGCCAAAGGCATTGCCGGTCTAGGTTGTGTGTGCCTGACCTTCGACTTGCGCGGGCATACCGGCGGCACCGGGATTCCGCTGACCCGCGTTACCCGCGAAGATAACCTGCGTGATTTGCTCGCGGCCTATGACCGCTTGCTCGCGCATCCAGCACTCGATACCTCGGCGATTGCCGTGGTCGGCACCAGTTATGGCGGTTACCTGGCGGCGATCCTCACCTCGCTGCGCCCGGTGCGCTGGCTGGCGTTGCGCGTTCCGGCGCTGTATCGCGACGAGCAATGGCATACGCCCAAGCGTGAGCTGGACAAGGCCGATTTGCGTGATTACCGCAGCACGCTGGTGCGCGCGGACACCAATCGGGCGCTGCATGCGTGTTCGCAATTCACCGGGGATGTGTTGCTGGTGGAGTCGGAAACCGATGACTACGTGCCCCACGCGGCGATCATGAGTTACCGCGCGGCGTGCCAGCAGACGCATTCGTTGACGCACCGGATTATCGACGGCGCCGATCATGCGTTGAGCGAGCCGGTGTCGCAGCAGGCTTACACCTCGATTCTGGTGGACTGGATTACCGAGATGGTTGTGGGCGAGCGGTTGAGCATTATTCAATCAGCATGATTTTTTAATGTTCTTTCGAACGCTATCGCGAGCAGGCTCACTCCTACATTTTGGAATGCGTTCACTTGTAGGAGTGAGCCTGCTCGCGACAGCGATTTCGAATTCAAAAACTAACTCAAGAGGGGTTTTTCTCGATCCGAAGCGCCTTGGCCTTGGCCTCAACCACCAGATACATCACCACCGTGATCAACAACGGCAACAGAAAATAAATCGCCCGATACGCCAGCAATCCCGCCACCAGGCTGCCGCGTGAAGCCTCGTGTTGCAGCAACGCTACAAACACCGCCTCCAGCACCCCAAGGCCCGCCGGAATATGCGTAATGACCCCGGCAATCGCGCTGATCAACAACACGCCCAGCACCAACGGATAATCCAGTTTGCTCGGCAGCAAGGTGAAAATCACCGCCGCCATCAGCGACCAGTTCAACGCGCCGAGCAGTAGTTGCAAGACCGCCATGCGCAATGACGGCAGGTTGATTTCCACGCCGCGGATCGACCACTCGCGGCGTTTGGAAAACTGACAAGCGGCCAGATAGCCGACGCTGATCAACAGCAGCAGAACGCCGATGCCTTGCAGCGCACTGCTGCTGATTTTCCAGCCCGGTGGCATTGTCACCAATCCACTGCTGAACACCACGCCGGCAATGGTCATGTAGCCAAACCAATTGGTCGCCAGGCTCAAACCGAGGATCTTGGCGATGTTGCTTTTGCTCACGCCAAGACGCGAATACAGCCGATAGCGCATGGCGATGCCGCCCACCCACGCGCTCAGATTCAAGTTGAACGCATAGCTGATGATCCCCACCGGCAGAATCTGTTTCCAGGTCAGGTCCTGACGAATGTAAGTGCGGCCGATCAGGTCAAAACTGGCGTAGGTGAGAAAGCTCAGCAAAGTCACGCCAGCGGCGATGATCAACGTGCGCACCTTGAAGTCGGCCAGGGTTTGCAGGACTTCGGCCCATTCGATGCGCGTGGCGAACATCGTCAGCAAGACAATCAGCGCGAGGAAAAACAGCAGGGTCAACGGGCGCTTCCAGCGACTCCATTTCGAATGGGTGGCTGGCGCCGCATGGCCGCTCGGGTGCGCTTCGGAGTGGCTCATGGCGTGTTCCCTCGAAATGGCTTGAGCCGTGGTTTATGTGCTGGCAACCATCCGGCCATCGCCGGGAAATGCCGCAGAAAGTGGAACACCAGAAACCCTACGGTCATGTGCCAGATGCGCCCGCGCGGGGACTTGCTGGCGTCCATGGCTTTGCAGTGGTTCTGGCTGAGGTCGTCGAGGCGTTCGAACAAATGCTGATTGAAAGCGCGGTCGCGGATCAGCACATTGGCTTCCAGATTCAGCGACAGGCTCAGCGGGTCGAGATTGCTCGAGCCGACCGTGCTCCATTCTTCGTCGACCAGCGCCACTTTGCCGTGCAGCGGGCGCTGGCAATATTCGTGGATTTGCACGCCGGCCTTGAGCAAGTAGTCGTAGGTCATGCGCGCCGCCAGTTTGGCCACCAGCATGTCCGGTTGACCCTGCAGAATCAGGCGCACCTCGACCCCGCGACGTGCCGCGTTGCGGATTTCCCGCAGCAAACGGTAACCGGGGAAGAAGTAGGCGTTGGCGATCACCACGCGGCGCTTGGCCCGGCGCAGTACCTGCAAATACACATCTTCGATATCGGAGTGGTGCTGGTCGTTGTCGCGGAATACCAGGCGCACCTGACCGTCGTGGTCATCGAAAGCCATCTCCGCGCGACGTTGACGCCGACGTTGCCACCAGAACCGCGCACGGCCCGGCCGACCACTTTGCAGCAGGGCGAAATGATGGATGTCGGCGACCGCCGGGCCCTGAATTTCCACCGAATAATCCTGCTTGGCTTCGGGGCCGAAATCGGCCAGGTGATCGCCGGAAAAGTTGATCCCGCCAATAAACGCGATCAGGCCGTCGACCACCACAATCTTGCGGTGCAAACGCCGGAACCAGTTGGTGCGAATGCCCAGGCGTTTCGGTGCCGGATCGAAGATTTGCAGATGCACGCCGGCCTCGCTCAGCGCGGTCAGATAACCGGTGCTCAACTCGCCGCAACCAAAGCCGTCGAGGCTGACCGTGGTGCGCACGCCACGCCGGGCAGCGTCGATCAGAATCTCCTGTAACTCGGCACCGACCTTGTCTTCGAAAACGATAAAGGTCTCGAGGAGGATTTCACTCTTCGCCGCGCGCATCGCCTCGAACACACGGGGGAAATACTCCTCGCCGTTTTCCAGTAATTGCACACGGTTGTTGCCCTGCCAGCTGTACTCGACATCAACATGGCCGGGCTCACGGATCGGCGGGTTGATGGCGATCGGTTCCACGGCGGATTTCTCCAGCGGCGCGCTGCTCATAGTTCGATCTCCACCGATAACGGGACATGGTCGGAAAGGTGCGACCAGGGACGGTTGGCCAGGACCTTCGGTTGGCTGGCCTTGAGGTTGCGTACGTAAATACGATCGAGCCGCAGCGCCGGCAAACGTGCCGGAAAACTGCGCGCCGGTTTGCCCTGGTGCTCGGCGAATACTTCGCGCAAGCCGCAGGGTTTGAGTTGTGCATCGGCGCGCTGGCGCCAGTCGTTGAAGTCGCCGGCAACGATCACTGGCGCGTCGTTGGGCAACTCCGCCAGGCGTTGCATGAGCAAATCCAGTTGCGCGTTGCGATGACTTTCGCGCAGGCCCAGATGCACGCAGATCGCATGCACTTCGGTGCCATCACCGGGCAGGCGCAACACGCAATGCAGCAGGCCACGGTTTTCGTGGCCGCTGATCGACACGTCGAGATTGTCGTGGCGGATGATCTGGAATTTCGACAGCAGCGCATTGCCGTGATCGCCCTCCGGGTACACCGCATTGCGCCCGTAGGCGAACTGCGGCCACAGGCTGTCGGCGAGAAACTCGTACTGCGGCATTGTCGGCCAGTTGCTGTAGCGCTTGGGATGATGCTCGTGGGTGCCATGGACTTCCTGCAGAAACACCACATCGGCCGCGACGCTGCGCACCGCTTCGCGCAGTTCCGGCAGGATGAAGCGCCGATTCAGTGCGGTAAAACCCTTGTGGGTATTGACCGTCAGTACGGTGAACGTCCGCACGGACGGCGCAACGACCGAGCCTTCATCGGTGAAGCCGACCGGTTCTGGAATACTCATGCCAACACTCCTTCGCCAGCGGGTTCGCCGGGGGTGGTGGCGAGGTCCTTGTCCAGCTCGAAACGATGCAACAGATCGCGCGCGTCATACGGTGCGCGGACTTTGATGTCGTTGTCGAAATAGCAGAACACTTCACGGGATTTGCGCGCGCGCGGCTTCAGGCGTGGTGCGATCAGGTGCGCGTCTTTTGGTTGCTCGCCGTGGTGCCAGGCTTCGATGCGTTCGGCCCAGCGCTTGAGGGCTGGTGCGGTGTAGCCGCTGGCGTAGAGTTCTTCGGCGCCGTGCAGGCGCAGGTAGACAAAGTCGCTGGTCAGGTCTTCGCGGTACGGCCATTTGTTCGCGGTGTCAGCGATCACCAGCGCGGTGTTGTGGCGCTTCAACAAGCGTACGAACTCGGGGTCGATGAAGCTCTCGTTGCGGATTTCCACAGCGTGGCGCAGTGGTTTTTTACGCCAGGCTTTCATGCTGGCGTGGCCGTACAGGTGAGCGTCGTGTTGATGGGCGAGGGTGGTGGCGGCTTCGGTGTCGTGGGGCAATAGTGCAAGGAAATGTTCAAAGCGCTCAGGCTCGAATTTGAAGTTCGGCGGAAACTGCCAAAGGATCGGTCCGAGTTTTTCCTTGAGTTCCAGCACCCCGGAGGCGAAGAAATTGGCCAACGGTTTTTCGATCTCGCGCAAGCGGCGGATGTGGGTGATGAAACGCGGCGCCTTGACGCTGAAGACGAAGTCGTCGGGCGTTTCGGCGTACCACTGCGCATAGCGCTCCGGCCGTTGCAGGGCGTAGAACGATCCATTGATTTCGATGCTGTTGAGCGCCCGCGAAGCGAACTGCAATTCGCGTTTCTGCGCCAGTCCCTTGGGGTAGAAGTCCCCGCGCCACGGTTCGTAGCGCCAGCCGGAAATACCGATGTGAATCGTTGCCATGCCACCCTCCCGTCGAAAGTCCTCGTGTTGCCGTTATCTTTTGATGACTGCGCACGGTTCGGGAAAGTTTCGATGGCATTACGGACGGTCACACGTCTTTAAGGCAAAGATCAAAAGCGCTCCCCCTCACCCCAACCCTCTCCCCCAGAGGGGCGAGGGGGAAGGGAGCAGATCTTCAGGGTTTTCAGGGTTTGAGTTCGAAAAACAAGGGGGAAGGGAGCTGGTTTTTATGGTTTTCAGGGTCTGAGTTCGACTCCGGACTTTCAGATCGGTGCAGCCGGATCAGGCAACTCGGTCAGTTCCCTCTCCCTCTGGGAGAGGGCTAGGGTGAGGGGGCTCTTGAACTTGCCACACAAAACTTGATCAGTTCCTTACAGGTTCAGCCAAGGGAGATCGGAGTTTTGGGCAAGTTCAGGATCGCTATTCTGCTGGGAGCACTGCTGTTTCTCGGCGCCAGTGAAATCGACGCCGCCGCATTGCCGGGCGTCCCGGCCGCCACCGAAGAAGCGGCCAAACCCGAACCGATTGTGCAGGGCGGGCTGCTCGGTGCGATCAGTTCGAGCATCGATGATGTACAAGACAAACTCGATCTCAACGAACACCTGGTCGATGCCTGGCGCCTGCGCGCTGATCGCGCCGCCGATGAAGTGGACAAACTGGTCAACCAGCCGTCGAATCGCTCGGGCTGGAGCGTCGCCGGGGATTTCCTCTCTTTGTCCGGCACTTGGCTCGGCAGTTTCGCGCTGCTCACCGTGCTCGGCAGCCTGTTGACCAAACGCCTGCGCGAGGGTCGCTGGTTGCGCACCCGTCAGCGTAGTCAGGATCTGATTGGTTACTTGCTGCCTTACACCATTCCAGCGCTGATCTGCCTGCCGCTGACCCTCTACGTCAGCCATTTTCTGCAAGCCTCGGTGGGACGCGCGCTGGCGCTGTGTCTGGCCTACGCCACCAGCAGCGGCATCTTTTCCACCTCGATGTTGTTGTGTGTGGTGGTGATGTTCAACGTCGGCCACAAACGCCCGGCGGCGCGGATCATCCGTAATTACTGCCCGCGACCGCTGTTCCTGATCGGCTTTCTCGCCGCCCTCAGCGATGCGCTGACCAGCCCGCAGATCGCCCGCCAACTGGGCGGCAATATCACCAGCAGCGTCGCGGTATTTACCGGCCTGATCGCCTCGGTGATTTTCGGTCTGCTGGTGATTCGCCTGCGTCGCCCGGTGGCGCATCTGATCCGCAATCGTTCGCTGAGCCAGCGCTTGAAACAACCCTCGTTACAGGAATCGCTGCGAATCTTTTCCGGGCTGTGGTATTGGCCGATCGTGCTGATGGTGCTGGTCTCGGCGGTCAATCTGATCGGCATCGGCGAGGACAATCAGAAAGCCCTGCGCTGCGCGCTGTTCACCACGGTTTTGTTAATCGGCACGGTATTCCTCAGCACGATCCTGCAGCACTTGTTCAAGTCACGAAAGGCCGAAGCGATCCAGCGCAGCAGCGCCTACAAGGAACGATTCCTCAGCCTGTTGCATGCGTTGCTGCGGATCGTCATCGCCATTGCCTTCATCGATATCCTCGGACGGATCTGGGGCGTGTCGTTGCTCGATTTTGCCCAGAGCAGCACGGTCGGAAGAGCAATCAGCAACGCGTTAAGCAGCATTGGTTTGATCTTCCTGGTGACGTGGTTGTTGTGGGTGGTACTCGACACGGCGATCCAGGAAGCGCTGAAGCCGCCGCTCAGCAAACGCGCGGCGCGCCAGCCGAGTACGCGGGTAAAAACCATTTTGCCGCTGCTGCGCAACGCGATCAAAATCATCCTCGTGGTGATCTGTGCGATCACCACCATGGCCAATCTGGGGATCAACGTCGCGCCATTGCTGGCCGGAGCCGGGGTGGTCGGGTTGGCCATCGGTTTCGGCTCGCAGCAACTGGTGCAGGACGTGATCACCGGGCTGTTCATCATCATCGAAGACACCCTGTCGATTGGCGATTGGGTGGTGCTCGATTCCGGGCACGCCGGTACAGTCGAAGGGCTGACCATTCGCACGCTGCGCCTGCGTGACGGTAAAGGTTTTGTGCACTCGGTGCCGTTTGGTCAGATCAAGGCAGTGACCAACCAATCGCGGCAGTTTGCCTTTGCTTTTTTTTCGGTGCAGTTCACTTATGACACGGATGTGGATAAAGCCATCGAGCTGATTCGAGAAACCGGTGATTCGATCCGCGAAGACCCGTTCCTCAAGTACAACCTGCAAGGGCCGCTGGATGTGTTTGGCGTGGACAGGATGGATTTGAACGGCGTGGTGCTGACGGCGCAGTTCCGCACGGTGTCCGGTGGGCAGTATGCGGTGAGCCGGGCATTCAACCAGCGTTTGAAGAAGCTTGTGGATAACAGCCCTGAGGTGCATTTCGCGCAGACTTATCCACAGCAGGTTTTGTTGCCAAAGCGGGAGCAGGAGGGGGAGGTGGTGGCGAGCGAGGTGCCGCAAGAGTCGCGGACTTAACCGGTAGATTTTTTGGTGTTAGTGCTGACCTCATCGCTGGCAAGCCAGCTCCCACAGGGTTTTGGGTGATGCTGGAATAGAAGGCATACCACAAATCACTGTGGGAGCTGGCTTGCCAGCGATGAGGCCAGAACAGTCGCCCTCAATGCCGGATCAGCTTGCTGCGCACCTGCTCCATATCAATCTGATCCAGCTCCAGCCAGAATTGTTGCTTGCCGGCAATCTCCGCCGCTACTGGCAAACCATCGCGATACACCAGCCGATTACTCACCAGCGCCGGCACTTTCACCCCCGGCAATAATGTCCCGGCCAGATTCAGCGGATCAACCCCACACACCGCTACCAGACTGCCGTCATGCGGCCGCCGACGGACTTCGCGCAATAACGGAATCGCCTCAGGCAAGGCAAACTGTTCCCCCGCCAAACCACTGACAAACCGCCCGCCACGAATCTCGCCCCGCGCTTCCAGCCGATGAAACGTACGCAGCAATTCTCGCCAACTCGGCAACCAGTCCGCTTCGCGCTCCAGCAAGCGCCAGAACACCACGCCATAGCGCCGCAACAACGTCATCGCGACGTGCTCCAGCGTCTCGCTGTTATCCACAGCCGCGCCACGCCGCAACAACGCCCAGCGCCCGGCATCGTCCATCCCACCGATAAACGCCCCGCGCCCACGCCTACTGCTGCGCTGCTGGCGCTTGCTTGCCGGGGTGATCAACGCGCGCAGGCCGGCGAAGCTGTCGGCATTCACCAGGCCGGCGCCGACCAGCTCCTGCAAGGCGATCTCCAGCTCGGTGCGCAGCAGGTGCGCTTCATGAATCAGCTCATCGAAAAACAGCGCACCGTGCTGACTCAAAGCGTCAAATACCTTCTGGGTTTTCGGCGAGAGTTCGCTCACTGGGGTCTGTTCGGCCAACGCGCTCCACAAACCGACCTGACTGCGTGGCAGCAACACGATCGGCGTGCTGCGCAATGCCGTGCCACTGACTTTTTGCCGGGCACTGAGGCGCATCCACACCAGTCTGCCGTTGCGGCACAGGTCATCCAGCCAGCTCGGTGAATAGTCCTTGAGACGGGCCGGGAGAAGGTCGCTGTCCCACGCCGAAGCCGCCGCCGCGTAACCTTCGAACTGGCCGACAATCGCAGGCAATACGGCGCTGCCCTGACCGCGAATCGCGGGCGAAAGATGCTGCCAGTCGAACAGAAAGCGCATGAAATCCTGCAACGCCACCGGCTCGATTTCCCGGCGCAGGCGCTTGACCGTGTAGCGATGAATGCGCGCGAGCAGATGCCGTTCGCACCATTCTTCAACGTTGACCTTGGGCGTGAACTGACCGCGCAGCACATAACCTTCGCGTTCCAGTTGCGCGAGGGTTTGATGGACTTGAGCGGTCGGCAGCGCGAGCGGTTCGGCAATCGCGGATAACGGCAGTGGTCCGAAGGCACCGAGGCGTGCGCGGATCACCTCGACCAGTGCTGCATCGAACGTCCAGATTTCAGCGAATCCCGGCAACGCCTCCAGCTCGGGTTGCAGAATCGCCTGTGGATAAAGCGTTTGCAGGCAGGTCAGGCGCTCGCGCGCGAGCCATAAACAATGCTCGGAGTCGATCTGCAAACGGCAGGCGCGCCCGCTGCGGGCCAGGGTTTCCAGCCATGCGCGCCAGCCTTCGTTCGCTTGCACTTCCTCATCGCTGATGCACGCCAGGCTCATCAGCGCCTCATGCATTTCGTCCACAGCGTTCGGCGTCGGCCAGGCTTCTTCACGCACGGCGGCAATCGCGTCCGCATCCAGTGCACCGAGATCATCGGTCGATTGCGGATCGCTCCAGCGCCGGTTGATCACCGCCTGAGTACGGCGTTCTTCCAGCGGTGCGTCGTCGAGAAAGGTGTACGGCCGCGCACTGAGAATTTCAGCGGCGAGCGGCGAGGGCGCCGGCAGGTCGCGGCTGATCAAACGCACCTCGCCACGCTCCATGCGCCGCAGCAGATTGAGCCAGCCTTCGCTGTCCATCGCCTCATGCAGGCAATCGTCCAGTGTCTGCTCGATCAACGGATGCTCGGGAATTTCGCGTTCACCGGCGAGGTTTTCCAGGCAGGCAATCTGATCGGGAAACACGCTGGCAATCAGGTCTTCGCTTTTCATCCGCTGCAACTGCGGCGCAACTTTGCGCCCGCCGGTGAAACGCGGCAGCGCCAGCGCCACCCCGGCGTTCCAGCGCCAGCGCACGCCGAACAGCGGCGCATCAAGCACCGCTTGAATGAGGATGTGCTCGGCGCTGTTGCTGTGCAGGTAACGCCAGATATCGTCGAGTTCAAAGCTGTGGCTGGTGGACAGCGACAGCACGATGGCGTCCTCGCTGGCGGCGGCCTGCAATTCGAAGTTGAAGGTGCGACAGAAACGCTTGCGCAGGGCCAGGCCCCAGGCGCGGTTGATGCGGCTGCCGAACGGTGAATGGATGATCAGTTGGGTGCCGCCGGACTCGTCGAAAAACCGCTCCATCAGCAGCGTGTCCTGCGAAGGCAGGGCGCCGAGGGTTTGCCGGGCGCGAGCGAGGTATTCGACCAGTTGTTCGGCGCTGGCGCGGTTGAGGCCGAGGGTCTGCGTCAGCCAGTCGAGCGCCGGTTGCAGATCGCCGGGGCTGGCACCGAGTAGCTCGTCGAGTTGTGCTTGCAGACGTGCGACAGCGGATGACAATTCATCGCTGCGCCCCGGCGCTTCGCCGAGCCAGAATGGAATGGTCGGCGGCTGGCCGTGGGCATCTTCGACACGCACCTTGCCGGTTTCCACGCGCAGGATCCGGTAGGAGGTATTGCCAAGCTGGAACACATCGCCGGCGATGCTTTCCACCGCGAAGTCTTCGTTGACGCTGCCGATGTTCAGGCCTTGCGGTTCGAGCATGACGCTGTAGTCGGCGTTATCGGGAATGGTGCCGCCGCTGGTCACGGCGGTCAGTTGTGAACCGCGACGGCCACGCAAGGTGCGACTGACGGCGTCGCGGTGCAGGTACGCGCTGCGAATGCCTTGGCGACCGTTGTAGCCTTCGGAGAGCATGCTCAGCAGGGCCTGATAGTGTTTTTCGTCGAGGTCGCGATAAGGCGAGGCTTGGCGGAACATCGCCAGTAAGGCGTCCTCCGGCCATTCCTGACAACTGACTTCGGCGATGATCTGCTGCGCCAGCACATCCAGCGGCGCTTCGGGGATGTGCAGGGTATCGAGCTCGCCACGGCGCACGCAGTCGAGCAGGGCGGCGCATTCGATCAGGTCGTCGCGGGTGGTGGCGAACAATCGGCCCTTGGGTGTGCCGCCCACCTGGTGCCCGGAACGGCCAACCCTTTGCAGAAACCCGGCGATGGAGCGCGGCGAAGCAATCTGGCAGACCAGATCGACTTCACCGATATCGATGCCCAGTTCCAGCGAGGCGGTAGCGATCAATACCTGCAGTTCGCCGCGCTTGAGGCGTTGTTCGGCGTCGAGGCGAAACTCTTTGGCCAGACTGCCGTGATGCGCGGCCACCGCGTGCTTGCCGAGGCGTTCGCTGAGGTGCCGGCTCAGGCGCTCGGCGAGGCGCCGGGTGTTGACGAAAATCAGCGTGGTGCGGTGCTCGCGAGCGAGTTCAGCGAGGCGGTCGTAGACCAATTCCCAGACATCGTTGGCCATGACTGCCGATAGCGGCACTGGCGGCACTTCGATGCCCAGATCCCGTGGCCGGGCGTGGCCTATGTCGATGATTTCGCAGGGGCGCTCATGGCCGACAAGAAATTGCGCCACGGCTTCGACCGGTTTCTGCGTAGCGGATAGACCGATACGGGTCAGCGGTTCGGCGCACAACGCCTGCAGGCGTTCAAGACTGAGGGCCAGATGACTGCCGCGTTTGCCAGCGGCCATCGCGTGGATTTCATCGATGATCACTGTCCGTGTGGTGCCGAGCATTTTCCGTCCGGATTCGGATCCGAGCAGCACGTAGAGTGATTCCGGTGTGGTCACCAGAATGTGCGGCGCCGATTTGCGCATGGCCGCACGTTCTTTCTGCGGGGTGTCACCGGTGCGCACGGCGGTGGTGATTTGCAGCTCGGGCAGACTCATCTGCCGCAGTTGTCCGGTGATCCCTGCCAGCGGGTTTTGCAGGTTGATGCGAATGTCGTTGGACAGCGCCTTCAGTGGCGAGACGTAGACCACCAGCGTTTCGTCGGGTAGACCGTCGGGATTGTCCAGGCCTCGGTGGACGAGGTCGTCGAGCACGGCGAGAAACGCGGTGAGGGTTTTGCCGGAGCCAGTGGGCGCGGCGATCAGCGTCGAACGGCGCTGGCGGATCAACGGCCATGCGCGCGCTTGGGCGGCGGTGACCGTCGGGAACGTGTTGCTGAACCAGGCGCTGACGGCGGGGTGAAAGCCTGCCAGGGCCGCGTCCGTGGGGATGGGCAGATTCATGGCTTAAGTTATGCGGGCGCGGGTGGGAAGATGCAAGTACCGCTGGGATCTTCAGCGTCTGATAGGGCCTCTTCGCTGGCAAGCCAGCTCCCACACGGATTGATGTCGTTCACAGAATTTGTAATCAGCGCTGGACCCTGTGGGAGCTGGCTTGCCAGCGATGGTGCCAGTTGCCACGACACAAATCCCGGCGATCTACACTTTACGGATGACGGTTGCGCACTAAACCCGCAAAATGCAACGATTCCGGTAATTATCGACGACGGTTCCACGAGATCCGTCGCTAAAGCCATCGTTCCAATCAGACTGGGCCTGCTGACTCTATGCGAATGCGCCTTATGTTACTGGGCGGCGGAAATGCCCTTGGGCAGGCGCTGATTCGCCTCGGTGCAGAGGAAGACATCGGTTTCCTCGCCCCCCGCCCGCCCGAAAACGGCTGGGATGCCGCGAGCCTGACGCAACTGCTCGACGACACCCGTCCCGATGCGTTGATCAACCTCGCCTACTATTTCGACTGGTTCCAGGCCGAGGCCGTCAGCGAAAGCCGCATGGCCGGGCAGGAACGTGCGATCGAGCGTCTGGCCGAACTGTGCCAGCACCACAACATCGTCCTCGTCCAGCCTTCCAGTTATCGGGTGTTCGATGGTTCGCGTGCCACGGCGTACAGCGAAAAAGACGAACCGGTGCCGCTGGGTCTGCGCGGTCAGGCATTGTGGCGCATCGAACAAAGCGTTCGCGCCACGTGCCCGCAACATGTACTGCTGCGCTTCGGCTGGCTGCTTGATGACAGCCCGGACGGCACCCTCGGGCGTTTCCTCGCTCGTGCCGAGCAGCCAGAAGAATTGCTCCTGGCCGATGACCGCCGTGGCAATCCGACCCCGGTCGACGATGCCGCGCGCGTGATCATTTCGGTGCTCAAGCAACTCGATTGCGCCGCGCCGCTGTGGGGCACTTACCATTACGCAGGCCACGAGGCGACCACGCCGCTGGCGCTGGGCCAGGCGATTCTGACCGAAGCGCGCAGCCTGCACGCTCTGGCCATCGAAGCGCCGACCGCCCAGGCTCACGCCGCGCGGCCGGACGCTAGCGAAGAGCCGCAACACGCCGTGCTGGCCTGCAAAAAAATTCTGCACACTTTCGGGATCAAGCCGCGCGCCTGGCGTGCCGCACTCCCGGGCTTACTGGATAGGTTCTACCGTCATGGCTGAAGGGACTGTTTTAATCACCGGCGGAGCCGGTTTCATTGGCTCGCACCTGACCGATGCCTTGCTTGCTCAAGGCCATTCGGTGCGCATCCTCGACGATTTGTCGACGGGCAAGCGCAGCAACCTGCCGCTGGACAATCCAAAGGTCGAGCTGATTGTCGGTGATGTCGCCGATGCGGCGCTGGTGGCCAAGGCCATGCAGGGCTGCAGCGCGGTCGCTCACCTGGCGGCGGTGGCGTCGGTGCAGGCGTCGGTGGATGACCCGGTGAAGACACACCAGAGCAATTTCATTGGCACGCTGAATGTCTGCGAAGCCATGCGTCTGGCCGGGGTCAAACGTGTGTTGTATGCCTCCAGCGCAGCGGTCTACGGCAACAATGGCGAGGGCGAGTCGATTGATGAAGACACGCCCAAAGCGCCGCTGACGCCCTATGCCTCGGACAAACTGGCGGGCGAGCATTATTTCGATTTCTATCGCCGCCAGCATGGCCTGGAGCCGGTGATTTTCCGCTTCTTCAACATCTTCGGCCCTCGTCAGGATCCGTCCTCGCCGTATTCCGGGGTGATCAGCATTTTCAGCGAACGTGCGCAGAAAGGTTTGCCGATTACCGTGTTCGGTGATGGTGAGCAGACGCGCGATTTCCTGTACGTCGAAGATCTGGTCGATCTGCTGGTGCAGGCGATCGAAAAGTCTGAGGTCGAAGTCGGTGCGGTGAACGTCGGCTGGAATCAGTCGATGAGTCTCAAGCAGATGCTTCAGGCGCTTGAATCGGTAGTCGGTGAGCTGCCGCCGATCAGCTATGGCCCGGCGCGTTCCGGTGATATCCGGCATTCGCGGGCGAACAACGCTCGTCTGCTGGAACGCTTCAAGCTGCCACAGCAGACGCCGATGAGTGTGGGTTTGGCGCGGTTGCTTGGTCGCTCCTGAAAAGAGCCCCTCACCCTAGCCCTCTCCCAGAGGGAGAGGGGACTGACCGTAGCGTTTGTGAGAAATGCGCCGACGTGAGATACCGGGTTGAGCTCAGATTTTGAAGAGCACACAAATCGGCTCCCTTTCCCCCTCTCCCTGAGGGAGAGGGCTGGGGTGAGGGGGATGATCCAACTCACGCTACACTTTGCGGCAGACATGAAAAAGGCGCCCTTTGACAGGCGCCTTTTTCACGGCCGGAATATGTCGCTACTCCTGTGGCAAGGGGATGTTATCCCCCGATCAACTGCGTACGGTCGCCGTCAGTTCTATGCCTGCTCACCACCAAGCCTCATCCACCACCACGTGAACGTTCGATAACTCGACTTAGAACTTATAGCCCAAACCAACCATGTAGATGAACGGATCGACATCGACGTTTACCCGTGCGCGCGTGCCTGGGGCAACGGCGTTGTTCTCGACGGTGGCGCGGGTGTCGATGTCGATGTAACGCACTTGGGCGTTGAGCATGATGTTGTCGGTCAGCATGTAGTCGGCACCGACCTGCCAGGCCAGACCCCAGGAGTTTTTCGCCTTGAAGTTGCTGAAACCGTTGGCACTCGCTTCGCTGCCGACGTGTTCGTCATAGATCCAGGTGTAGTTGATACCGCCACCGACATACGGCTGGAACGGCGACTTCGAGTCCAGCGGGTAGTACACAACGCTGAGGGTTGGCGGCAGGTGTTTCAGGGTGCCGAGCTTGCCATTGGCCGCTGGCAGGGCAGTGCCCTTGAGCTTGACGTCATGCTCGAACGGCGTGGCCGCGAGCAGTTCGAGGCCGACGTGATCGGTGAGCATGTAGGCGAAGTTGAGACCCAGTTGGGTGTCGCTGCTCATGGTCGCCTTGCCGCCCAGATTGGTGCCGCTCAACGGACCCTGATCGACCTTGACGCTGGAACTGTCGGCCTTCGGGTTGACGGTGATCGCACCGGCGCGGATGAGGATGTCACCGGCTTCGTGGGCGTGGGCGAGCGGGGCTGCGAGCGCGAGGGCAAACAGCGAGGCGCTGAGCAAGGACTTGTTCATGGGGGCTCCGAAAGGACGTTAGAAATGTCTGATGTCCTATGGTACGAAGCCAACTGATACGGTCTTTTGACTCAGCTCAATGAAACAGTGAAGGGGCAGATTTCTGTGGAGCCTTGAGGGCCCCATCGCTGGCAAGCCAGCTCCCACAGGTTCCGTTGGTGTTCACGAAATATGTGAACGACTCGATCCCCGTGGGAGCTGGCTTGCCAGCGATGGGGCCCTTACAAACAGCATAAAATTATCGGGATTCACTCCGGCAGCTCATACACATAAATCTTGTCGGCATCCATCTGATACCCGGCATCCGCCAGTTCGCTGCTCGACGCCTTGACCTGCAACGGTCCCTCGACCCAATACGGCTGATACAGCTCATCGAGCTTCACGCCCAACTCGCTTTTCACATGCACAATCTGGTTCGACGGCGGTGGCGGCACGTGGATGCAGGCGCCGAAATACGGCACCAGCAAAAAGTCCGTGGTGCGTCCTTCTTCATTGACTTCCAGTGGCACGATATAACCCGGCAAACGAATGTTCTGCCCGTCGAGTGCCTGCACCACCGGCGCGTCCGGCAGGTCCTGCTTCGCCGCTGGCGCGGACTCGGCAGACAACGCATCGCCCATCTTCGACAGGTCGTGCAGCGGCGTCATGTTCGGCACTTCCGGCGCGGCGTCCGGTGGAATCATTTCCGACCACGTCAGGTCTTTCGGCGCTGCTGCCCACACGGGCAGGGCGATCAGCAACAGCAGCGCGAGTGCAGCGCGGGGCATGGTGAACATCCTCATAAACGGATCGACAGGCCATCGGCCAGGGATTGGCGATAAGCGCGCCAGGCCGGCACGCTGCCCATCAGCAGCGCGGCCGCCAGAATGCCACCGAGCAGCGTCCATTCATACTCGCTCGGCCACGCCAGCGGCAGGTACAAACCGTAATTGGCCTGTACATAACCCTGCGCAGCGGCGATACCGATGTACAACAACGCAACGCCGGCAATCACTCCGGTCAGCGCCAGGGCAAACGCCTCGAGCACCAGCAGACTCGCGATATGCCACGGCCGCGCCCCGACCGAACGCAGAATCGCCATCTCGCGGCGACGCTCGTTGAGGCTGGTGAGAATCGCTGTGAGCATGCCGATCAACCCGGTCAACACCACAAACAACGAGACCACGAACAGCGCTTTTTCAGCGGTACTCATCAGACTCCACAACTCTTGCAACGCCACGCCCGGCAGAATCGCCAGCATCGGTTCGCCACGGAATTCATTGATCTCGCGTTGCAGCGCAAACGTGGAAATCTTGCTGTTGAGACCGAGCATAAACGCGGTGATCGCTTGCGGCGTCAGGTCCATGTTGCGTGCCTGATCGGCGCTGATTCGGCCGTTACCTCGCGCCGGTACGCCGTTATGCCAGTCGATGTGAATCGCCTCCATGCCGCCGAGGCTGATGTGCAGCGTGCGATCGACCGGGGTGCCGGTGCGCTTGAGAATGCCGACCACGGTGAACGGTTTGTCGTCGTGCTTGACCAGACTGATCGCGGCCACGCCGTGGGCCAGCACCAGTTTGTCACCGAGCTTGTAATGCAGCGCATCTGCGACCTCGGCACCCAGCACCACTTCAAACGGGTCCGTCGCAAACGCGCGGCCGTCGGCCAGTGCCAGGTGTTGCTGGCGACCGTACTGGTAATGCTCGAAATAGGCTTCGGTGGTGCCCATCACGCGATAACCGCGATGGGAGTCGCCGAGGGACATCGGAATCGCCCACTTCACTTTCGGGTTGCTGGCGAAGTGTTCGAAGCTGTCCCAGCGGATGTTGTTGGTGGCGTTGCCGATACGGAACACCGAGTACAGCAGCAGATTTACCGAGCCGGAGCGTGCGCCGACGATCAGGTCGGTGCCACTGATGGTGCTGGCAAAACTGGCTTTGGCTTCGGTGCGCACTCGTTCAACGGCAAGCAGCAAACAGACCGACAGAGCGATCGCAAATGCGGTGAGCAGAGCAGTAAAGCGGCGGTTGGCCAGGCTGGCCATGGCCAGACGAAACAGATACATCTCAGACCTCGGCAGATGTGGCGGCGCGATTGAGTTCGGCCAGGGACAGGTGACGGTCGAACAGTGGCGCCAGGCTCTGGTCATGGCTGACGAACAGCAGACTGGAACCGGCCTCGCGGCATTCGGCGAACAGCAGGCGGATGAAGTTTTCCCGGGCGTCGTAATCCAGCGCCGAGGTCGGTTCGTCGGCGATCACCAATTCAGGCTGGCCGATCAATGCGCGTGCGGCAGCGACCCGTTGTTGCTGGCCGATCGACAGCGAGTCGGCGCGGCGGCTGAGGATGCTTTCATCTTTCAATCCCAAGTGGGCGAGCAGGGTAGCGGCGGCTTGATCGACGCTGCCGTGGCGCTGTTTCGCTCGTTGCGCACGCAGTTTCGAGAAGTGGCACGGCAGCTCAACGTTCTCGCGCACCGAGAGAAACGGTAGCAAGTTGAACTGCTGGAAAATGTAGCCGGTGTGATCGACACGGAAGGTATCGCGAGCGCCGGCGGAGAGTTCGGTGAGTTCCTGGCCGAGCAGACGAATGCTGCCGCGACCGGGTTTCTGCACGCCACCGAGCAGGCCGAGCAGGGTGGTCTTGCCGCTGCCGCTGGGGCCTTTGAGGAATAGGGTTTCACCAGCTTCCAGACGAAACGCCGGGATGTCCAGCAGCGGCGGGTGACCGGGCCAGTTGAAGCCCAGGTCGGACAGTTCGATGAGTGCTTGGGTCATGGCACCAGTTTCATGAGGTGAACACATTTCCCCCTGTAGGAGCTGCCGAAGGCTGCGATCTTTTGATCTTGGTTTTTTACAATCAAAAGATCGCAGCCTCGTTTCACTCGACAGCTCCTACAGGGAATTTACGGTGTGATCAGAATTTCAGCGCGGCAGCCTTGGCCGTCACTTCGGTACCTTGCTGGCCGCTGGCGCTGATCAGTTGTACCTGAATTTTCTGCGTCGCCGGGAAGGTCTTGAAGACGTTCGCCAGATCGAGGGTCTTCAGCGCGCCCGGTGTGGCGCAGTTGAACTGATAGTGCGCGTGGATTTCGCTGTGGTCGTGGTGATGCTCGTGGCCGTCCTTGTCCGCTTCATCGTCGTCATGATCATCGGCATCCGGCTTGTCGCCGAACAACGGGCTTTCCAGTTCCTGACTGACCACTTTGCAACCGGCAGCGGCGGGCAGGCTGAACAGGGCCAGCGGTTTTTCCAGTTGCGCGCGGGCGGCAGCGACTTTGGCCTTGTCGGCATCGCTGGTGGCGACGTGTTCGAAACCGACGAGGTTCATCGCCGGGCTTTCCAGCTCAAGCTCCAGGGTTTGACCATCGAGCGCCGCGTTCAATCGACCGACGCCGTGTTCATGCGCGCCGAGGCTGCCGTGTTCATGGTCGTGATCGTGGTCATGCTCATCGGCAGCATGGGCGATGGCCAGCGGCAACAGGGCAAACGGCAAAGCGAGCAGCAGACGACGCATGGCGGTCTCCGGGAAGTAAAGTGAAGAGTTTGTTATGTAATCTTATAACGAAAGTGCGCAGAGTTTGCCCGTGCGCTTGGCGTTGCACAAGTCCCGTGGGAGCATGCAGGTCAGAAAAGTGCAGGAGCGAACTCAATGTTGCGGATACGCGGAACCGTCGGCGAAGTGCCGGTGGACTTGACGGTGGAATTGGATGACGGCGATTGGGCGAAGCTCGGTTCAGCGCTGAATGGGCAGGCGCCGGTCGCTCAATCTGAGGCGGTCGCATCAGCCCCGGCGGCGAAACCGCTGAATCAGGACGATGCCCTGTGGCAGGTCGCCAAGGACCTGTTGCGCAAGGCCGGGCAACTGAGCGGGCCGGATCTGCTCGATCAGCTGGAAGGGCTGACCGGCAGCGCGGCAGCGGGCAAGCGCTTGCTGGTGCGTTTGCGCCATAGCTCGGACGTGAAAGTGGTGAGCGGCGGGGATACACCGCTCTACAGCTGGATCGAGTGAGTTGCAAAAGATCGCAGCCTGCGGCAGCTCCTACAAGGGTGTACACGATCCCAATGTAGGAGCTGCCGCAGGCTGCGATCTTTTGATCTTAATAAAGCGCAGCAAACATCTTGCGGCGGTACACCGTCACCAGCGGATGATCATTGCCCAGCAACTCGAACACCTGCAGCAAGGTTTTGTGCGGCAGACCTTCGCCATAGTTGCGGTTGCGGATGAACAGCTTCAGTAGTGCATCCAGCGCCGCCTCGTATTGCTGACGCGCCAGTTGCTGGATCGCCAGTTGATACACCGCTTCATCGTCCTGCGGATCTTTCGCCAGGCGCGCTTTCAGGTCGGCGGCATCCGGCAGATCACGCGCCAGGCCAAGGAATTTGATCTGCGCCTTGGCGCCGGCCAGTGCGGCTTTGTGCTCATCACTCTTGACCGCATCCAGCACGGTTTGCGCTTCGTCCAGCTCGCCGCGTTCAGTCAGGCAGCGCGCGTAGAGGATTAGCGCCTTGGCGTTAGTGTTGTCTTCGGTGAGCATCACCACCAGCGCCGCTTCGGCGTCGGCGTAACGACCGTCATCGAACAATGCCTGAGCCTGCTCGAACGGATCGGCCGCGGCCGGTGGCGGCATTTGCACGTGCGGCTCAAGCAAGGCACGCACGGCGGATTCCGGTTGCGCACCGGCAAAACCGTCGACCGGTTGACCGTCCTTGAACAGCACCACGGTTGGCAGGCTGCGAATACCGAAACGGGCGACGATGTCCTGCTCGATATCGCAGTTGACCTTGGCCAGCAGCAACTCGCCCTGATAGCTCTCGGCAATGCTTTGCAGCATAGGCATCAGCGCCTTGCACGGCGCACACCATTCGGCCCAGAAATCCACCAGCACCGGTTTGTTGAAGGAAGCCTCGATCACCGACTGGTCGAAATCGGCCGTCGTGGCGTCGAAGATGTATGGCGTTTGCTGACTCATGGGGGATCTCGTCAAAGCGTGGATGGGGCAACTATACGGCTTGGCGGGGTGTGGCCGGAAGCGGGGCAGATTTGAGAGGTGTATCGCTAGGCAGGACGCCATCGCTGGCAAGCCAGCTCCCACAGGGTTCTGTGTCGTATACGAAATGTTGGTTCGACTCGGTCACTGTGGGAGCTGGCTTGCCAGCGATGCTTTTGGCTAGCGCCGCGCCTGGTACAGGCTGACATGCTGAAATTCCTCAGGCTCGGCCAGATCCGGCAACGTCATCGCCTCAAGCATTTCAATGCGTTCATACAACGGATGGCGAAAATCCCGAACCCGCGAATCCGCCACCAACGCCTCTCGCCCACGGCTCAAAAACGCATCGAGCAACGGCAGATTCGCCCGGTCATACAACACATCCGCCACCAGAATCAGATCAAACCGATCGGCTTCGGCAAAGAAATCCGTCGAATAACCCATCTCGACATCATTCAACGCGGCATTCGCCCGGCAGGCGGAAATCGCCAGCGGATCGAGATCGCACGCCACCACCTCCAGAGCCCCGGCTTTCACCGCCGCAATCCCGGCAATCCCGGAACCTGCGCCGAAATCCAGCACGCGTTTACCGCGCACCCACTCGGGAAACTCTACAAGATAACGCGCCACCGCCAGACCGCTGGCCCAGCAGAAACCCCAATACGGTGGCTCGTGCAGAATTCGCTGAATTTCTTCCTGACTGAATTCGCGATCCATGTTGTCGCCATCGATCAGCCACAACTGCAAATCAGTGTCGGGCAAGGCACAGACCTTGAGTCTGGCGTCGCCGAGCAATTCACCCAGCGCCTGTTGCAGGTCGAGCGGTGCATTCATGGTGCTTTGACAAATTGCAGTTGGCCCAACGCCTGAGTGGTTGGCTGGCTGATGGTTTGCGACGGCAAATGCAGGATCAACTGACCGGACTGGCTGGCGCGGCCACGCAGCTCGACCCGCGCACCGGCCGGATAAGCATCCGGGTTGAAGCGCAGGCGGAATGGCAGGATCTGGTTGTTGCCGATCAGGCTGGAACTGGCGAGCAATTGTTGCGGGCGATCCTTTTCGTCGATCACCAGCAGCGCCAATTCCACTTCGGCACCGGCCGGCACGCCTTGCAGGGTGCCGCTCAGTTCGCGTTGATAGGCCGGCAGCGGACCGAGGTCGGCAGCCTCTTTGGCTTTTTTCTGCGCTTGCTGCGGTGCCGGGCCTGGCGTTGGCGGCTGAGGCTTGGGTGCATCGCTGCCACAGGCCACCAGCAGGCTGAAAAGACTGAGCAAAACGAGCGGACGTAACGGCATTGGATGCTCCGGCAAAATGAAATCCATGGATCAAACGATCATGCCGTTCTGTATACCGCAAAGCCTATGGCTTGTCTTGCCACCGGGATGCGCTACCATGGCCCTCCCTTTTTTTGTTGCCAGCCACCATGCACTGTCCCTTCTGCGGTGCCAACGACACCAAGGTCATCGACTCGCGTCTGGTCGCCGAGGGCGAACAGGTGCGCCGCCGGCGTGAATGCCTGGCCTGCGGCGAACGTTTCACGACGTTCGAGACGGCCGAACTGGTGTTGCCGCGCCTGATCAAAACCGATGGCAGCCGCCAACCGTTCGACGAAGAAAAACTCCGCGCCGGCATGCAACGCGCGCTGGAGAAACGTCCGGTGAGCGTCGAGCGCCTCGAATCCTCTCTGGTTCACATCAAGCACAAGCTGCGCGCCACCGGCGAGCGCGAGGTCAAATCCCTCGTGGTCGGCGAGCTGGTCATGGCCGAGTTGCAAAAGCTTGATGAAGTTGCCTACATCCGTTTCGCTTCGGTGTACAAGCGCTTCCAGGACCTCAACGAGTTCCGCGAAGAAATCGACCGCCTCGCCCGCGAACCGGTGAAAGAATGACCGCCGCCGCCGAGCAGGCCATCCTCGACGCCCACTTCATGGCGCGCGCGCTGGAACTGGCGCGCAAAGGTCACTACACCACCCATCCCAATCCTCGGGTTGGCTGCGTGGTGGTGCGTGACGGGCAGATTGTCGGCGAAGGCTGGCATGAACGCGCCGGCGAACCGCACGCCGAAGTCCATGCCCTGCGCGCCGCCGGTGAGCTTGCCCGGGGCGCGACCGCTTATGTAACTCTCGAACCGTGCAGCCACCATGGCCGCACACCGCCGTGTGCCGATGCGCTGGTGAATGCTGGCGTAGGCCGCGTGGTCGCAGCGATGCGTGATCCGAATCCACAAGTGGCTGGGCGTGGTTTGCAGCGCTTGACCGATGCCGGCATCGCCACTGAAAGCGGTGTGCTCGAAGCCGAAGCGCGCAAGCTCAATCAAGGTTTTCTGAAACGCATGGAACACGGCTTGCCGTTCGTGCGGGTCAAGTTGGCCATGAGCCTCGATGGTCGCACGGCAATGGAGAGCGGCGAGAGTCAATGGATCACCGGTCCCGCTGCTCGTTCGGCAGTCCAGCGTTTGCGCGCTCAGGCCGCCGTGGTGCTGACCGGCGCCGACACAGTGCTGGCCGATGGCGCGCGGTTGACTGTGCGGGCCGACGAGTTGGGTCTGGATGCCGAACAAACCGCATTGGCCATGAGCCGTCCACCACTGCGCGTGCTGATCGATGGACGCCTGCGGGTGTCGC
Source organism: Pseudomonas sp. IT-P395 (assembly GCF_949767675.1). Classification (NCBI taxonomy): domain Bacteria; kingdom Pseudomonadati; phylum Pseudomonadota; class Gammaproteobacteria; order Pseudomonadales; family Pseudomonadaceae; genus Pseudomonas; species Pseudomonas sp. IT-P395. The sequence goes on from NZ_CATKPW010000055.1 coordinate 72,093, forward strand.
TGGATGCGCCGTTCTTCAAGGCCGGCCCGGCGTTGGTCGCCACCTGTGTCGCGATCGAAGAGCAATACGCTCACGGCCCCGAGTGCCTGATCGTGCCGGGTGATGACGGTCAGGTCGATCTGCATCAGTTGCTGATTGAACTGGCCAACCGTGGCGTCAATGAGGTGCTGGTTGAAGCCGGCCCGCGTCTGGCCGGCGCTTTTGCTCAGCTTGGTCTGGTCGATGAATTCGTGATCTTCATCGCCGGCAAGTTCCTCGGTTCTTCGGCGCGTCCGCTGCTCGACTGGCCGTTGGCCTATATGAAGGACGCTCCCGAGCTGAAAATCACTGAAATTCGTGCGGTGGGCGATGACTGGCGAGTCACTGCCATCCCTGCTCGACCGGCGAGCGTATAATTCCCGGCCATCGCGTTAGCGCTGGCTCAGTTCTCAAGGAGAACCCCATGTTTACCGGCATCATCGAATCCATCGGCAGTATCCGCGCACTGACCCCAAAGGGCGGTGATGTGCGGGTCCACGTCGCCACCGGCAAGCTCGACCTGAGCGACGTCAAACTCGGCGACAGCATCGCGGTCAACGGCGTTTGCCTGACTGCCGTTGAGCTGCCGGGCGACGGCTTTGCCGCCGACGTCAGCCGTGAAACACTTGACTGCACCGCCATGAATGACCTGAAAAGCGGCAGCCCGGTCAATCTGGAAAAAGCCCTGACCCCGACCACCCGTCTCGGCGGGCATCTGGTCAGCGGTCACGTCGACGGCGTCGGCGAAATCGTCTCGCGCAGCGACAACGCCCGCGCCGTGGAATTTCGCATCCGCGCGCCGAAAGAATTAGCCAAGTACATCGCCCATAAAGGCTCGATCACCGTCGACGGCACCAGCCTGACCGTGAACGCCGTCGATGGCGCCGAGTTCATGCTGACGATCATTCCGCACACCCTGAGCGAAACCATTATGGCGTCGTACACGCCGGGTCGCCGGGTGAATCTGGAGGTCGATTTGCTGGCGCGCTATCTGGAGCGCCTTCTGCTTGGCGACAAGGCTGCAGAATCGGGCTCGTCACAAAAGCCTGGCGGCACCATCACCGAAAGCTTTCTGGCCGCCAACGGCTACCTCAAATCCTGACTGAAGGGGGTGCCTTGTGGCGCTCAATAGCATCGAAGAACTGGTTGAAGACATCCGCCAAGGCAAGATGGTCATCCTCATGGATGACGAAGACCGCGAGAACGAAGGCGACCTGATCATGGCCGCCGAATGCTGCCAGGCCGAGCACATCAATTTCATGGCCAAGCACGCCCGTGGCCTGATCTGCATGCCGATGAGCCGCGAGCGCTGCGAACTGTTGAAGCTGCCACTGATGGCGCCACGCAACGGTTCCGGTTTCGGTACCAAGTTCACCGTTTCGATCGAAGCCGCCGAGGGCGTGACCACCGGCATCTCCGCCGCTGATCGTGCGCGCACCGTGCAAGCGGCTGCCGCCAAGGATGCCAAGGCTGAAGACATCGTCAGCCCGGGCCACATCTTCCCACTGATGGCGCAGGCCGGCGGCACCCTCGCTCGCGCCGGCCATACCGAAGCCGCTTGCGACCTGGCGCGCATGGCCGGTTTCGAGCCAAGTGGCGTGATCTGCGAAGTGATGAACGACGACGGCACCATGTCTCGTCGTGCCGAACTCGAAGAGTTTGCCGCTGAACACAACATCAAGATCGGCACCATCGCCGACCTGATTCACTACCGGATGATCCACGAACGTACCGTTCAGCGGATTGCCGAGCAGCCACTGGACAGCGAACTGGGCCAATTCAACCTGGTGACCTATCGTGATTCCGTGGAGGGCGACGTGCACATGGCGCTGACCCTGGGCACTGTTTGCGCCGAAGAACCAACGCTGGTTCGCGTGCACAACATGGATCCGCTGCGCGACCTGTTGATGGTCAAGCAACCGGGCCGCTGGAGCCTGCGCGCCGCCATGGCTGCGGTTGCCGAGGCGGGCAGCGGTGTGGTGCTGTTGCTCGGTCACCCGCTCGACGGCGACGTGCTGCTGGCACATATCCGTGAAACCGGCGATCAGGCCGCGCCGAAAAAACCGACGACTTACAGCATCGTCGGTGCCGGTTCGCAGATCCTGCGCGACCTCGGTGTGCGCAAAATGCGTTTGATGTCTGCACCAATGAAATTTAATGCGATATCCGGTTTCGATCTGGAAGTTGTAGAATACGTGCCCTCCGAATAATGACCGGTTGTTTCCGGACCCGAATTCGCGGCAAATAAATCACTGAGGGACGCGTAGCAGACGCGTCCCGGCTCTTTAAGAGAACTGACGAATGACCCTGAAGACCATCGAAGGTACCTTCATCGCCCCTAAAGGCCGCTACGCTTTGGTAGTGGGCCGCTTCAACAGCTTCGTCGTTGAAAGCCTGGTCAGCGGTGCAGTTGATGCCCTGGTTCGCCACGGCGTGAGCGAAAGCGACATCACCATCATCCGCGCACCTGGCGCCTTCGAAATCCCGCTGGTTGCGCAGAAAGTCGCCCAGAAAGGCGAGTTCGCTGCAATCATTGCGCTGGGCGCGGTCATTCGTGGCGGCACCCCGCACTTCGAATACGTGGCAGGCGAGTGCACCAAGGGTCTGGCCCAGGTCTCCATGGAGTTCGGCGTTCCGGTTGCTTTCGGCGTCCTGACCGTTGATTCCATCGAGCAAGCCATCGAACGTTCCGGCACCAAGGCCGGTAACAAAGGTGCCGAAGCTGCCCTGTCCGCTCTGGAAATGGTCAGCCTGCTGGCGCAGTTGGAGGCCAAGTGATTAGCGACGAAAGCGATCGTTTCAACCCGCGCGATCCGAAACCTGCGGATGCCGGCAAGCCCTCGAAAAGCGTCAAGCGTCGCGAAGCCCGTCAGCTCGCGACTCAAGCGCTGTACCAGTGGCACATGGCCCGGCAATCGCTGAACGAGATCGAAGCGCAGTTTCGCGTTGATAACGATTTCACCGATGTCGATGGTGCTTACTTCCGTGAAATCCTCCACGGGGTTCCGCAGTTCAAGACTGAAATCGACACCGCTCTGACGCCTTGCCTGGATCTGGCGATCGAAGAGCTCGACCCGGTTGAACTGGCCGTTCTGCGCCTGTCGACCTGGGAGCTGCTCAAGCGCGTTGATGTGCCGTACCGCGTGGTGATCAACGAAGGTATCGAGCTGGCGAAAGTCTTCGGTTCGACCGACGGCCACAAGTTCGTCAACGGCGTACTCGACAAGCTGGCCCCGCGCCTGCGTGAAGCTGAAGTGAAGGCGTTCAAGCGCTGATCGGCGCTTGAATCCTTTGTCTCAGCCATGGGCGAGTTCGAGCTGATCCGCAATTTCTTCGCCGCCGCGCCTTGTGCGCAGGGCGGCGAAGGCGTTGCTCTGGGAATCGGCGATGACTGCGCCTTGCTCGCTGTTCCCCCTGGGGAACAGCTGGCGATCTCCACCGATACGCTGGTGGCCGGCGTGCATTTTGCCGACCCCTGCGATCCGTTTCTGCTCGGTCAGCGCTCGCTGGCCGTTGCGGTCAGCGATCTGGCCGCCATGGGCGCCGCGCCCGTTGCCTTTACCCTTGCCCTGACTGTACCGACGGTGACCGCCGATTGGCTGCAAGCCTATGCCCACGGTTTGAACCGCATGGCGCAGAGCTGCGGCGTTGCGCTGGTGGGCGGCGATACCACGCGTGGACCGTTGAGCCTGACGGTAACCGTGTTTGGTCGTGTGCCTGCGGGTCAGGCGCTGACTCGCAGCGGCGCGCAACCGGGCGACTTGTTATGTGTCGGTGGTGAGCTGGGCAATGCGGCCGGCGCCTTGCCACTGGTGCTCGGTCAGCGTGAGGCCGAAGCACACATCGCCCAACCGCTGCTCGATCATTACTGGTCGCCACAACCGCAACTGGCCCTCGGCCAGGCCCTGCGTGGCAAAGCCACCTCGGCACTGGACATCTCCGACGGCTTGCTCGCCGACTGTGGCCACATTGCGCTGGCGTCGCAGGTGCGACTTGAGATTGAACGCGAGCGCGTACCGCTGTCGGATGCATTAGTAGCGTTTCTCGGTCAGCGCGGCGCCGAGCGTGCCGCGCTGAGCGGTGGCGATGATTACGTGCTGGCGTTTACGCTACCGTCCGTCGAGTTGCCGTCGCTGCTGGCCAATGGCTGGCCGATCCATGTGATCGGTCGCGTATCAGAAGGTCAGGGCGTGGTTCTGCTGGATCGCGAAGGGCACGACATCACCCCGCAAATCCGGGGCTATCAACATTTTCAGGAGACACCGTGACAGATCACCCGAAACAGGTTCCGGCCGAATTCGTTCCGCCGTCGGTCTGGCGCAATCCCTGGCATTTTCTTGCGTTCGGCTTCGGTTCCGGCACCTTGCCCAAGGCGCCGGGCACGTGGGGCTCGCTGGTTGCGCTACCCTTTATCCCGTTGTGGCAGATGCTGCCCGACTGGGGTTACTGGCTGATGCTCGGGATCACCATGCTGTTCGGCTTCTGGCTGTGCGGCAAAGTGGCTGACGATCTGCGGGTCCACGACCACGAAGGCATCGTCTGGGACGAAATGGTCGGCATGTGGATCACCCTGTGGCTGGTGCCGGAAGGCTGGTACTGGTTGCTCGCGGGTTTTCTGGTGTTCCGTTTCTTCGACATTCTCAAGCCATGGCCGATTCGCTGGATCGACCGGCATGTCCACGGTGGTGTAGGGATCATGCTCGACGACGTACTGGCCGGTGTGTTCGCCTGGCTGGCGATGCAGGGTCTGGTGTGGATTTTCGCCTGATTCCAAGGGATATCAGGGGCAAGTGAGGGGACTAGGGATGGCTCGACGCTGGTTGGCGCTAGTGGTTTTGGCTTTGCTGAGCACCGTGGCCGGTGCGCAGGACGCCGCGCCGACGCCGACGGTCATCCATCTGGCCAGCGAAGACTGGGAAGACTACACCGCCGCCGACGGCCATGGCCTAGGCTGGGACGTGCTACGCAAGGTGTTCGAGCCGGCTGGGGTCAAGCTCGATATCCGCAGCGTGCCTTACACCCGTTCGGTCGGGCTGGTGCAGTTGAAGGAAGTCGACGCGCTGGTCGGTTCCTATCGCGACGAAGCCGAGCAGGTGTTGTATCCGCACTGGAATTTCGATTCCGACCACATCTACGCGTTGGGCCTGGCGAGCAATCCGGTGCCGACCCAGGCGACGCTGGGCAAGTATCGACTGGCCTGGGTGCGCGGTTATCGCTACGAAAACTATTTGCCCAACATCAAACGCTACAACCAGATCGAGCGTCGCACCGGGATTCTGTCGATGCTCAAGCAGGGGCGGGCGGATTACTACATCGATGCGCTGACCGAGATTGAAGCGGTGGTGAAAACCGCAGCCGATCCGGCACAGTATCGCTATTCGCACCTGGCCGAGCTGCCGCTGTTCCTCGGCTTTGCCGACACGCCACAGGCACGGGCGCTGATGGCGCTGTTTGACCAGCGTATGGAGCAGTTGGTGAAGAGCGGCGAGTTGAAGCCGATCTTTGAGAAGTGGCAGCAGCCGTATCCCTTCACTAGGGGCGCGACGAATCCCCTGTAGGAGCTGCGGCACGCTGCGATCTTTTGATCTTGATTCTAAAACCAGATCAAAAGATCGCAGCCTCGTTTCACTCGACAGCTCCTACAGGGATCCATGTCGACCGGGTAGTTATCAAACTTTTTGATCGTTATGCCCGATAATTCAGCCTAAGCGCCGGTAGGAACCTGCTGTTACAATGCCGGCCTGCGAATTTTCAGACTCTTTAGATCAGGAGCACACCGGTGCCTGTCGTCTTTGTCGCCGCTTCCAAGCTGCCAACGCCTTTTGCGCAATTCACCATGCACGGTTTTCTCGATGAAGCCACCGGCCGTGAGCACGTCGTGCTGAGCCTGGGTGAAATTGCCGACGGTGCCCCGGTACTCGGCCGTTTGCACTCCGAATGCCTGACCGGCGACGCCTTGTTCAGCCAGCGCTGCGACTGCGGCTCGCAACTCGAAGGCGCCCTCAAAGCCATCGCCCGTGAAGGCCGTGGCGTGTTGCTCTACCTGCGTCAGGAAGGTCGCGGCATTGGTCTGCTGAACAAGATCCGTGCTTACGAGTTGCAGGACGGCGGCGCCGACACCGTTGAAGCCAACGAACGTCTGGGCTTTGCCGCCGACCAGCGCGACTACGCCATGTGCCTGCCGATGCTCGAGCATCTGGGCGTGAAATCCCTGCGCCTGATGACCAACAACCCGCGCAAGGTCAAAGCCTTGACCGACATGGGCATCACCGTCGCCGAGCGCGTGCCGCTGCACACCGGCCACAACCCGCACAACAAGCTCTACCTGGCGACCAAGGCCAGCAAGCTCGACCACATGATGGGCAATGAGCATCAGGGCGAGGTTGATCGCGCGTGACTCGCGGTCAGGTGCGGCGCCGATTGTCGGTCGATTGGTGGAAATACCTCGCGCTGGCGCTGGTGCCGTTGTTCGTGCTCAACGCGCTGTTTGGTCAGGGCGAAGGGATTCTGCCAGTACTGGCGATGCCGTTTTTCATTGCCGGCGTCGCGTCGATGTTTGTCAGCCTGAAGTTTTTCGGCCGCTACAAACATGCGCTGATCGCCACGCAAAAAGCCCTCGATACCCCGGATGAACCGGCCGCGTGGATTGCCCTCGCAGCCCGTCGTCGTGCGGCTTTTCTCGCGGCAGCTTTGCCAGCGTGGATCGGCGCACTGGCGGTGTTTGTTGGTCTTGAAGCCGTACCGTTGATGTTGCTGGCGTTGTCCACGGCGGTACTGTTTTATCTCTACCGTATCCCGCGTCAACTCGGCTGATGCGTCGTCTGTGGCTGGCGCTTCTGCTGCTGGCCGTCAGTGGCCCTGCGCTGGCGCAACTGCGGGTGGTCAGCCTCGCACCGTCGCTTTCTGAAATTGTCGTTGAGCTGGATTCGGCTGACCTGCTGGTCGGCGTGCTCGATGCCGGGGAGCGTCCTGCTGAAATTGCCAACGTCCCCTCTGTCGGCCGCTATGGCCAACTCGATATGGAACAGCTGCTGAGCCTCAAGCCTGATTTGTTGTTGCTGTGGCCCGGGAGTGTCGGCCCGGCGCAGCGCGATCAATTGACCCGTCTGGGTATCCCGACCTTCGTCGCCGAGCCGCATTCCTTCGAGCAACTCACTACCCAGATAGAAGCCATAGCCACGCAATTGGGGCGACCTGAACGTGGGGTGATACGGGCGGCGGCGTTGCGCCAACAACTCGCGGAGTTGCGCCAGCGCTATCGCCGGGACCTGCCGTTGCGGGTCTTCTATCAGGTCTGGGACAAACCGCTGTACACCGTCGGTGGCGGGCAAATCATCAGTGATGCGCTGGAAGTGTGCGGGGCGCGCAATGTGTTCGCTGATTTGAGTCTGCCGGCGCCGCAGGTGAGTATTGAGGCGGTGTTGCAGCGCGATCCAGAGGTGATTCTGGCGGGGGATCAGGCGCAGTTGAATGCCTGGAAGTCGTGGTCGCAAGTAGTCGCGGTCAAACAGGGGAAATTGCTGTTGGTCACCGACAAAGGCCTTGAGCGCCCAAGTGGCCAAATGATCAGCGCTACCGCCAAACTCTGCCAATTGATCGCGCCGGACAGGTAACCCTGTAGGAGCTGCCGAAGGCTGCGATCTTTTGATTTTGCTGTTTGACTGAGTCGGAATCGCCGAAGATCAAAAGATCGCAGCCTTCGGCAGCTCCTACAGGGGGTTTCAGTGGATTTCGGGAGTCCAGGTGACACCAAACATCCACACCCGACCTTCCTCGCGATAACCATACTGGCTGCCGTCGTAGCTGTAATTCGCGCGGCTGTAGCCCTTGTCGAAAAGGTTATCGACCTTCAGATCCAGCTTGATCTCGCGGTTCAGCGCCCAACTGCTGCGCAAGCCGAACAGCGCATAGCCACCCAGCGCCTGCTCATTTTTCAGGTCGTCATAACTGCTGCTGACCGCCTGCCAACTGGCGCCGAGGCTGACCTGATCAAACTGTCGATCCAGATCCCAACTCAACGTCCGCCGCGCACGCCGTGCCAAGGTGTGCCCGGTATCGCGATCGCGCGGATCGATGATCGCCACGCCGAGGTTACTCTGCCAGCCGAACAGTTCCTGTTTCAGCGCTGCTTCAAAGCCGTTGATTCGCGCCGAAGCGACGTTCTCCGGACGTGAGTTGCTGCCGAAGATGATCGCGTCTTCCAGGTCGGTACGGTAAATCGACGCTTCCAGGCGGCTGCTGTCGCTCAACTGACTGCGCCATTGCAGCTCGTAGCTTTTCGAGGTTTCCGGTTTCAGATCCGGGTTGCTGAAGTCCGGGTAGTACAAGTCGTTGAAGGTCGGCGCGCGGAAGCCTTCGCTGTAGCTCAGCAACAGATCGTTGTCCGGGTTCAGCGGCAATGTGAAGGTGCCGCTCCAGGTGTTCTGGCTGCCGAACTGCTGGTTATCGTCGTGACGCAGACCCAGTTCGGTGGAGAAGCTGTCGGCCTGATAACGATGCTGGATGAATGCGGCGCGGTTCCAGCGGCTATCTTCGTCGAACGCGGTGCTGCTGTTGACGCGGTCTTCGTACCAGTCGCCGCCGAGGATCAGGCTGTTGCGTGCGTCCAGTGTCAGGTCGTTCTGCCAGTTCACCGAGTCGCGGTAGGTGTTGAACACCGTGCGTTCGTCGCTGAGCTTGTCGAGGGTCTTCTCGCGGTTCTCGGTATGGCCGAACTCGACGCGGGTTTTCCAGATTTCGTTGACCCGGGCATCGACGTAACTGCTGACACTGCTGACGTTGAAATCGCTGTAGGGCTGCTGTTGGACCGATTCGAAAGTGTTCATGTCGAAGCGGCCGAACGGGTTGTCGAACTCGCCCTTGCCCCGGTTATCCAGCAGATTGGCGCCGACTTCGATGTCATCGGTCAGCGCATGGCTGAGGCTCAGGCTGACGGATTTATTGCGGTAGGCGTCATGATCGCCATCACTTGGATACGACTCGTGAGTGCGGTCAATTCCGGCGGTTTCATCCAGGCTGGCGCCGAGGTTGAAACGGGTTTTGTCATCGCCGCCGGACAAGCCGAGACTACGCTCCCACGTCTGGTTGCTGCCGAAACCAACGTGCATCCGTGGCTGCAAACCCTGCTCGGTACCGCGGCGGGTGAAGATCTGGATCACCCCGCCAATCGCGTCGCTGCCGTAAATCACCGAACGCGAACCGCGCAGCACTTCCACCCGCTCGATCTGCTCGATGTTCAGATGCTGCAGGTTGCTGTCGCCGGACGTCGAACTGCCAATGCGCTGGCCGTCGACCAGCACCAGACTCTGCGCCGACTGCGTGCCGCGAATGTAGATCCCCGGCAGACTGCCGCGCCCGCCGGCCTGCGCCACTTGCACACCGGGAACGCGCCGCAGCAGGTCCGGCACATCGCTCGGTTGCAGGCGGTCGATGTCTTCACGGGTGAATACCGTGTTGGCGGCGCTGCTGTCGTTGCGGGCTTCGACCTGGCGGTTGGCGGAGATCAGCATGTCCGGCAGCTTCAATGCTTGATCCCGTTCGAAGGTGTCGGCGAGGGCGTTGGCGGTCGGCAGCAGGAAGAAGGGCAGGGCGAGGCGCGAGAGTTTCATGGACAGTCCACTGGTGTTTCAGATGTACACAAATCAAATGTGGGAGCGAGCCTGCTCGCGAATGCGGTGATCAGTCAGCAATGTATTGACTGACAGTCCGCTTTCGCGAGCAGGCTCGCTCCCACAGGGGGTAATGCGTTTATTTGTCGAGTAAGGCCAGACGCTCACGAATCGACGCTTCGATCCCCGCCTCATCCAGCCCGCACTCGGCCAGCATCTGCGCAGGCTTGGCGTGCTCGACGTAGATATCCGGCAAGCCCAGATGCAGCATCGACTTGAGAATATTCTCGCGCGCGAGGAACTCGCTGACCGCGCCACCGGCGCCGCCCATGATCGCGTTCTCCTCGATGGTCACCAGCAATTCGTGGCTGTCGGCAATCTCGCGCACCAGCGCTTCATCCAGCGGTTTGACGAAACGCATGTCGACCACAGTGGCATCGATTTTTTCAGCGACTTTCAGCGCTTCGGCCAGTTGTACACCGAACACCAGCAAAGCCACTTTGCTGCCCTGACGACGGACGATGCCTTTACCGATTTCAATCGGCTCAAGATCTTTGTCGATGGCCGCATTCGGGCCGCTGCCGCGCGGGTAACGCACCGCCGCCGGGCCGTTGTACAGGTGGCCGGTGGTGAGCATTTTACGCAGTTCGTTTTCATCGCTCGGGGTCATGATGACCATGCCCGGGATGCAGCGCAGGTACGACAGATCGAAGCTGCCGGCGTGTGTCGGGCCGTCTTCGCCGACCAGACCGGCGCGGTCGATGGCGAACAGCACGTCGAGGTTCTGCACCGCGACGTCATGTACCAACTGGTCGTAACCACGTTGCAGGAATGTCGAGTAGATCGCCACCACCGGTTTTGCGCCTTCGCAGGCCATACCGGCAGCGAACGTCACGGCGTGTTGTTCGGCAATCGCCACGTCGAAATAGCGCAGTGGGAAGCGTTCGCTGAACGCCACCAGATCCGAGCCTTCCTTCATCGCCGGGGTAATCCCGACCAGACGTGGATCGACGGCAGCCATGTCGCACAGCCACTCGCCAAACACCGCTGAGTATTTCGGCCCGCTGGCCTTCTTCGGCGCGGCGGCCGGAGCGTCCAGTGGTTCGAGTTTGGTGATGGCGTGGTAACCGATCGGGTCGACTTCCGCCGGGGCGAAGCCTTTGCCTTTCTTGGTGACGATGTGCAGGAACTGCGGGCCTTTGAGGTCACGCATGTTACGCAGCGTGGCGATCAGGGTCGGCAGGTCGTGGCCATCGATCGGGCCGATGTAGTTCCAGCCCAGCTCTTCGAATAGCGTGCCGGGGACCAGCATGCCCTTGGCGTATTCTTCGGTGCGACGAGCGATTTCCCAAGCGCCGGGCAGGCGCGACAGGACTTTCTTGCTGCCCTCACGCATGCTCGCGTAAGTGCGGCTGGAAAGGATCTTCGCCAGATAATTCGACAGACCGCCGACATTGCGCGAGATCGACATATCGTTGTCGTTGAGGATCACCAGCATGTTGGCGTTGACTTCCGGCGCGTGGTTCAGCGCCTCGAAAGCCATGCCGGCGGTCAGTGCGCCGTCGCCAATCACCGCGATTGCCTTGCGATCACTGTTCTGCAGGCGGGCGGCGATGGCCATGCCCAGTGCAGCGCTGATCGAAGTGCTGGAGTGGCCGACGCCGAAGGTGTCGTACTCGCTCTCGGCGCGACGCGGGAAGGCTGCAATGCCGTCCTTCTGGCGCAGCGATTCCATGCGCTCACGGCGACCGGTAAGGATCTTGTGCGGATACGCCTGATGACCCACGTCCCACACCAACCGGTCGTCCGGCGTGTCGAAGACGTAATGCAACGCGATGGTCAGCTCGATCACGCCCAGGCCTGCACCGAAATGCCCACCGGTCTGACCGACCGTGTAGAGCAATTCCAGGCGCAACTCATCGGCCAGGGTTTCCAGCTCGGCTTCGCCTAACCGGCGCAGGCCGTCCGGCGTGTTAGCGCGGTCGAGCAGGGGCGTGGTCGGGCGCTTGCGGGGAATCTCATGAAACGTCGTGGGCATCAGGCGAATCGTTATAGGTATAGAAGATGCGGCAGTTTACCTGATGCATCGCCCCCTGCCCACGCGTTGGTCTTTTTTGACCGATTGCTGATCAGTGACGCCGCTCGACGATATACCGGGCCAGCTCGCGCAACGGCTCGGCGGCCGCGTCAAACGGTCGCAGGGCGTGCAGGGCCTGATCGCGCAGTTCCAGGGCGTAGGCCTTGGCGGCGTCGAGACCGAGCAGCGCCGGGTAGGTCGGCTTGTCACGGGCAATGTCGGCGCCCTGGCGTTTGCCGAGGGTGGCGGTATCGCTTTCGACGTCGAGAATGTCGTCCTGCACCTGAAAGGCCAAGCCGATGGCCTGTGCATAAGTCTGCAGGGCACGGAGTTCATCCTGCTCGGCACGGCCGCTGGCCAGAGCGCCGAGTTTGACGCTGACTTCGATCAGCGCGCCGGTCTTGTGCCGGTGCATCTGCTCGAGGGCTTTCTGATCGAGCTTGAGGCCGACCGATCCAAGGTCGATCGCCTGACCGCCGACCATGCCTGCAGGGCCCGCAGCCTGGGCGAGTGCGGTGACCATTTGCAGGCGGATGTCGCTGCTGCAATCGCTCAGGCGCGGGTCGAGCAGGGCGCTGAACGCCAGACTCTGCAAACCGTCACCGGCCAGGATCGCGCAGGCTTCATCGAATTTTTTGTGAGTGGTTGGCTGGCCGCGACGCAGATCGTCGTCGTCCATCGCCGGCAAATCATCGTGAACCAGCGAGTAGGCGTGGATCAGCTCAACCGCGCAGGCCGCACCGTTGGCTTGCTCAGCCTTGCCACCGAGCGCTTCGCACGCCGCGTAGGCCAGCAACGGTCGCACGCGTTTGCCGCCGTTCATCACGCTGTAGCGCATGGCTTCGTAAAGCCGCGCCAACTCCGGCAACGGTGCGTTGAACAGGGTTTCCAGCGCTGCGTTAACCCGGGTCTGACTGGTCGCCGTATACGCTGCAATCATTCTGGCTGTTCCGCGTCGAAGGGTTCCTCGGCGAGTTCGCCATCGCGCTCCAGCAGCACCTGCACCTTCTGCTCGGCTTGCGCCAGCGCTGCCTGGCAGTCACGGGTCAGACCGATGCCCTGCTCGAAAGCGGTCAGCGAGTCTTCCAGCGACAATTCACCGTTCTCCAGACGCTCGACCAATGTTTGCAGGTCGGCGAGGGACTGTTCGAAATCCAGTGCAGCTTTTTTGCGGGCCATGGCGGCGATTTCCGGTTGACGTTAAACCGGCGCGACACTAGCAGATAGGGGGTTTATGGGCAAATGAGCAGGGCTTGGCCCACCCTTATTCCTGTGGCGATTGAGCAAGGTTGAGGTTTATTCGGCTCATTTTGTGAGCCGAATAAATTCGCTATTCGGCTCACACGTCGCAAAAAGCATGTTTCCTACAGCAACAGCACATGTATCTGATTGTTAAAAAACCGCCGAATCGCTAATCTTCGCGCCTTCTACGACCCCATAGTCACGGGTCTTTCAGACGAAACGCAGTTTTCACCGCTGTGAAGTACCGAGGATCGGGTGCAAGGTTTCGTTCAGGCATGGCAGGAGGCATTACATGCGTTCATTTCTTTGGCTGCTGATCGGCCTGGCCTGCGCGCCCGCGCTGCTGGCGGCGCCGACGGCCGAGGTATCGGAGCCGGTGGGTGGCTGGCGCTATCACGGCTTGCTCGATCGCACGGAAAACCCGCAAGTCGCCTACCCGACGCCGCCGATCGATCGCGGCATCCAGCGCAATCGCACGATGATCCAGGGCCAGCTCAAGGCCATCGGCCATATGCGCCCGCCGCACAGTCTCGCGGTGAATGGCAATCCACTGAATCTGTACACCGACGACCAGGGCCGTTTTGCCCGGCCGTACGCGTTCGGCGCCGGCTCCAACAGTGTCGAAGTGATCAGCGCCGAGGGCCAGTCGCTCAAGCGTGTGCAATTTTATGAAGCAAACAATTTGCGCACGCCGGCGCGAATTCGTCTTGTCTTGGGCTGGGACGATCCGAAAGCCGAACTCGATCTGCACATTGTCACGCCCGACGGTCAGCATGCGTTCTGGGCGCGGCCGGCGCTGAGCAATGGCGGCGGTCTTGACCCGGATGGCGTTGATGGCCCCGGCCCGGAAATGTTCACCATGACCGCGCCGCTGCACGGCACCTACCTGGTTTACGTCAACTATTGGGGCAACTTCGGCAACGGCGGCTATAACTTCGAGGAGACCAGCAACCAGAACGAGGTGATCACCTCGCAAATCACGCTGGTGCTCAACGAAAACACCGTCGACGAAAAACGCGAAACGTTCATCGTGCCCCTGCGGGCAATCGGTGATCTGCTGCTGGTCAAGACTTTCAACTATTAAGCATCCCGCCACGGATGAAATCGGGTTTTGTTAACGATGAGTGATAACACTGTGACTCCAGCTGCCGATACGCCAGCGACTCAACCTTCCCGGAAATGGCCGTTGCTGCTGGCCGGGCTGTGCCTGGTGGCCGGTGTAGCGGGTGGTTTTGGCTGGCTGCTGCTCAAGCCCAAGGCACCGCCGGCGGAATTGGCCAGTGACAAACTTGGCCTGAGCCGCCCCGATGCACTGCTGGAAACCCGCTCGCTGAGCCAGTTGCCCAAGGACTTGCTGACGGTGCCGTTCCTCAAGGCCACGCTCACCGAAGATTTCGTCTTCTATTACGAGACCCATGCGGATCGCCTCGGCTTGATCGGCAGTCTGCGCCGGATCATCTACGAGCATGATCTGAAGTTGCAGGACAGCCTGATCGAGCAACTTTTCGATCAGCCAGCCGATGTCGCGCTGTGGCGTGGCGCGGATGGTCGCTTGAAGGATTTCCTGCTGGTGATGGATCGCGGTGGTCTGGCGAAACTGCTCGAGCCGTTGGCGAAAGTCGCGCTGGATGACACGCAGCTCAGTCAGATGGGCGAACTCAAAGTCGGCGGCGATAGCGTACCGCTGTTCCAACTGACTTATAACGCCAGCAAAGCCCTGTTGTTCGCCTCCCACGGGGACAAGCTGGTGGTGCTGTCCAATCCGGCCAAGTACTACGACCCGGAAAGCGGCGTGTCCGAAGAGTCCGGCCACGTTTCACCGCAAGCGCTGGCGGCGCTGCTCAATGGCGAAAAACTCTTCCCTGAAGCCTTCGGTCTGCCGGCGAAAACTGCGGAAACCAAGCAACGCCTGTCGGTCAACTCCAGCGTTCTCGCCATGGGCTATCAGCGCTTCATTCCGAACTTCGCCGGGCTGCGCTTCGACATGGATGACAAGGGTTGGCACAGCTACCTCGCCATGGACGAACTGGAAAACCAGCCCGACTTCGATTTCAAACCGGTCTGGCAAGCCATGCCACTCGGCGCCAGTGCCTGCGTAACCCTGCCGGTCGCGGCCGAACCGCAAAAACCACTGCTGGTAAAACTCGGCGCCGAAGAAGCCGTGGCGCAAACCCTCACCGAACACGTGGCCGGCGCGGCGGGCCTTTGCTGGTACGCCGATTCGCGTTTATATACGCCGCTGTTGGTCGCCAGCCTTAAAGACGAAGACAGCAGCAAACTCGATGGTGACCTCGGCAAACTGTTCGGTTCGATGGTCGGCGCGTTCGAGGCCAACGTCGAAGAAAACGTCTTCCCCGTGGTCGAGAAACAGGAAGGTCAGAACCACGTCTGGCAGCGTCAGGTCAGCTCCAACTTCGGCCCGTATGCGGCGAAGACTGCCGAGAACCCGGACGCAATCAGCGGCAAGGCGTTCATGAAGGTCAGCCTCGCCCGTCACGGCTCGACACTGCTGTTTTCCCTCGACGACAAACTGGTCGACAAGGCCCTCGGCACCCTCGACAAACGCTTCCCGCCGATGGCTGACGTGCTGCCCAAAGACGTGCTGATGCCGATCTACTTCGGCCCGGACTCGATGGCGCAACTGATGCAGCAGGAAACCCTCGACAGCCTGCCGCAGGACATGGAACCGGTGTTTTACAACGCCGCGCAAACCTATCTGATCCCGAAATTGCGCACCCTTGGTGGCTACGGCAAATACGCGCTGACCCTGCCGGAAGGCAGCGAGCCTGACGGCCACTGGCAGTGGTTGCCGCTGGAATGGAAAGCGCTGTGACCACACTGATCCGCAGCCTCGGCCTGCTCGCGCTGTTACTCAGTGCGGGCGCCCGAGCCGTTGAAGCGCCGGCGCTGGATCCGGCGCAATCCCAGGTGTTCCGCGCCTGGTTCGTGCGCATCGCCCAAGAGCAACTGAGCCAAGGGCCGAGCCCGCGCTGGTATCAGCAGGACTGTGCCGGGCTGGTGCGTTTCGCCGCCAACGAAGCGCTGAAAGTCCATGACGAAAAATGGCTGCGCAGCAATGGCCTGTCCAATCGCTATTTGCCGCCGGAGCTGTCGCTCAGCGATGACCAGCGCAAGTTCGCCCAGCAATGGCAGCAGGGTGGCGGCAAGGTCGGGCCGTACGTCAACGCGATCAAACTGATTCAGTTCAACAGCCATCTGGTCAGCCGCGACGTGTCGCAGGCGCGGCCCGGTGATTTGATGTTTTTCGATCAGGGCGACGACCAGCACCTGATGATCTGGATGGGCCGTTACATCGCCTATCACACCGGCACCACTACCCCGACTGACAACGGCATGCGTTCGGCAAGCCTGCAGCAACTCATGACATGGAAGGACACCCGATGGATACCCGACGCAGCCAACCCCAACTTCATCGGCGTCTATCGACTGAACTTTCTCTCCCAATGACCGGTGCCCGCATGTTGCGACTCTGTTCCCGAATTCCTTTGCTGCTGGCGCTGTTGCTGCCAGTGGCTACCGCCAGCGCCGAAGATTCGGTCGGGCCGAGCGGCTACACGCCGGTCTCCGGTGAAAGCTTCTTCCTGCTCGCCGATAGCAGTTTCGCTGCCGACGAACAGGCGATGGTGCGCCTCGAAGCGCCGGGCCGTGATTACCGTCGTTTCCGCATGGAACCGTATGGCGGCGCCGACATTCGTGTGTACCGCATCGACAAGCCGCTGGATTTCCTCAAGCGCCAGAAGAACCTGCACCGCGTGGTCAGCGATGGCCAGTTCAAGGGCGAAGGCCTGTCCAACACCCTCGCGTACCTGTGGGACAACTGGTACCGCAAATCCCGGCGGGTGATGCAGCGCGCGTTCTCCTATGAATCGCGCAAACAGGTCACCGAAGAAGTGCCGGAACTGAAGATGGGCAACGCCATCGCCGCGCCGACGCCGTACGACGCGCAGCCGCAATTTGCGCTGATCCCGGGTCTGCCGGTGGTCAGCCAGTTCCGTTATCCGCTGTGGCAGGCCAAGCCGATTCAACCGCCGGCCGGGGTCAATCTGGCCGGGTCTTCGAGCGATTTCGTCAGTGTCGCGCCGGGTAACGTTTACATCCCGCTGGGCAATCTGAAGCCGGGTCTGTATCTGGTTGAAGCGCTGATCGGTAAATACCGCGCGACCACCATGGTTTTCGTTTCCAACACTGTGGCGGTGAGCAAGATTGCCGGCGATGAATTGCTGGTCTGGGCCGCACGCAAACACGAAGGCAGCTCGGTACCGAAGGTCAATGTGTTGTGGACTGACGGCCTCGGCGTGATGAGCAGTGGCGCCACTGACGCCGATGGTTTGTTGCGTTTGAAACACGTCAGTCCGGAGCGTTCGTTCGTGATTGGCGAGGATGAAGAGGGCGGCGTCTTCGTCTCGGAAAACTTCTATTACGACAGCGAAATCTACGACACCAAACTCTATGCCTTCACCGACCGGCCGCTGTATCGCCCAGGTGATTGGGTATCGCTGAAGATCGTCGGTCGCGAATTCAAGAATGCGCGGGATTCGGTGCTGCCGGGCGCTGCAGATGTCACGGTCAGCGTGCTCGATGCCACCGGTACCGAGTTGCAGCATCTCGACCTGAAACTCGATTCGAAGGCTGGCACTCAGGGCCGCTTCCAGTTGCCGGACAACGCCGTCGCGGGCGGTTACGAGATTCATTTCAACTACAAGGATCAGGCTTACAGCAGCGCCTTCCGTGTAGCCGAGTACATCAAGCCGCACTTCGAGATTTCGCTGAATCTGGCCAAGCAGGATTACCGCACCGGCGAGCCGGTCAAAGGCAGTCTGGTGCTGCTGTATCCGGACGGCAAACCGGTGGCTAACGCCAAACTGACCCTGAGCCTGCGTGCCCAGCAACTGTCGATGGTCGACAACGAGCTGCAATACCTCGGGCAATTCCCGGTGGAACTGACCAGCACCGAACTGACCACCGATAGCAAAGGTAACGCGACCCTCGACTTGCCAGCGGCCGATAAACCGAGCCGCTACATGCTCACCGTGTTCGCCAGCGATGGTGCGGCGTATCGGGTCAAGACCACCAAGGAAATCCTCATCGACCGTGGCGCGGCGAGCTTTCGTTTGAGCGCGCCGCAACGCTTCAGCGCGGTCGGCGACAAGGTTGCGTTCAGCTACGCCAACGAGGGCGGCAGCGAGCCAGGCAAAGCGGTGACGCCGAGCACGTATGGCTGGGTGCGTCTGGAAGACCAGAGCACGGGCGAAGGCAAACTTGCGGCGACTGATAAAGGCTTCAGCCTCGCTTTCGAGCGTCCAGGCACTTACAACCTGACCTTGAAAGATCAACACGGTCGCGTACTCGGTGCCACCGGGCATTCGGTCACTGGTGACGGTGTGAAAGCGGTGCCGGGTACTGTGGAAATTGTCCTCGACAAGCCTGAGTACAAGGCCGGTGATGAAGCGCTGGCGCTGATCACCTTCCCGGAACCGGTCAGCGACGCATTGCTCTCGCTGGAACGCGACAAGGTCGAAGCCACCGCGCTGCTGGCCAAGGGCGCCGACTGGCTGAAACTGGAAAAACTCAGCGACACCCAATACCGCGCGCGCATTCCGGTGAAGGACAACTTTGCGCCGAACCTTACGTTCTCGGTGCTGTACACCAAGGGCGGTCAGTACAGCTTCCAGAACGCCGGGATCAAAGTGGTCGCGCCGCAAATCGACGTGGCGATCAGCACCGACAAAGCGGTGTATCTGCCGGGCGATACGGTCACGGTTGACCTGAGCACGCAGTTCGCCGGCAAAGCAGTGCCGGCGCATCTGACGGTCAGCGTCGTCGACGAAATGGTCTACGCGCTGCAACCCGAAGTTGCGCCGACCATCGACCAGTTCTTCTATCACCCGCGCCGCAACAACGTGCGCACCAGTGCGAGCCTGTCGTTCATCAGTTACGACGTGGCGCTGCCGGGCAGCCCCGGCGCGCCGGGCAAAGCCAACCGCAGCGAGCGCGGGGTGAAAGTGCTGGAGCGGCCGCGTCGTGAAGACGTCGACACCGCTGCGTGGCAGCCGGAGTTGTTGACCGGTGCCGACGGCAAAACCCGCTTCACCTTCAAGATGCCGGACTCGCTGACCCGCTGGCGCATTACCGCCCGCGCCATCGCCGATGACGGTCAGGTCGGGCAGAAGAAGCAGTTCGTGCGTTCGGAAAAACCGCTGTACCTGAAGTGGAGCGGGCCGAGCAAATTCCGCAAGGGCGATCAGCCGCAACTCGGTGTGTTTGCGTTCAGTCAGGCCGAAAAGCCGGTCAAGGCTGAACTGGTCACTCACTATGCGGGCGCCGAACAGCGTCTGCCGGTGACCCTGAACAACGGCATCAACTACCTGCCGCTGCCGGCGTTCACATTGGCTTCCGGCGAATGGACGGCGGAGTTGGTGCAGGACGGCAAGACCGCCGACTCCCTCGCCGTGCGCCTGAGTGCGACCGGTGACGGCTGGCAAGTCACTCAGACTCAAAGCCTCGACGTGGCCAGCGGTGACACACCGTTGAGTCTGCCGACCGATGCCACCGATATTCGTCTGCGTCTGGATGACAGTCCGCAAGCGTTGCTCCGCTCAGCCCTCGACGATCTGCTCAGCTATCCGTATGGAGGCGTCGAGCAGACTGCCAGCCGTTTGCTGCCGTTGAGCATTGCCTATCCATCGCTGGCATCGAATCCGCAGATTCGTGATCGCTTGCGCCTGATCATGCAGAACAGCCGGCTGCGGCTGGTGCAAATGGCCGGACCTTCGGCGAGCTTCACCTGGTGGGGTTACGACGGTGAGCCGGATGCGTTCCTCACCGCTTACGCCTACTACGCCGACTGGAATGCCAGCCAAGTGTTGGGGCTGACCTTGCCGCCGGAGCACTGGCAGCGGGTGCTGGAGGTGTACGCCAAGCAAGCGCCGAACACGCCATTGCTGCAACGGGCGCTGATTCTGTCGTTTGCCAAGCAGATGCATTTGCCGGTGAACACGTTGCTCAGCGGGTTGATGGACGATCTGGCCAAGGCCGGTGAGGGTAACGCCGAGACGTTGATGGACGACGGCGAAGACAGTCTGGTGATGAGTGATCCGGATTCGGCGCTTGGTCTGGCGGCGGCGCGGGTGTTGACCGCTTCGTTGGCTACTCAATCGAAAGTGGCCTTGCCTGACGCGTTCAATCGTCAGCTGGCTGCGGCGCAACAGCGTCTGTCGGTCAGCTCGCAGCCGTTTGCCGAAGCGCTGAACCTGTCGCTGCAACCGTTCGATCAGGCCCTTGCGCAAGCGCTGTTGCAACGACTGTTGCCGCAGCAATCGACCCTTGAACGTGCGCTGGCGCTGACCTGGCTGCAACGCAGCATCGCCCAGGCATCGCCGACCATCGCGCTGACACCGGGTGAAGGCTGGAAGAAAAACTACGGTGCAACCGGTGAGATGTACTGGACTTGGCAAGGCGCCACTCCGGTGCCGAGCGTGTTGACGGTGTCCGGTACGCAAGAGCGTCCGCTGCGCGCGGCGTTGAGCTTCCAGACCCAGCAACCGGCGGTCGATCCGATGGCCGTGACCATCACTCGTCGCCTGTCGCGACTGGTGCCGGGCGATGAAGCCTTCACCTTCAAACTGGAGCCGGTCGGGTCCAAGCCGTTGTCCAGTGACAGTCTGTATCTGGACGAAGTAATCCTCACCAGCAAAGCGCCGAAACCACTGCGCTACGGCATGCTTGAAGTGCCGCTGCCACCGGGCGCCGATGTCGAGCGCACCACCTGGGGCATCAAGTTACAAGGCAAGGACGGCACCGAGCCGACCGCGCTGGAGAAGGCGCGATTCGAACCGGGCCAGTTGGCCTACGCCGTGCCGGTCGATGCGCTGAGCGGCGAATTGCGCCTGCGCCATCTGGTGCGCTTCTCGCAGAAGGGCCAGTTCAGCCTGCCGCCGGTGCGTTTCAAGCAAGTCTACGCACCGCAGCATCAGGCCCAGGAAGCGAAAGCCGCCCTCGGTCAGGTCACGGTCAACTGACATGAGCCGGCCGCTGCTGTGGCTGCTGATGTGTGTGATCCCTGCGCTGGCAACGGCGCAGGACGAGCCGTTGCGCGTGGCCTACAAGGGCGAATTGTTGTCGTTGAGTCAGACGCAACTGATCAAGCGTGAACCGTTGCCGTCATCGCTGGATACGCCGCTGGGCAGTCTGTGGAAGTTGTTTGTCTACGCATGGCTGGTGGATACCGGAGCGCGGGAGCCGGCGTATGAATGTCGCGGGCAATCGAAAGACGAGATTTATTGCTGCTCGGCGGGTGGCAAGATCGAGCGTGATCAGGCGTTGGTGAAATCCTGCGGGTTGTATTTCGAGCCTGCGCGGTTAGGGATTTCGGCGGCGGATTGGCGAACCTATTGGCAGGCGCGGAGGGCGCCGTCCTGGTTGCTGGATCTGCCTTCGGTGCAACCGGCTCAACGGGTTTCCGTGGTTGAACTGCTGAAGGTTATGGCCTCGTTGCCGGCGCAGGATCAGGCGCGTCGAGTGCTACTCGACGTGGTTCTGAACGCGGCGGACGGCAATGTCGTTGGTGAACTGGGCGGGCGCTTGCGGGTGAAAACCTGGAGCTGGCTCGGTGATCAGGACCCACAATCGCGGCAGGGCGGGTTTGCTGGTTGGACGGCGGATGATGCTCCGATCTGGGCGGGCGGACGTGGCACCAGCCAGATGGTCTTGCGCCATTATGGACAGGCATTGGCGACGGTGTTGCCAGCGGCATGGCCAGCAGAGGCGGGGCGTTGTGTTGAAGTCAGATTGTTCTCGCGCTATCCGGTTTCGCGGGTTTTGACTGGCGAGCGGGTGGTCACTTCCGGCCCGTTGCAGGGCGACTACCGCGTCGAATTCGCCAACGGCAACGCGCTGGATATCCACAGCGACGGCGAACTGTTTCTGCTCAACGACAAACTCGTCGCAAGGCTTGATCGCGAAGAATACGTCGCGAGAGTACTGGAACGTGAAGCCAAACCCGAACCTGCCGAAGCCGCCAAGGCGTTGGCCGTGGCGATTCGCACGTATCTGCTGCAAAACGCCACGCGCAACGGCGACTGCCTGAGTATCGACGACAGCAGCAATCGCCAGCGCGTCGCACCACGGCCAGCTTCGTTGGAATCACGCAACATCGCGGCGTGGACCGCAGACCTGGTGTTGGCCGGCAGCACCGTCACTTATCACTCCGATCAACCCGGCCCGGACAAACTCGCCTGGCAACAAGCCGTCGAGCAAGCCAAGGCCGGTCAACGTTACGACGCGATTCTGCTGCACGCCTATCCGCGCGCCAGCCTCAGCCGCTGGGACAACCCCGTCGCTTCCTGCGAAGCGCTGCCCGCCGCACAAGACTGGCTGCAGAAACAGCGACGCGGCTGGCGTCCGAAGCTGGAAAGCGAAACCGGCTACAACGAAGTCAGCACATTCGCCGTGTGCAAACTGGCGTTCGGTCGCCCGTTTGTCGA
The DNA here is from genome assembly GCF_949767675.1 of Pseudomonas sp. IT-P395. Taxonomy (NCBI): domain Bacteria; kingdom Pseudomonadati; phylum Pseudomonadota; class Gammaproteobacteria; order Pseudomonadales; family Pseudomonadaceae; genus Pseudomonas; species Pseudomonas sp. IT-P395. The sequence continues at coordinate 94,541 of NZ_CATKPW010000055.1, forward strand.
CCGTGAACGACAACGCATCTACGTGCGCGGCGTGCTGACTCTGCAGGATCGCCTCGATCTGACCCACGAATATCTGCACCTGGCTTTTGAAGCACATCCCAACGGCCAGGATGAAACCTACATCGAAGGGCTCGCCCGTCACCTTTTGCTGGAATAGACCATGACACTCCGTTATCCACAGGTCTTGCTGCTGCTCTGCACGTTGACCGCGCTCTCGCCGGCCATCGCCGCCGGTGGCGTCAAACTCGACACCCCGGTCGGCGGCTGGCGCAGTGGCGCTCCCGAAGGCGAGGGCGAAAGCTTCCGTCAGACCGTCAACTACCCGGCCTCATCGGTCAACACCCCGATCGGCCAGGCCAACACCGCGCGCATCAGCGGCGAGATAAAAGCTGCGCGGAAGGACAACGAACCCGGTCGTTTGATCGTCAACGGCGTGAGCATGCCGCTGAAAATCGACGACAGTGGCCGCTTCGACCGCCCGTTCTCCTTCCCCAACGGCAGCAACAGCGTCGAAGTGCGCAGCCCCGACGGTCAGCAGCGTCACCGCACGCAATTCCTCAACACCAGCGGCGGCGCCACCCCAGCGAAATTGCGCGTACTGCTGGCATGGGACAGCGACGGCACCGACCTCGATCTGCACCTCGTCACCCCCGACGGCGCGCACATCTGGTACGGCAACCGCAGCGCCGCCAACGGCGCCGCGCTCGACGTCGACGTCACCACCGGCTACGGCCCGGAAATCTTCGCCATGCCGGCGCCGATCAAGGGCCAGTATCTGGTGTATGTGAATTACTACGGCGGTGGCTATCGCGGGGATGAGGATGGCGGCGATGAGGCGGTGCAGCCGCTGACCACGGCGCAGGTCACGGTGATTACAGAGGAAGGGACGCCGAGCGAGAAGATGGAGACGTTTCTGATCCCTATGCGCGCGGTGGGAGAGCTGACGCTGGTGAAGTCATTTAGTTATCCGTGAGGGAATTGGGCTGCGGGTTGCTGCCCAATTTCATGTCGCAGACATTGGACCGACTCAGGGCAGGAGCGAAAGACGGTCCTGCGCAACCTCGTAAGCAGCTTCTCTCTCTCGCTTCCCGATTGCGATTACGAACACCACAATCTCTTGATCAAGGACCTGATAGATCAGGCGATAGCCAGCGCTTTTCAGCTTCACTTTGTAGCAATCCGGGAGCTCGCGAAGTCGATTGGCTTCTATTCGAGGATTCTCCAATACCTCTGTGAGCTTCTTCTTGAACTGGTGGCGAACCGTATCGCCGAGTTTGTTCCACTCCTTTAAAGCACGACGATCAAATTCAAGGTTATAGGTCATCCAGACTTATCTTGACTCGTTGAGGTGCCGCGAGGCGTTCGGTGACTACGGCTATGAGTACTTCATCTTCCTCGCTGAGCAATGCTGCTTTGAAGGGTAGCTTGCCTCGCTCGGCGACGTATTGGAGTGTCTGGCGCAAAAGCTCTGAGGGGGTTACTCCCAACTTTTCCAGTTCGGCGAAGGAGCGCTGCTTCAGATCATCGTCGATGCGAATGTTGATGGAGGCCATGATGAAATACCTGTAATGACGTTTGTCGTTACGGTATCAAGAGGATCTTCTGTTCGACAAGCGCGAATTTATGTTTCAGACGGTAGGCCGGGTTTATTTCAGGCATTAAAAAGCCGGCTTGTGGCCGGCTTCTCGGGGACTGGCTTGGCCTATTTTTGGTAAGCCTTGCCAGCCTTCAAAACGTACATCCGGATCTGCGTCCGGCTGTGGGACTTGGTCAGACGTTGGTCTGCCGCGTCGGGCGCTGTCTGAGCCGCGGGGCGGGTCGATGCGCAAATGTGGGGCGCAGGATACTGAGTTTTGTTGTGGATTCCCAGCCTGAAGTGCGGTTTAGAGCGACCGCAGTCGAACAAATTCGAGATTTGTACCGATTATCAGGGCCTCATCGCGAGCAGGCTCACTCCTACAGGGGGCTTTGCGGGCCGTGAGATCAAAGAAACGGCACCACCGGCCGCCGTTTGCTCACCGTCGACCACCAGAACACCCAGCCCAATATGTGAATCCGTTGCTCTTCAATCTGCGCCGGGTGGAACACTTCGTCCGGGTATTCGGCGCTGTTGTGGCTGCGCAGGCGCAGGCCGTTGCCGGGCATACGGTGCAGGTATTTGATGCGCAGCATGCCGTCGTGTTCGATGGCGTAGATTTCGCCGTCCACCACTTTTGTCAGGCCGCGGTCGATGGCGACGATGGAGCCGTCTTCGATGCGTTCGGCCATGCTGTTGCCGATCATGTGCGCGCAGATGGCGTCGGCGTGGCGGATTTCCAGTTGATCCAGTGGTGCACGCAGCAGGCGGATGGACAGGTCCGGGTCCTGAATGACGTGGGTTTTGTCGGAGCCGTTGGTCAGGGGTGTTTCTTTGAAGAAGGCCAGTTCAATGTCGTTGGGATGGATGAATCGGTAGGCGCCCTGTGGATCGTGGGCGTCAAAGCTGTCGCCGTTGCTGGCAGGCGGAGTCAGGCTTGGCAGCTCTTTTGTGCCTTCGCCGGTTTTCAGCCATTCGCTGTTGACGGACAGCAGGCGTGAGACTTCTTCCATGCGATACGCCGGGACGCCCCGGGTGTACCAGTTGTGGACATTTTGGGCTTCCGTGCCCCAGAACTTTGCGAAACCCGTTGTCGAGATGTTCGCAGCTTCCAGGAGTGCCTTGAATCTTGGACCGCTAGTGTTCTTTCTCATAAACACGGAGTCTACGGCCGTGCCAGAGCGGTTTGAATAAACCGGACGTTCAAAAACGGGCTGAATTTTGCGACGGGATGTAAGACGATCTTGTGGGAAATTACACAGGCTAAAACTTTTCTGTAGTCCGCCATAAACACTCTGTTTAAGACGACTTTTGCCGAGCACAAAAAACCCCGGATCAACCGGGGTTTTCTTCAAGCCTCGCGCGTAGCGCAGGTGCTTAGCCTTTGTAGGCGGCAACCGACTTGGTGATCGCTTCGCGGGCGGCGTCTGCACCGGCCCAGCCTTCGATCTTGACCCATTTGCCTTTTTCGAGATCTTTGTAGTTCGCGAAGAAGTGCTCAATCTGCTGGATCAGCAGTGGCGGCAGGTCGGTGTATTCCTTCACATCGACGTAAAGCTGGGACAGCTTGTCGTGTGGCACTGCGATGACTTTGGCATCGCCGCCGCCGTCGTCAGTCATGTTCAGGATGCCGACTGGACGCGCGCGGATCACCGAGCCTGGCGCAACCGGATAAGGGGTCACAACCAGCACGTCGAGGGGATCACCGTCGTCAGCCAGGGTGTTCGGGATGTAACCGTAGTTGGCCGGGTAGAACATTGGGGTGGCCATGAAACGGTCAACGAACAGGCAATCGCTGTCTTTGTCGATTTCGTATTTGATCGGCGCGTGGTTGGCCGGAATCTCGATCGCGACGTAGATGTCGTTCGGCAGGTCTTTGCCAGCCGGAATCTTGCTGTAGCTCATTGGGCGTTGCCCCCGTAGTTGACCAAAAACACTTGGCCGGATTGACCAAAAAGTGGCGGCGATTATAGGCATATTCTGCCGTCGGCGCCATGTACCGAAAGTCGTGCAGAGCTTAGTCGTGCGCCTGATAGACCGGGTCTGTGGCCTGAAGTTGCCGTAACCGGCTCAACGGGTCCTGACGGTAGAAAAGCTGTAGCTGCGCATAGACCTGTGGATAAGCCTCGTGCAGCAGATCCGGGGCGCTGAAAAAGTACTCGCTGGTAACGGCAAAGAATTCGGCCGGGTTCTCGGCGGCGTAGGGATCTATGGCGGTTTCGGCGTCAGGATTGCGATCGAGCTGACGGTTGAGATCGTCGTAGGCGTGTTGCATCACTTCGGCCCAGTCGCTGACGCGCATGTCAGCATGCAGTGGCGGCAGACCGTTGGCGTCGCCATTGAGCATGTCGAGTTTGTGCGCCAGTTCGTGGATCACCAGGTTATAGCCTTCCCAGCCACCACTGGCCATCACGCCCGGCCAGGCGAGGATGATTGGCCCCTGTTGCCAGGCTTCGCCGCTGTGTTCACCGTCCCACTCATGCTCGACGCCGCTGGCATCGCGATGACGTTGCGGGCTGAGGAAATCGTCGGGATACAGAACAATCTCGTGAAAACCCTGATACCAGTTCAGGTCGCCCAGATTCAGCAGTGGTAATTGCGCCTGGGCGGCGAGCAGCAGGCGTTGTTCCTGATGCAGTTCGACGCCGGGCAGGGCGCTCAGGTGTTTGTCCTCGAGAAACAGCACGCAGGCTTCGCGCAGCCACTGGTCTTCGGTAGCGCTGATACCGTCAAGGAAACTCAGGTGATGGCGCACCCGCTGCCACATCTCGTCGGCAATCGGGTGCCTGGCCAGAATGCGCCGGCGACGCCAGGCGCTCAGCGACCACATCGGCTTAGTGCGATTGGGCTTTGGTGCCGCCGAAACGGCTGCGAACCACGCCGAGGATCATCGGCACCAGCGACAACAGAATGATCGCCACCACCAGCAACGACAGGTTTTTCTTGATGAACGGTACGTTGCCGAAGAAGTAGCCCAGCGTCACCAGACCGCCGACCCAGAGGATGGTGCCCAGCACGCTGAAACCGAAGAAGCGCGGGTATGGCATCTTCGCTACGCCGGCGACGAACGGCGCAAAGGTACGGATGATCGGCAGGAAGCGCGCCAGCGTTACGGTCTTGCCGCCATGCTTGTCGTAGAAGTCGTGGGTTTTTTGCAGGTAATCGCGACGGAAGATTTTCGAGTTCGGGTTGCTGAACAGTTTCTCGCCAGCCGTTCGTCCGATCACGTAGTTGGTGCTGTCGCCAAGGATCGCCGCGAGCATCAGCAGGCCGCCCAACAGCACCGGATCCATGCCACCGCCCGCCGCAACGGCACCGGCAATGAACAGCAACGAGTCACCCGGCAGGAAGGGCATCACTACCAGACCGGTTTCACAGAAGATCACCAGAAACAGGATGGCGTAGATCCATGGCCCATAGTTGTTCACCAGCAAATCGAGGTACACATCGAGATGCAGGATAAGGTCGAGCGGGTTGAAATCCATGGGGGCACCTGTGTGACGGCCCGACTCGGCAGGCCTGTGCGGATGACTTCGTGTAAGCCTACAGCGGGGTGTAGTTTTTCTTACAAGCCGGAAAGCTCGGGATTATACGGTCTGAAGGATGAAAAGCGCGTTGGTTTTGTAGCGGGGGATGTCGGGATGTGAGGATTTGTCAGACAGATAATCATTGTGGCGAGGGAGCTTGCTCCCTCATCACAGGCAAACCGCGCGATCAGAGTTCTTCGCTGATCGGCAGCACGTAGTTCTTGAACTCGGTGTCTTCCTTGAACCCGATGGACTCGTAGGTTTTCTGCGCGACTTCATTGTTGCTGCTGGTGGAGACGCGCATACGCACCGCCTGGGTTTCCTTGGCCATTTTTTTTGCGGTGCGGATCAGGTTATCGGCGACCAGTTGGCGGCGGGCGTCTTCGGCGACATAGATGTCGTTGAGGATCCAGACGCGCTTGAGTGACAGCGAAGAAAAGCTTGGGTACAGCTGACAGAACCCCATCAGCTTCTTGTCGTCATCATCGGCCAGCGCCAGATAGATCACCGACTCCTTGCGGCGCAGGCGTTTTTCGAGGAAGGCGCGGGAGGAATCCGGGTAAGGCAGGGAACCGTAGAACTCGCGATATTTGACGAACAACGGGGTCAACAAATCCAGATGTTCGAGGGTCGCTTGAATAATCCGCATGATAGGTCTCGTCTTCAAGTGGCTGTCTTCAACTGCTCTGACGGCGATGGGAAACCCGTGCGGCCGTGCATCGATCCTGCCTGAAACCTGCGCAGAAACGCAATGCGGAAACGGTTCAGGCAGGGGGCGGGCTGAGTAGGAAGTTTCCTTTCATGTCCGCACCGGCGTCCGACTCCAGCGTCTGAACCTGTGCTTCGTCCTTCAGATTCACGCCCGACAGCTGTCTGCGACAAGCTTCCCGCATCAAGTACAGCAAGCGATGCGCCGCCATGCCGTAGCTCAAGCCTTCGAGCCGTACATTGGAAATGCAGTTGCGGTAGGCGTCGGTCAGGCCGATCTTTGGATTGTAGGTGAAATATAAACCGAGGCTGTCTGGCGAACTGAGGCCCGGGCGTTCGCCGATCAGCATCACCAGCATTTTTGCGCCGAGCAGTTGGCCGATCTCATCACCGACGGCAACGCGGCCCTGTTCCACCAGGACAACGGGCGCCATCGACCAGCCGTCGGCGCTCATCTGCTCTTCCAGTCGCGTGAGAAACGGCAAGGTATGCCGATGCACCGCCAGTGCCGACAAACCGTCAGCCACGACAATTGCCAGATCGACACCGCCCGGATGCGCCGCTGCGTACTCGCGCAAGGCCTGCGCCGATTCTTCGCTGAGCTTGCGCCCCAGATCCGGGCGTTGCAGGTAGCTGTTGCGATCCACGGCGGCGCTGTGCAGCAACAAGGATTCGCGTCCGCGCTCGTTCAGTTGCGCGCTGAGTCCGGCATGATCAAATGGCAGATGCACGGCATCACGTGCCTGGGCATGGGCAAATTGAAAATCCAGTTGCGCGCTGGTCGGCAGGCTGGTGCCGGTGCGGCCGAGAGCGATGCGTGCCGGGGTCAGGCGGCGCAGTTCCAGCCACGGGTTTTGCGGGTCGATGGGCGGTTTTTCCATGTGACTCATCCCAGTTGCGCCAGTGCCTGGCGGAAGGCCGGCGGCAAGTTGTTGCCAAAGCGAACCTTGCCGTCCGCTTGCGTGAAGATGCCCATGTTGGCCAGCCATTGCTCGAACTCCGGCGCCGGTTTCAGGCCCAGGGTCTGCCGGGCGTAGAGCGCGTCATGAAACGAAGTGGTCTGGTAATTGAGCATGATGTCGTCGGAGCCGGGGATGCCCATGATGAAGTTGATCCCGGCGACCCCAAGCAACGTCAGCAAGGTGTCCATGTCGTCCTGATCGGCTTCGGCGTGGTTGGTGTAGCAGATGTCGCAGCCCATCGGCACGCCGAGCAGCTTGCCGCAGAAATGGTCTTCGAGGCCGGCGCGGATGATCTGTTTACCGTTGTAGAGGTATTCCGGGCCGATAAATCCTACGACGGTGTTCACCAGAAACGGCTTGAAATGTCGTGCTACGGCGTAGGCCCGGGTCTCGCAGGTCTGTTGGTCGACGCCGTGGTGGGCGTTGGCCGACAGTGCGCTGCCCTGACCGGTTTCGAAATACATCAGGTTCTGCCCGAGAGTGCCGCGGTTCAGGCTCAGACCGGCGTCGTAGCCTTCCTGCAACACGTTGAGGTTGATGCCGAAACTGGCGTTGGCCGCTTCGGTGCCGGCGATGGACTGGAACACCAGATCCAGCGGCACGCCACGGTTGATCGCCTCTATGGAGGTGGTGACGTGGGTGAGCACGCAGGCCTGAGTCGGGATGTCGTAGCGCTGGATGATTGCGTCGAGCATCTCCAGCATCGCGCAGATCGAGGCGATGCTGTCGGTGGCCGGGTTGATGCCGATCATCGCGTCGCCATTGCCGTAGAGCAGACCGTCGAGAATGCTCGCGGCGATGCCGGACGGTTCGTCGGTCGGGTGATTGGGTTGCAGGCGCGTCGACAGCCGTCCGCGCAGGCCGAGAGTGCCGCGAAACTTGGTTACCACGCGAATCTTTTGCGCCACCAGCACCAGATCCTGCACGCGCATGATCTTCGATACGGCGGCGACCATTTCCGGGGTCAGGCCGGGGGCTAGGTTGCGCAGGCTGGTTTCGTCGGCGGCGTCGCTGAGCAACCAGTCGCGGAAACCACCCACGGTGAGGTGGCTGACCACGGCGAAGGCCTGTTTGTCGTGGGTGTCGATGATCAGCCGGGTGACTTCATCGGACTCGTAGGGTATCAGCGCTTCTTGCAGGAAATGCGTAAGCGGAATGTCTGCCAGCGCCATTTGCGCAGCCACGCGCTCGCCGTCATTGAGCGCGGCGACGCCAGCGAGGAAGTCCCCGGAGCGCGCCGGGCTGGCCTTGGCCATGACGTCCTTGAGACTGTCGAAGCGATAGGTCTGGGCGCCGACCGTGTGAGCGAAACTGGCCATACACAATTCTCCGTGACGGCGCAGACCGAGCCTGCGCCGGGATTGTCGGCACTCAGTGCAAGGCTTGCTCAGCCTTCTGGATCGCCGCGAATTCTTCTTCCGGCGTGCCTGCTACCAAGTGATGTCGACTGTAGAACGCAAAGTAAGCAATTAACACTCCATAGATGACGGCGGCACCGATTACCACCCGTGGATCGACCAGGAAACCCGCGACCACGGCGATGCACGCCAGCACCAAGGCCACGCCGGAGGTGAAGATGCCGCCCGGTGTGCGGTACGGCCGGTCCATTTTGGGGCGGCGAATCCGCAAGGTGATGTGCGCGGCCATCATCAGCACGTAGGAAATGGTTGCGCCGAACACCGCCACCAGAATCAGCAGATCGCCCTGGCCGGTCAGCGACAGCCCAAAACCGATGATGCCGGGAATCACCAGCGCCAGGACCGGTGCCTTGCTTTTATTGGTTTCGGACAGTTTGCGTGGCAGGTAGCCGGCCCGTGACAGCGCGAAAATCTGCCGCGAGTACGCATAGATGATCGAGAAGAAACTCGCGATCAGTCCGGCCAGCCCCACGAGGTTGACGAAACTGCCCATCCAGGTCGAGCCGCCATAGGCTTTGCTCAACGCTTCGACCAACGGGTTACCGGAGGTCAGCAGCGAGTTGGCGCCCGCACCGCCGGGGCCGACGATCAGAATCAACAGGGCAAACATGAGCAGCACCAACATGGCGCCGATCAAGCCACGCGGCAGATCACGTTTTGGGTTCTTGGTTTCCTCGGCAGCCAGCGGCACGCCTTCAACGGCAAGGAAGAACCAGATCGCATAGGGAATCGCCGCCCAGACGCCGACATAGCCGAATGGCAGAAACGGACTGGCGCCCGCCGCAGCAGTGACCGGAATGTCGAGCAGGTTGGCGACGTCGAAGTGCGGCACCATGGCCACCAGAAACACCCCCAGCGCCAACGCGGCGACGGCGGTGATGACAAACATCAGCTTGAGCGCTTCGCCGACCCCGAATATGTGGATGGCAATGAAAATGATGTAGAAGGCCAGATAGATCATCCAGCCGCCGATGCCGAACAGCGATTCGCAGTAGGCACCGATAAACACCGCGATAGCCGCAGGGGCAATGGCGTATTCGATGAGGATCGCGGTGCCGGTGAGAAACCCGCCCCACGGCCCGAATGCACTGCGGGCAAAACCGTAGCCACCGCCAGCGGTGGGGATCATCGAAGACAACTCGGCCAGAGAAAAGCACATGCACAGGTACATGGTGGCCATCAGCAACGTCGCCAGGAACATGCCGCCCCAGCCACCCTGAGCGAGGCCGAAGTTCCAGCCGGCATAGTCACCGGAAATCACGTAGGCAACGCCCAGACCGACCAGCAGTACCCAGCCGGCGGCACCTTTTTTCAGTTCGCGTTGTTGAAAGTAATCCGATCCGACTTTTTCAAAGTCGACGGAGGCGCCGGTCGCCGGAGCGCCAGCCGGGGATTCGCTAGGCATAGGGTTTACCTTTCTTATTGTTGTATTGGCCCGGCTTTTTTGCCGGTGGGTAGCATGATCGTCCCCACGCTCTGCGTGGGGATGCCTCAACGGACGCTCTGCGTTCGGCTTTGGTGGGACGCGGAGCGTCCCGGGCGGCATTCCCACGCAGAGCGTGGGAACGATCAGTGCTGCAGGTTTAGAAGAAGCCCAACGGATTGATGTCGTAGCTCACCAGCAGGTTTTTCGTCTGCTGGTAGTGATCGAGCATCATCTTGTGAGTCTCACGGCCAACGCCGGACTTTTTGTACCCGCCAAATGCAGCGTGCGCCGGGTACAGGTGGTAGCAGTTGGTCCACACACGACCGGCCTTGATCGCGCGGCCCATGCGATAGGCGCGGTTGATGTCGCGGGTCCACAGACCGGCGCCGAGGCCGAACTCGGTGTCGTTGGCAATCGCCAGGGCTTCGGCTTCGTCCTTGAACGTGGTGATGCTCACCACCGGGCCGAAGATTTCTTCCTGGAACACGCGCATCTTGTTGGTGCCCTTGAGCAGGGTCGGCTGGATGTAATAGCCGGTCGACAGATTGCCCTCGAGTTTTTCCACCTTGCCGCCAGTCAGCAACTCGGCGCCTTCGCCCTTGGCGATTTCCAGGTACGAAAGAATCTTGTCGAATTGCTGCTCGGACGCCTGCGCGCCGACCATGGTGTCGGTGTCCAGCGGATCGCCACGTTTGATTTGCAGGACTTTCTTCATCACGACAGCCATGAACTCGTCGTAGATCGATTCCTGTACCAGTGCGCGGGAAGGGCAGGTGCACACCTCGCCCTGGTTGAAGAACGCCAGCACCAGACCTTCGGCGGCTTTCTCAATGAACGTCGGTTCGGCCTGCATGATGTCTTCGAAGAAGATGTTCGGCGATTTGCCGCCCAGTTCCACGGTGGACGGGATGATGTTCTCGGCGGCGCATTTCATGATGTGCGAGCCGACCGGCGTCGAGCCGGTGAAGGCAATCTTGGCGATACGTTTGCTGGTCGCCAGCGCTTCGCCAGCTTCTTTGCCGTAGCCCTGAACAATGTTCAGCACGCCCGGTGGCAGCAGGTCACCGATCAGTTCCAGCAGCACAGTGATGCCCAGCGGGGTTTGCTCGGCGGGTTTGAGTACCACGCAGTTGCCGGCGGCCAGCGCTGGTGCAAGTTTCCACGCGGCCATCAGGATCGGGAAGTTCCACGGGATGATCTGGCCAACCACGCCCAGCGGTTCATGAATGTGGTACGCCACGGTGTTGCCGTCGATTTCGGCAGCGCTGCCTTCTTGCGCGCGCAGGCAGCCGGCGAAGTAACGGAAATGGTCGGCCGCCAGCGGGATGTCGGCGTTGAGGGTTTCGCGGATGGCTTTGCCGTTGTCCCAGGTTTCGGTGATCGCCAGCAATTCGAGGTTGGCTTCGATGCGGTCGGCGATTTTCAGCAGGATCAGCGAGCGCGCCTGCACGGAGGTCGCGCCCCACGCATCGGCAGCGGCGTGGGCGGCGTCCAGTGCCTTGTCGATGTCTTCGGCAGTGGAGCGTGGGAATTCGGCAATTGGCTGGCCATTCACTGGCGAGGTGTTGGTGAAGTACTGACCTTTGACAGGCGCGACGAACTCGCCGCCGATGTAGTTACCGTACTTGGCTTTGAACGAGACTTTGGCGCCGTCAGTACCGGGGTGAGCGTAACGCATGATGATGTTCTCCTTGGCTTTGTACTTATTAGAGAAACGCGCAAGTGCGCTTGCTATAAGCGTAGAGCAAAGGTCGGGCCACTGCCGTGCAGGGCAGGTAAATCAAGGTGTTGCGTGATTTCTGTCGGACGAGTGGATCGCGCCTGTGATGGTTTCGGTACAGAGGGGGTGACAGTTTGTACCGCTTTCGGCACAGCCGGTGACCGGGCAGTCTTGCCAGCATTGCAATGCGGCGGTGGCTGGAGGATGCTGGGCGTCACCTCAGCATTGGGCCGTCGAGCCTCGGGGAGAACAATAAGAAATGCACGACAACCATTTGAGTCGCCATGCCCAACAGGTTCTCACCGCTACCCAGGGCAAACCGCACCTGCACGGTCCCGGTGCCGATCCATCAATTGCCCGTTCGTGGCTGCGCTGCCTGGAGGACTATCACCTCGACCCGGCGCTGAGCATGGCGCCGACCGTGCTCGAACATGGCCGCGTTCTCGAAAGCCGCGAACGTCTGCAGCAGGTATTGCAGATCGCCGGCAATGAAATGAGCAGCCTGCATCAACAACTTTCCGGCGCCGGCCATGCTGTGCTGTTGACCGACGCGCGCGGGGTGATCCTCAACTGCGTCACCGCGCCGGCCGAACGCAAGATCTTCGAACGCGCCGGCCTCTGGCTCGGTGCGGACTGGAGCGAGGCTTGCGAAGGCACCAACGGCATCGGCACCTGTCTGGTTGAACGGCAGGCGCTGACCATTCATCAGGATGAGCACTTTCGCGGTCGCCACACCGGCCTGACCTGTTCGGCGAGCCCGGTATTTGACCCGCATGGCGAACTGCTCGCGGTGCTCGACGTGTCGTCGGCGCGCCACGATGTCTCGCGACAGAGCCAGTTTCACACCATGGCGCTGGTCAATCTGTCGGCGAAGATGATCGAGAGTTGCTACTTTCTGCGCTGTTTCGATAACCAATGGTTGTTGCGTTTTCATTTGCAGGCCGAATCGGTCGGGTTGTTCAGCGAAGGTTTGCTGGCGTTTGACGGCGAAGGGCGGATCAGCGCAGTCAACCAGAGTGCACTGAATTTGCTTGGGCATATTCGTGGCGGCTTGCTCGGTAAACCGGTCGAGGCGTTTTTCGATTGTTCGCTGGATGAATTGCTTGGCCGCGCCAGTGCCCATGCCAGCGCCAGTTGGCCGCTGCGCACCCGTGACGGCCGACATTTGTTTGCCGTGTTGCGCGGGGAATCGCGCAAACCTGTGCCTATGGTAGCGACACCGGTAGTGGCTGAGGCGCCGCGCCTGTCGGGCATCTGTCTCGGTGACGAGACGTTGCAGGCCGATTTCCGTAAAGCCCTGCGCGTCTTCGAACGTGATGTACCGCTGCTGATCAACGGCGAAACCGGCTCTGGCAAAGAGGCCTTCGCCAAGGCTGTGCACCAGGCCAGCCAGCGTTCGCGCAAAGCTTTCGTCGCCCTCAACTGCGCGGCTATCCCGGAAAGCCTGATCGAGAGCGAGTTGTTCGGTTATCGCGGCGGCAGTTTCACCGGCGCAAGAAAGGACGGCATGCGCGGCAAGTTGCAGCAGGCCGATGGCGGCACGTTGTTCCTCGATGAAATCGGCGACATGCCGCTGGCCTTGCAGACCCGGTTATTACGGGTGCTGGAAGATCGGCAAGTGGTGCCGATCGGTGGCGAGCCCGAGGCCGTCAACGTGCGAATCATCAGCGCCACCCACCGCAACCTGCTGGAGCGGGTCGCCGATGGCAGCTTCCGCGAAGACTTGTATTACCGGCTCAACGGGCTGGAAGTGGCGCTGCCGGCGTTGCGTGAGCGTGGCGATAAATCGCAGTTGCTGGATTTTCTGCTGGCTGAAGAGGCGGGTGGCGAAACGATCCTGATCGAAGAGTCGGCGCGTCAGGCATTGCTGGCCTTCAACTGGCCGGGGAATGTGCGGCAGTTGCGCAATGTGCTGCGCACGTTAGCCGCGTTGTGTGATGAGGGGCGGATCGGGATTGAGGATTTGCCGGCAATGATTCGGCAGGGGAGTCCGGCAGTAATGGCGGTTAAGGAGTCCGATCATCCGCTGGAAGACGCCGAACGGTTGGCTCTGCTCAATGCGCTGGAGCAAACCCGCTGGCACATGACCCACACGGCGCAGCAACTGGGTGTCAGCCGCAATACTCTTTATAGAAAGCTGCGTAAGCACGGGATTGAGCGGCGAGTCAGTTAGAAGGCCCTCACCCTAACCCTCTCCCAGAGGGAGAGGGGACTGACCGAGTCGGTCTACTGATCTACGCCGACCTGAAATATTGGGCCGAACTCAGGATTTGAAAGCAACGTAGATCGGCTCCCTCTCCCTCGGGAGAGGGCTGGGGTGAGGGGCCGCAATCTACAGCGGAGCCTGAACCCCAAGCCCAACCATCCCCGCCCCTCACCTAAAGAGTGCGATTTCCCCCTCCCTACGCTAACCTGCGGCCATGTTTTACGAGGTCGACTATGCACATTCATATTCTGGGTATCTGCGGCACTTTCATGGGCTCGATGGCGGTGTTGGCCAAAGAGCTGGGCCATCACGTGACCGGCTCCGACGCCAACGTCTATCCACCGATGAGCACACAGCTGGAAGCCCAAGGCATTCAACTGACGCAGGGCTATGACCCGGCGCAGCTCGATCCGGCACCGGATCTGGTGGTGATCGGCAACGCCATGTCGCGCGGTAACCCGGCGGTGGAATATGTCCTGAACAAAGGCCTGCCGTACGTCTCCGGCCCGCAGTGGCTGGCTGACCACGTGCTGCAAGGTCGCTGGGTACTGGCGGTAGCCGGTACGCACGGCAAAACCACCACCAGCAGCATGCTCGCCTGGGTCCTGGAACATGCCGGCATGAGCCCGGGCTTCCTGATCGGCGGCGTGCCGCAAAACTTCTCGGTCTCTGCTCGCTTGGGCGGTACACCGTTCTTCGTGATCGAGGCCGACGAATACGACAGCGCATTCTTCGACAAGCGCTCGAAGTTTGTTCATTACCGCCCACGCACCGCGATCCTCAATAACCTTGAGTTCGATCACGCCGACATCTTCCCGGATCTGCCGGCGATCGAGCGGCAATTCCATCACTTGGTGCGCACCATCCCAAGTGAAGGTCTGGTCATCCACCCGACCACCGAGCCGGCCTTGCAACGTGTGATCGAAATGGGCTGCTGGACCCCGGTGCAAACCACCGGTGCCGGCGGTCAGTGGCAGGTCAAACTGCTGAGCGAAGACGGCTCGGCGTTCGAAGTGATGTTCGAAGGCGTGTCGCAGGGCGCCGTCGAATGGGAGCTGACCGGTCAGCACAACGTCGCCAACGCCTTGGCTGCTTTGGCGGCTGCGCGTCATGTTGGCGTGGTGCCATCGATGGGCATTGCCGGGTTGAGCGCATTCAAGAACGTCAAGCGCCGCATGGAGAAAGTCGCCGAAGTGCGCGGCATCACCATCTACGACGATTTCGCCCACCACCCGACGGCGATTGCCACCACTCTCGACGGTTTGCGCAAACGCATCGGCGACGCACCGCTGGTCGCGATCATCGAACCGCGCTCCAACTCGATGAAGCTCGGCGCGCACCGTGATGGTTTGCCCGACAGCGTGGTCGATGCCGATCAGGTGATCTGGTACGCCCCGGCCAACCTCGGCTGGGACCTCGCCGGCACCGCCGCACTGTGCACCGTGCCGTCGATTGTCAGCGATTCGTTGGAAGGCATCATCGAGCGCGTGAAGAGCCAGGCGCAGCCCGGCACTCACGTAGTGATCATGAGCAACGGCGGCTTCGGCGGCCTGCACGGCAAACTCGCCGAGGCGCTGCAATGAACACTCGTTTTGAGAGCAATGGCCCGGAACGCATCACACTGGCCATGACCGGTGCCTCCGGCGCTCAGTACGGCTTGCGCCTGCTCGATTGTCTGGTGCGGGAAGATCGCGAAGTGCACTTCCTGATCTCCAAGGCTGCGCAACTGGTGATGGCCACCGAGACCGATGTGACGCTGCCGCCGAAGCCGCAGATGATGCAGGCCTTCCTCACCGAATACACCGGGGCCGCCGCCGGGCAGATCCGCGTATACGGCAAGGAAGACTGGATGTCGCCGGTAGCTTCGGGCTCCGGCGCACCGGCAGCAATGGTCGTGGTGCCGTGCTCTACCGGGACGTTGTCGGCGATTGCCACCGGCGCCTGCAATAACCTGATCGAGCGCGCCGCCGACGTCACTTTGAAAGAGCGTCGCCAGTTGATTCTGGTGCCGCGGGAGGCGCCGTATTCGAGCATTCATCTGGAGCACATGCTCAAGCTGTCGAACATGGGCGTGACGATTCTGCCGGCTTCGCCGGGTTTCTATCACCAACCGCAGACCATCGATGACCTGATCGATTTCGTTGTGGCGCGGATTCTCAATCTGCTCGGCATTCCTCAGGACATGCTGCCGCGTTGGGGTGAGCATCATCTGAGCAGCGATGAATAAGCTGCTGGCGATTTTGCTGGCGCTGCAACTGACCGGTTGCGCCACTGCGCGCACCCTCGACGCCGCCAAGCCGGGCGCGCCTGTGGTGTACTCCGGGACGCGGCTGGATTTGTATGCATTGAATGGCGGGTGTTGCGCGATGGATCGGTTCGGG
Source organism: Pseudomonas sp. IT-P395 (assembly GCF_949767675.1). NCBI lineage: Bacteria > Pseudomonadati > Pseudomonadota > Gammaproteobacteria > Pseudomonadales > Pseudomonadaceae > Pseudomonas > Pseudomonas sp. IT-P395. The sequence goes on from NZ_CATKPW010000055.1 coordinate 110,465, forward strand.
GCTGAGGCGCCGAGCTATCCGGGGGTAGACCTGCCAGCGAGTGCGTTGCTCGATACGCTGCTGTTGCCATTGTCATTGCTGACGGTGATCGGTGTGAGCTTCCAGGCAACGGGCGGATTGTAGTTAGACAGATCGTTGCCACGCTCTGCGTGGTAACGCCTCCGGCGAAGCTCTGCGTCATGCTTTGGGGCGCAGAGCGTCCGTGGCTGCATTCCCACGCAGAGCGTGGGAACGATCATGCGGCGGAAGATTATTTGCCGAGCTTGCGCAGCTCATCCGACTCGATCACCCGTACCCCATCCTGCTCTTCCAGGGCAAGGCGCCACATCGCCCGCGCCAAATGGCAAGCTTCGATGCCTCGGTATTTACCCGGAATCAGCTTCGACAAAGGTCCGGCCAGTTGCTCGGCAAGACGCGGTTCAGTTCGCTCACCCAACAACAGCGATGGCCGGCAAATGGTCAGTTGCGGCCAGTCCTGCGCACGCAATGCCTGCTCCATTTCGCCTTTGACCCGATTGTAGAAGACCGACGATTTCGGATCGGCGCCAATCGCGCTGATCACAATCAGATGCCGCGCGCCCATCTCCCGCGCGCGTTTGGCGAAGGCCACGACCATGTCCAGATCCACCGCGCGAAACGCCGCTTCCGAGCCGGCCTGTTTGATGGTGGTGCCGAGGCAGCAATAGGCGATATCGACGCGACCACTGAGCTGCGGCAGAAACGCCTGCGGATCGCCCACCGGATTTTCCAGGTGCGGATGTTCCGCCAAGGGTCGACGCGAAGGGGCGAGCACGCGTGAAATCGTTGGCTCGTTGAGCAAACGGTCGAGTAGATGTTCACCAGTCAAACCGGTGGCTCCGGCAAGCAATACGTGCTGAGGCGTCAAGTACATAGTGTCTCTCCCTTGATACTGTTCAGCTTAGTTGCTCTTTATCGCTCCGTCGTTCAACGCAGCACTTTGCAATGCTTTTCTGGCTTGCTGTTTGCGCAGCAGTTGCCAGTGCGAGAGCACGGTTTTCGGCGCCCAGATCTGCGGCTCCGACGCTTCGAAATTGTCCGCCAGTTCACGCTCGGCGACGGTGGCTTTGGCCAGTTTGAAGGCCTGCTCCAGATCGTCGGTCTGATTCAGAGCCTGGGCGAACAGCGCGTCGCCGAAGTAGGTGAAGTTAGCTTCTTCCGAGCAGCCGAAGGACACCCGGTCAGCGCGCGAGGCGGTCATGATCAGCGTGCGTTCGTCTTTCAGCGCGGGGATGAAACCGCCGGAGTAGCAGGCCGAGATCACGATGATCTTGTCGCGATTCTTCAGCGGCGCGAGTACGGCGGCGAGTTCGTCGGCGGGCAGGTCGGCCAGTTCCATGCGCGGCTGGTCGAGCACCAGTTCATGTTCGGCGGTGCCGTGGCTGGTCAGGTAGATGAACAGCAAATCTTCCGGGCCACTGCGTTCGGCGAGGGTTTGTGCGGCGCGGCGCAGGTTCTCGCGGGTGGCCATCGGCCGGTCGCCGAGGTGGTCGCGGTGGTTGACCAGACGGATCTGGCCATAAGCGCCGAAGCGCGTATTGAGCATGTTGGCGACATAGTCGGATTCACGCAGGAACACGCTTTGCTTGCCGTCACCGCCGAGGGTCAGGGTGTACAGCTCGACTGCCGGGGTCGACGCGGGAATGGCGGCCAGTGCGTCCTCGAGCAGACGGCCCTGAGCGAGCAAACCGAGTTCGAGCGTATCGGGCAGCAACTTGCCGTCGGCGTCGCGCACGCGCTGGCCGTTGATCCAGGTGCCACTCATGACGCTGCCATCGGTGAGCACCAGGGTGCCGCGTCCGGAGTAACTGTCGTTGTCGAAACCGCCGATGTAGAAACTGCCATCAGGCAGGTTCAAACGGCCCTGACCGCTGAAGCGCCAGTCGCTGAACACGCCGATGTAATGGCTGCCATCGGCGCCGATCAGTTCGCCCTTGCCGGTCAGCGCGCCTTCCTTGAACTGGCCGAGCCAGACATCGCCGTCGGCGTTTTCGTAGCGACCTTTGCCGTGCAGTTGATTGTTCTTGAAGCCGCCGACGTAGATATCGCCGTCCGCGCTGTTGAAGGTGCCGTTGCCTTCCAGCTGACCGTTGACGAAATGCCCGCTGAACGAGTTTCCGCTGGCGTCGCCGCGCTGACCCTCGCCGTTCGGTTTGCCGTGGGCGAACTGGCCTTGATAGGAGCTGCCGTCGTCCATTTCCAGACGTCCGAGCCCGGAGTATTGATCAGCCTTGAACTCGCCACGGTAGGTCATGGCGTTTTCTTTCAGCGTGCCTTCGCCTTCGCGGCGGCCCTGCTTGAAGCCGCCGGTGTAACTGCTGGCGTTGGTGGTCAGACTGCCCTGACCGTCGAACAGGCCTTGCTGGAACTGTCCGCGATAGACCTCGCCATTGCTGCCATGCCATTCGCCCTGACCATGCCATTGGCCCTTGTCGAACTGCCCGGCATACCAACTGCCGTTGGGGTAGTCGACGCGGCCCTGACCTTGCAGCAAGCCATCGACCAGTTCACCGCGATAGCGTCCGCCGTCGGGCAGGCGCGCATCCGGCGGCAACAGCGATTCGCCGTCGCCGCACGCGGTGAGCATCAGGGTCAAGGCAAGGGGTGCAAGACGAGCGAGTGAGCGCATAGCGGGATCCGGGCAATTAGGCGACCGAGTATGCCGCAGCTATGCGTCGCATATATAGAGACGTGACGCGAAACAGCGTGCGCTGCTTCGCATCCGGAACCATCAGACGAAGCAGAGCGACAGTGGCTCGGCGATATAGGCCGGTTTGTCCGAACCTTCTATCTCCAGGGTCGCGGTGGCTTTGAGCAGCCACTGCCCGGGTTTTTTCTCGGTGACTTCACCCAGATCGACCTTCAGGCGAACTTTGGAATTGACCTTCACTGGCTGGATGAAACGCACGCTGTCCAGACCGTAGTTGACGACCATCTTCACGCCTTGCGGCAGGATCAGGATGTCTTCCATCAATTTCGGGATCAGCGACAACGACAGGAAACCGTGGGCAATGGTGCTGCCAAATGGCGTTTGCGCGGCTTTGACCGGGTCGACGTGAATGAACTGATAATCACCGGTGGCTTCGGCGAACAGGTTGATGCGTTCCTGATCGATGGTGAGCCATTCGGAACGTCCGAGTTCCTTGCCGACATAATCTTTGAGCTCTGCAACGGGAACATAGGGCATTGAGACTCTCCTTGGGTTCATCGGTTTTATAGTTTTTCAGGTGGGGGGATTTGACCTCCCTGCGAACCACTGTAGATCATCATGGCGATTTGCTCCGGTCAACCGACCATGCTTTTGGCGAATGCCGATCCATAGCGCAGGCGTGCTTATAATGCCGAGCCCCTGCTGGGCAAAAAGTAAGACGGAGATGTCGGATGTTGCTACGTGGCCTGACCTTGCTGGTGCTGTTTCAATTGCTCGGCACGGCGCTCAATCATTTGCTGTTGCCGGTGCTGCCGGGGCCGATCATCGGCCTGCTGCTGTTGCTGGTCTTCCTGATCATTCGCGGTGAAGTCGGCGAACCGCTGAACCTTGCGGCCGGCAGTCTGCTGCGTTATCTGCCATTGCTGCTGGTGCCACCAGCCGTCGGCGTGATGGTTTACGCCACAGCCATTGCCGCCGATTTCTGGGCGATTGTCGGCGCACTGGTGCTGTCGCTGCTGCTGTCGATGGCGTTCGCCGGGGTATTGATGCAGCGCCTGGTTAAACGGCACGCGCCAGCGTCGGAGGAATCCTGATGCTTTTCGACTGGCAGGGCGCCTGGGCTTCGGTCATTCATCATCCGCTGTTCGGCATCGGCATTACCCTCGGTGCTTATCAACTGGTGCTGGCGGCGTTCGAGAAAACCCGCTGGATCTTTCTGCAACCTGTGCTGGTCTCCATGCTGTTGGTGATTGGTGTTCTGGTCGGCTGCGGCCTGACCTACGCCGAGTATCGCAAGAGCACCGAGATCCTCAGCATTCTGCTTGGCCCGGCGACCGTGGCGCTGGCGGTGCCGCTGTATCTCAATCTGCGGCGTATTCGCCAATTGTTCTGGCCGATTTTTACTACGCTGGTGATAGGCGGGGTGGTGGCGACGGGCATGGGCGTGTTGCTGGGCTGGTGGTTCGGTGCCGAGCACATGATCCTGATGACCATGGCGCCGAAGTCGGTGACTTCACCGATCGCCATGCTGGTGGCCGAACAGATCGGCGGCGTTGCGGCGCTGGCGGCGGTTTTCGTGTTGATCACCGGGGTGATTGGCGCGATCTTTGGTCCGACGCTGTTGAACCGCCTCGGTGTGCACAGCCCCGAAGCGCGCGGCATGGCGCTGGGTATGACCGCCCACGCGGTCGGCACGGCGGTGGCCATGCAGGAAAGTGATGAGTGCGGTGCCTTCGCGGCGCTGGCAATGAGTCTGATGGGCGTGGCCACGGCAGTCTTCCTGCCGTTGGCGGTGTCGATGGTGGTGTAAGGAAATGTCTATGAGTCTGCCGCTTTTCCCGCTGAACACAGTGCTGTTTCCCGGCTGCAACCTCGACTTGCAGATCTTCGAAGCGCGCTACCTGGACATGATCGGCCGCTGCATGAAACAGGGCGGCGGTTTCGGCGTGGTGTGCATCCTCGACGGCCAAGAAGTCGGCGTCGCACCACAAGGTTTTGCCTTGGTCGGCTGCGAAGCACGCATCACCGACTTCCAGCAGCAGGACAACGGCTTGCTGGGCATTCGTGTCCAAGGTGGGCGGCGGTTCACGGTGTCGCGTACCGAGGTGCAGCGCGACCAGTTGATCCTCGCCGATGTCGACTGGCTGGATGACGAGCCCGAGCAACCGCTTCAGGACGAAGACGCTGACCTGGTGGCGCTGCTCAAGGCGTTGGCCGAGCATCCGATGGTCGAAGCGCTGAACATGGGCACCGATGCGCTGGGTCAGCAATCGCTGGCTAATCAATTGGCCTATCTGCTGCCGTTCGCAGAAGAAGACAAGATCGACCTGCTGCAACTTGACGATCCCCAGCAACGGTTGGATGCGATTCAGGCATTGCTTGACGAGCTACAGGGTGAATTGTTCGCCTAGTTGCACTTTGAATTAACTCATTGCATCTGCCAGCATTGTTTGCTTTCGTCTTTGTCTTGATTTCAAGTTGCCCGCAGGAGACGGGCGACTTGAATAAAAATAAGGATGAAATCATGACTGTATATGAAGACGAGTGGGAGTTTTGGGATGACATTGCCGGCATGTATATTCTGAAGCATGCCGAAACGGATCATTCCTCAATGTCGACCCTCATCTGACGGGGCATAACGCGTTCAATAACAAACCAGCAACATTCGTGATCAAGGTGATCAAATAACGTCCAGCCGCTGATTAATAAAAAGGCGCCATTCATTTTTAAATGAATGGCGCCTTTTGTCAGACTCGGTAATGTTCGGCCACTGGCCAGGTCACATCGTTAGAGTAGGTGTTTTCGCCTTTTGGCAACTTCAACACGACACCGCCGGAGTTGGCTATTTGATCTATCAATTTGTCGTAAGCAGTGAGTCCATAAGAATAGACATCGTCCCCGTCGGTACCTGCCCATGTGGCTTTCTCGATAGCCTCAGCGTTGTCACCGGCCTGCCGCAAGATATCCTCGACTCTGACTGCCTGGCTCAGGTCCGATCTCACCAGCCAGATTCTTTCTGCGCTGATACCTCGCGTCGGCATTGATATCCGGCCTTCCAATGGATCACCGTCAAAATCCATGTCGTTCAGGTAAATATTTTCATCTCGGGGGACCACTTCGATGCCGCGGGTGTCGATGATGTAACGGAAGCCAAGACGTTGTTCGCGCCGCAGCAATGGATAGTTACGCGAGTCGTCCATTTCAAACGATGTATCAGAATCGTTAGCTGAACTGTGTCGATTCCCGCTCGACGAGTCGCTGTCAGAGAAATGCCCCGGATAACGGTTAGCTTGGCTGTTGTAATGCCGAGGGTTGGAGTAGTAATCAAAAAACATGTAGGACTTGAGCTTGGCCACAGAGAATGTCGCACTGAAAGCCGATTTGTTCGTGGAGTCTGAAGGGTTACCCCTCAATTTCACCAGTCGTTTGTCCCGCGCCAGTTCGAGAGGCGTGCGCAAATCGGCGCGGAACATGGCCGGGATGTCCGTTCTGAAAAGGTAGCCATGCCTGGTGAGCTGGTAGCCGGCATATTCCAGATAACTTTTCAGAAAACTTTCTTCATAGCGTTGTGCAACGGGATGTGAGTCGAAATCAGGCTGCTCGCCTTCTTCTCTTATTCTTAGAATCAATGGCTGTATTTCCTCTGCAATCTGATCGAAGCGGCGTTCGTCCAGCGTGTTCTGAGTCAATCGTTTGTGCTGTTCGGTCCATTCGGGAAAGCCATTATCCATGTCCGGGAGCAAGCGTTTTTGCTGGGCGATGGTCAAGTTGTAGCTGCGCAGAAGTTCGGCGCATTCGCTCCGGGATTTCTGCGGATAGGACCATCTCATGGAGTTCATGAGGGATTTGTGGTGATCGTCATTATCGGTGCGTCTTGCCCAGTCCGGCGCTCTGCCGCTGGCTTGGGCCTCGGCTCGAAAGGCCACAACTTCTGCACCGTGGATGTTGTACACGTCCCATATTTCGCGATCGGTCCAGTGCGCAAGCTTCAAGGGTACGGATGCGTCTCCGCGAGCCTCGCTCGGCTCGACTTTAACCAGATGGCCGTATCGATCCTTGAAGGCAAAGCCGACATTACGGCGCATGATAGAGTTCCCGTGAAGCGGCACATGTTTCCATTCGTGTACCGCGTAATAGCCTTGTGCATCTGGCACGTTACTAGTGTAGGTATGACCCTTTTCATGCACGGTGTAGCGATCAAGAGGGTAGTACGCAATGGGCTTTTTCAAGCTCCAGAGGTTGCTGTCAGCGACTCGATAGAGCGGAGGACCGGATGGCACCCGCTCACTCGGCAACCTGGCCCGGTAGGCTTTCATCAGATCGTGGAACGCCACCATCACCGTCAGTCCGGCGGCTGATCCATCTTCCTGGGCGATGTCCGCGAACGTGCGACCCTTGTGAATCTTCAGCCCGCCTGCGTCGTGGCTCAAAGACGCATCGACGTTCTGCAAATAGGGCTCGAGGGGCGAGGTTGTTGTACGAGGCCGGGGCATTTGCGTTTCGGGCATCTGTGTAATCGATAAGGCGGATTCCACTTTTGAGGTGCTGCTGTGAGGGCCGTCGGCGTTAATGCCCGGTGATTCGTTTGTCCCGTCCGGTCTGATGCGGCCAGGCAACCGGGGATCCAGATCGACTGGACGATCGGAGGGCGCAGGACGGGGTGTCGAGGTGGCGGATGTCTCTGTGGTTGGGGATGGGCGCAGTGGCCCGGGTTTTTGGCGCATAAAAGTCACTCCATGTGATTGAGTCAGCCATCCATTGGCTGAATGAGTCAGGGCCGGTCATGCTCGGGAGCCGGCCAGACGATGTCGTCGGCGAACGTCTTGTCGCCCTTGGGGAGTTCAAGAATCAGGCCGCCTGAACCGGCGATTCCATCGATCAGGCTGTCATAAGCGTTGCTGCCAAAATAGCTGCCTGTTTGACTGTCGGTTCCCGCCCAGGTTGCCTGTTCGATTGCAGCGACTCGGTCAGCGGCCTGCTCCAGTACATCCTTGACCCGGGCGGCGCGCGTCAGGTCGGAACGTACCAGCCAGATCCGCTCGGCACTGATGCCGCGTGTGGGCGTCGAGATATGCCCCTCCAGTTCGTCGAAGAAGAATTTACTGTTGCCGGGGTTGAATGCCTTGTTCTCCGCCCCCGGCACCACTTCCAGACCGCGTGTGTCGATGACATACACAAAGGAAGTCTTTTGCTGGCGGCGAGTGGATTCATAACCTTTCGACTCATCGAAAACGAACGAGCTGTCGGAGTCGGCTTCGTCGCCGGTCCGTTTACCGTCCGACACTGAACTGTCGCCGGAATCCGAGGGCTCACTGCTGCGTCCTTTGGAACTCTGTGGATTCACGCCGGGAAAACGATTGGCCTGCGAGTTGTAATGCAGCTCGTGATAGAAGCCGCCCCTGGTTGCCGCATAAGCGGTGGCGTCATGCAGTCCGAACGTTGCACTCAGCGCACGCTTGTTCGTGGTGCCCGTGGGATTGCCTTTGCGGTAAATCATCCGCCCGTCCCGGGCCAATTCGAAGGGTAATCGGGTTTCGCCCCGGAACATCGCCGGAATGTCCGTGCGGTAGAGCATGTTGTGTCGGGTTCGCTGGTAGCCAAGGTGGGTCGCGTAATCGGCTAAAAAAACATCGCTGTACCGGGTGGCGGGCCAGTGATGGTCGAGGGCCAGCCCTTGGCTTCTCAAGTCTTGAACGTAGTTTTCCAGTTCGTCGGCGATCAGTTTGAAGCGCTGGTCATTGCTCGGGTCGAGGCTCAGACGTTTATGCTGTTCGGCCCATTCCGGTATCTGGCCGTCGCCCGATTCAGTACGCAGACGACACAGTTGGTCTTGGGTCAGATTATAGCTGCGTTGTAATTCCAGACGCTGGGCAAGAGGCAGTTGTGGATGCAGCCACTTCAATGACTCGGCGACAAACAGATGGTCTTCGCTGTTCTGCGCCCGGGGTGCCCAGTCCGGTGCCTTGCCTGAGGCTTGCGCTTCTGTGCGGAAGGCGGCGATCCGGGTGTCATCCAGAATGTACATTTGCTGGATGTCCTGATCCGACCATTGCGCCAGTTGCCTGTCGGCCAGTCTCTCGTGTTTTGCTTGCGCGGGATCGATGGCAAGCCAGTGATGCTCCGGGTTTTTGATGGCATAGCCGAGAATGGCTGAATCACTGCTCGATCCGAAAGCGCGGAATGCGTAGTGGCCATCAGCGTTTGGGGTCGCGGAGAACGCATAATCATCGCCATTCAGGAGCGTGCGGTGACGATCCAGGCTCCATAGATTGTCCTGCGTGGTTCGGTATATCGGTGGGCCAGGGGCCAGACGTCTGAAGGACATCACTCGATATGCCTTGAGGTCGGCGTCGTATTTAACGCAAACGTGCTGCCGGCCTTGCGTGCCTGGAAGCTGGACATCGACCCACTCTTTGGTGAGATAACGCCTGACACCGGTTGCATTGGGTGCAGGCAGATCACCGAAGTAGGGTTGCACGAAATCTTCGAGTGAGGTTGCCGGAAAAAATGGCGGGTCGGCACGGTCGGGCGACATGACGCTGACTTCGATTGGCGAGGTTCCTTGTCGGGAGCTGCCTGGCTCATCCATACGGGGCCGCTTGGAGGAAGAAGGCGATTGGAGTGGAAAATGGCCGGGAATGTTTTCCGGTGTGGGAATTGCCGGGTTGTGCGCGGAATGATCTCCAGACGCGCGTGTTGTGGTCGCCGGCGTGTCGACTGTCGGTGAGGGGGGGCGTGACCCCTGCTTTTGTCGCATGCAGTGAATCTCCTTTATGTTTGACACAGCCTTTCCTTGGCTGAGTGATGCACGCACCCGGGCAATGAGTGGCATCGTCCGGGCTTGTTGATCATTGGCTGAAAATGTTCAGAGAGTGACGGCCGCTTCGATCAGCAGGTCTTCGGGTTTGATTCGCGCTGCCGGATCGCCAACACGCCCCCAATATTTCCTCTTCGAGTTGTAAAGCACTGTGCCGCTTTCTCCAGACGTCGAAGCGATGTGGGTGACATAAACGACTGCCGCCAGTTCGTTCCGTTGCTGATGTGCAGTTATCTCGGCCAGAAGCGCCTCGACGCTGGCATGACTGCGGGCGTCGATGACGTAAAGCTGAAACACTTCAAACAGCAGGGAAACCTCATAAATGTTGCCGGATGAAGTTGCTACGCTGATGAACTCCACCGGCACGTCGTCTTCGATATCGGGCAATTCAATTGTGACGCTGGCGACTCGCAAGCGGTTGCCGTTCAACTGAATGTCGTTGCGTGACACGGTTTCTTTCAGCGTATGGCTGAAAAGATTCCAGGTAGACGCATTGCTTGTTTTTGCCGTTGCGCCGGGAGTGGAGAGGCGAATGATCGAGTTGCTCGCAAGGTGGATGTCGTAAGTGGCACCTTTTCCTTCGAGCAGATAAATGTCGGTATGAGGCCTGGCGTCGATCACAACGGTGCTGTTATACGCCGGAAGCGGAGTCTTCTCGCCGGGTTGTGGTCGGGTAAACAGATATCTGCCATTGCGCTTCATCAGGCAACTGCGGGTGTGAAGTACCCTGCGGCCGGGATTTTTTACATCGTCTTCGTAGTCCAGGTCGGGCACTTGAAGTCGGTATGAAACTTCATCCAGCAGGATCAGGGCGATGTCTTGTACAAGGTGAACCGTGGTGACTCTCAGGCTGTTTCTCCCGCCGTAGCCTGTAGCGGCCGCGATTGGCTGGATCACCCCTTTGAATGCCACGACTTTTTCCGGCAGCCGGATTGAAAGATCGAAGTCTTTATAAATCAGGTAGGTGTAACCCGAAACACCTTTGCGCACTTCAACCTCATAGCTGACGGCGACGTCGACAATCTCCGAGTCCTTGAAATCCAGGTAAACGTTTCTTGAGGTTTCAGGTGTATTGCCCTTGGCCACAAACTCGACATTGCGGTTAGTGCGAGACACGAAATGCCGCTTCAACCCTTCCTCGGTAATGATGACGGTGCCGTCGTTGACGATTTGGGGGGGCAGGGCGGCCTGACCACTGACGGTTATTGCAACCTCGATGCGTTGATTTACCGTGTCGTCCGGTTGCGGTGGCAGCAACGCCACCAGTTCATAGCCGTCCTCCGTGATGAACCGCCACTGACCGTTCTTCAGGTGGCGTTTGTTATCGATCCATTGGTAGACATTTTCGATGGTCAGGACATGTTCGGGATCTCTGCCATCTTTGTCGCGCAAAGAGCGCACGATCAACGAGGTGCCGACGATCTTCCACTGCTGAATGACCTCCATCGGCCAGCCGAACTCGATCAGGCTCGACTGTTCGCCGTCCTCGACGATCGTCGTCCGTGCATTGGTGTTGGCAATGTAGTACCGATCTGTGCCGGCCCCCCCTTCAACCCGGCAGTCTGTTCCGTAGATGGCAATGGTGTCGTCACCGGCGCCGGCGCTGATGCGGTCGTAACCGTTGGCGGCAATCCGGTTGGCCTCATCAGTCCCGATGACCCGGCTCGTCCCCTTGCGCAATGTCGAGACGTTTTCAAACGAGGTGAGGTGTGCGACTTCCACCGCATCAGCAGCGAGATCAAGCCCACGCAAAGCCACCCTGCCCGTTTGCAGATTGATGTCGTGGCCAATGTGACGAGTATCAGAGCGCGGGCGAATGCCTTCAAAGGTCAGGGTGTCCGAGCCGGCACCACCATCCAGCACATTGAGATGAGCCGGTGGGGCGGCAAGATTCAAGGCCTGTTCGTTGATCTCCTGATGAAACGCATCGTTCCTGTCACCCCCGGTCAGCGCTTTGTGTCCTTCGCGATAGGTGAAGAGGTTGGTTTTGGCCTTGACGCCGACGACCCGGTCATTTCCATCCCCTAGGCGCCAGAACACACCCTTGTCAGCGCCTGCGCTTCCGCTGACCTTGCCTTTGAGATCGGCGGGCAAGCCATTACTGGCATCCACGATGTCGTCACCGCCGACGATGACCGCCTGACTGTCGAGTTTGAACGGCTTCTCGCCGGTGCTTTCATTCCATTGATAGCGCCACAGTTCAACCGGTTTCAATTCGACGCTGAAAATGCCATTCACTACGTGCTCGATGGCGTTTTTGTAGGCGCCTTCAAGCATGTCTTTAGCGGACAGTTCCAACTGCTTCTCGTGATCAACAAAACCTTTGGAAAGCTTGAAGCGATCCATGACTTGCGTGTCCAGGTCCTGGCGAGTGAAGGCGAACCAGCCAGAGCGCAAGCGTTCGTGGAAAGTCAGTTCAATGTAATCATCAATGTCATCCACCACCCTTGCGGCCTGGTAAATCACCGAGGCGGCGATGAGCAAACCGGCGGCGGCAAGGCCGAGCGGCCCGGCGGTACTGCCGAAGCCCGCCAGTGCGGCGATGCCCAGCACCAGGCTGATACCTGCGCCGGCGACGCTCAGGCCACCACTGACATAGTGATCCTGAGCTTCTTTGCCTTGCGCTGCCGCGGCGGCGTTGAACGATTTGACCGCATCGATGATGTCGAACGGAAGGGTGATCACGCTGGCGAACAATCCGGCGCCCCGGCTCATGTATTTGCCTACCGAGGTCAGGGGGAAGTACTTGAACGCGGTCGCGCCATTCGTGAGCATCGCCTCACCAGTCTTGGTCAGGCCTCGCTCGATGATCAATGAGCCAAACTCGGCAGCGATCGAACCTCCCTGGAAAATCGCTTCCAGCGCATCGCCTTGTCTGATCGCGTCGATCATGGCCCGGTAGCCGCTGTAGATGCCGAATGCCTGCATGCCTACGCCTGCGCCGCTCATCAGATAGCTTTTGTTTTTACTGATCCAGCCAGGGGCGTTTTCGAAAGAGTCGGCACGGTGGATATCCAGTTTCTGCGCGGCCTTGCCCAACTGATTCATGCGATCCATTGCGCTGCCTGGAGCCTGCGGTGTATCGCTGATGAACAGAGGGGGGGCGTCTACCGAACGCATCAAGGCGATTTCGAAGAACAGCATGGCCGGGGTGTCGCTGTTCGGAGTATCCGCCGAACGCAGCCGGGCCTTGACTCTGGTCTCCTCGAAATTGAGCCCGTCGAGAAATGTTTGATCCGGTGTTTGCATGCCTGCGTTCGCAGGGCTGATGGGCTGGCCATGGACCGTCGCGCCCAACGCCTGAAGTTCGACGCGGCTGGTCAGTATTTCACCGAAACGTAGCCGCCCGAAATGTTTGTCGAGGGATTTGAGCGTGCGTCGATAGGGGGCGTCAGCGTCGTCTGACGGCGTGACGTCGTGGAGCGTGCCCGCCAGCGGCGTATGAGGATTGGCCGAAACGTTGAGAGGCACGATCTGAACGGGGCTGACGTTGGCAATCTGCATAGGTGGGGAGATGATTTTTGACATGTCATTAATCCTTTAATGTAAAGCCATGGATCCGGTGTCCTTACCGGCGTATCACTGGCCTTGAGTTGTCGGCTTGTCCGTTTCGGGCCAAGTGATGTCGTAGGCGAATTCGTTGCCGTTGCCGGACAGTCTGAGCACGGGCTTGCCTGCGTCCTCGGCCTGGTCGATCAGCAGGTCGTATTCGAATTTGTTGGTGTGCCCCGCATGGGTGGCGGCCTCGATCCGTTCAGCGCGATCTCCTGCCTGGTACCTGATGTCGTCGACTTTCACCCCTTTGGTCAGGGCGGTGTTCAATAGCCAGACGCGGTCGGCATTCAGCCCGCTTCGAGTGACCGAAATCAGCCCTTCGAAATCATCGGAGGGAAACCAGGTCGCGGAGGTATCACGGGCCGCTGAGTTGAAGCGAATGTTTTCTTCATGGGGGACCACCTCAAGATGGCGGGTGTCGAGCGCATACATAAACATGACGGTCTGGCGCGTACGTGTGGATTCGTAGTGACGATCGTGATCCCACGGGATCGGGCTTGTGGCTTCGGACCACTCGGAAGACGAGGTGCCTGGCGTGTCACTGGCATCGCTGTCTGGGGCCTGGCCGTCAACGTCCCCTCCCGGGTGCTTGTTGGTCTGGCTGTTGAAGCGCAAGTACTCGGGGTCGGGTGCCCGGGCATACACCTGACCTTCATTGAGGCTGAAGGTGGCGCTCATCGGCTTGTGAGTCGTCGCGCCCGGTTCATGGTGGTAGCGCGGGAGCATCGCTTCGTCATTGGCGAGCTCGAAAGGCGTACGATCATCACCGCGGAACAGGGCCGGCACGTCCGTGCGGTACAGGCAATTGTTCTGGTTGCGCTGATAACCGAGTTTATTCAGCAGTGCTTCGAGCACTTCAGGGGTCATGCTGGCCTTGGGGCTGTACCAGTCATGTTGGGCACCGCGTTTGAGATTGAGTTCTTCGCTCACATCCCGACTCAGTTGCTCCAGACGCTGCGGGTTATCGAGGTCCTCTGTGAGTTGCTTGTGTTTCTGAGCCCATTGAGGAATGGCCAGTTCGGTGAGCAGGTCATCTCGCAAGCGCGTCAACTGACTCGGCAACAAGTTGTAGGACTGCAGTAGGGTTTCGCGCTGCTGGAGATTCATGTCGGGATGTAGCCAGCGCAGGGAGTCGTCCAGCAAATCGGTGAGCGGATTGTCCGTGGCCACGGATTCGACCCACTGCGGCGGTTTGCCAAGTGCTTGGGCTTCAGCTCGAAATCGCACGATCTCCTGACCATGAATGCCGTATGTCTGCCATATGTCGTGATCGGTCCAGTGCTTTAACAGGGCGTGTTGTGCGCCGAATCCGGCGGCGGGTGGATCGACCTGAACCCAGTTGCCGAATGGATCCCTGAAGGCAAACTGTATGTCGGTGCTGTGGCGATCAAGGGAAGGTTTGAGTTCGTAATAGCCCTGAGGGTCCGGTGAGCGCGGTGTTGCCGCGTATTGGCTTTGATTGAGATAAGCGGGGGCGGGGCGGGGTCGCTTGGCGACGGGAGCAAGACCGGAGTGCTCGGCCGTTGGCAGGGCGGGGCGTTTTGTCGATAGCGCGGGCCCTGAGGGGCGTTCTGTCAGGCGCCAGGTCGCCTGGCCTTCGTTTTTGTAAAGCCGCGGGCCGGACGGCACGCGTTCGAACAGCGTCTTGCTTCGATAGTGACCCGTGTCATCAAGGCCGACATGGGTGGTTTGCAGGCCACTTGCATATTCGACGTCGACAAACTGGCGCCCGACGATCCAGCGAAAACCATTGTCGTCAGCCGGTCGCATGCCGACCAGAAACTCATCGGACAGCCAGTAGCTTTCCACCGAACCGTCATTCGCGAGATGGGCCGGATTTTGCGTCGGCATGGCATGAATGACCACGGAGGGGGGAGTGATGCTCTGCGAAGTTGAATGCGTGCCGGTGGGGCGAGCGGGATCCGATGGGTGCGCAAAACCCGGCAATCGGTAGGCTGGCGGAACGCCCGGAGCAACGTGCTGATGGTGTAGGGAGACCGGATCAGGTTGTTGCGAGGAAGACAGGGGCGGTTTGCGGGGAATCTTCGGACTCATGGAATGCTCGAAATAATATTAAAGAGTTTAAAAGCCTGATGTAAGTGGTGAAATTTTTGTAACAGCAATGCGGCCCGTCGAATTGAAGTTGAAGGGGTGAGTTTGACGGGTTTTAATGTTTGTGAATTTAATCTAGCGCATTTTCGGCGTGGCGAAAGTTATTGTTGTTCTAATTCTTGTTGGAAGTGTAACTTTTGTTATAGCGTCTTTTAAATGTATGAGGTTGTCGGTTGGTCAGGCGGGAAGTTTTACCGGCTGCGAGAAAGTTTGAATGGGAGAAGTGCGCCGCTCATGTCGGAAGTTTCTTAAAAGAGCAGCGCGAAGGAAATAAGCCTTGTGTATTGCCTCGTTCAATAGGCGTAACGCAATAGCGTATGAGGCAGATGCCTGAGGACGAAAAAGCCAAACAGCGCCAACATGGCCGGCAAGATCAACCACCAGATCTTGTACGGCATGGGATTGAGTGCGGTTTTGCGTTGACTCAGCCACAGGGCGGCAGCGCAGACACAGGCGGCGAGCATAGCGCCGGCCAATACGTCGGTTGGCCAGTGAGCCCCCAGATAGACCCGCGACAGTGCGATGAAAAGAGCCGGAATACAGGCGATCAGCAACCAGGTCAGGCGCATGCGTGGCGGCTGGCCACGGCCGGCGAGTACTGCCAGGGTCAGAAACAGCGCGAACGAACCTGAGGCATGGCCACTGGGCATGCTGTAGGTGGTCAATGGATCAGTCAGCACTTCCGGGCGCACCCGGGCAAAGAAATATTTGGTTCCGGTGTTGGCCAGTGCGGTCACCAGGAGCGTGCCGCCGACGAAGATCGCCTGGCGCCATTGCCGGCACAGCAGCAACAGACCGGTCAGCAGGGCGCTGAACAACAGCATGTTGCGGAACTCGCCGACCAGGGTCAGCGTGACCGCAATTTCATCCAGCATTGGCTGGCGATGTTCCTGCACCAGCGTCATTACGCCTTGATCGAGCGCGGTCAGGTACGGGTAGCCGATGAACAGGCCAATCAGAATCAACAGGCTCATGCTGCTGATCCAGATCGTCGCGCGGCGGTGCCGGCGCAGGCTGCTGTTGACGCTGAGGCCGACCATCACGGCGATGCTGCCGGCGACAATCCCGGCTTCCAGCCAGAACCCTTCTGGCAATGGCAGGCGGAAGGCCGCGCCGGTGGCCCAGCCCGGCAGCAAATAGGCCAGACTCCAGCCGGCAGCCGCCAGCAGGCTGACAGCGGCGAAACGCGGGAAGGGCATGTCGCACATGCCGGCGACCATGGGCAGCATTGGCCGCAACGGCCCGATGAAGCGGCCGACCAATAGACTGGCGATGCCGTAGCGCTGGAAATACGACTCGGCACCGGCCATCCATTCCGGATGATGCCGTAGCCCCGGCAGGCGTCGAATGTTCTGGTGGAAATGGCGGCCGAGGAAGTACGAAACGGCATCGCCGAGAATCCCGCCGAGGAAACCCAGCAACAGCGTCTCGCTCAGCGAAAGAGCGCCGCTGCCGGCCAGTACGGCGACGGCAAACAGCAGCACGGTGCCCGGCACGATCAAACCGGCAATCGCCAGGCACTCCACAAAGGCAACAATGAACACCGCCACAGCCAGCCATTGTGGATTCGCCGCCAGCCACCCGGTAACGCTATCGAGCCATGGGCCCATACAGAAAAACTCCAATCGTTGATTAACCCTGTGGGGGTTACAGCAAGAAATAATCCCGGCCTTCGACCTGACCGCGTCGCAGCGGGTTCCGCGTGCACCATTGCGCATGGTTTGCGTCGACAAAGCGGTACATCAGGTGTTCGTCGCGGCCGCGGGGAATGCCCAGGCGGGTGGTTTGAATGATGTGCGAAGGTGCCGGCCCGGTGTCTTCTACCAGAAGGACTTCATGATCGAAACGCTTGGCGTCCCACACTGGCACTTTCAGTCCCAACGCTTTGCACAAGAGGGTTTGCCCGGCGCAGAGTTTTTGCGAAGGACGCGCACGTCCCTGTGCGTCGGGATTGTTCAGCAGCATTTGCGCCAGACTCGCCGGCCCGCTGACTTCATCGACCCACGGATAGGCGGATTTGATCAGTACCGCATTGCCCGGCCCCTGCGCGCTGAAGTTCAGCGAATCACCGCCTCGGGCGTAATACATATAGATGTGACCGCCATCCAGAAATAAAGCCTTACGTTTTTCTGTGTAGCCCAACGAGGCATGGCTGCCTTTTTCGGCACAGTAATAGGCTTCGGTTTCGATGATTCGCGCGCTCAGCCACAGATCGCCAACCCGGTGCCGGATGACTTTGCCGAGCAGGTCCTGCGCCAGCACTTGCGCATCTCGGTCGAAAAAGGCGTCGGGCAGCCCCAGCGGCAGGCGTTCGGCGCGGTTGCGAACGGTCAGATCGGACATGGCAGGCAATGATTATCCAGGCTCAGGAGGTCGTGATGATAACAACGCGTGGCTTAATTGGGCCTGAACACCGGCGAATCCGCGTTCATTTCGACCATCCGCCCGTCACCGCTGTTAGTCCCGGGACGCGACAGCTATAATCTGCCGCTTTCCTCTTTGCCAAGACCCCAGCAGACCATGACTGAGTCCGTTCTTGACTACATGACCCGATTGGGTCGCGCCGCCCGTGAAGCCTCCCGGGTCATCGGCCGTGCCAGCACCGCGCAGAAAAACCGCGCCTTGCAGGCTGCTGCCAATGCCCTGGATGCCGCGCGTGCCGAGCTTGCCGCCGCCAATGAGCAGGATCTGGCTGCCGGCCGCGCCAATGGTCTGGAACCGGCATTGCTGGAGCGTCTGGAACTGACCCCGGCGCGTATCGATGGCATGATCGTCGGTCTGCGTCAGGTCGCTGCACTGCCGGACCCGGTTGGTGCGATCCGCGACATGAGCTTCCGTCCGTCGGGGATTCAGGTTGGCAAGATGCGTGTGCCGCTGGGCGTGATCGGGATCATCTACGAATCCCGGCCAAACGTGACCATCGATGCCGCGAGCCTGTGCCTGAAGTCCGGCAACGCGACCATCCTGCGCGGCGGCTCCGAGGCGATTCATTCCAACCGGGCGATTGCCGCGTGCATTCAACGCGGTCTGGCCGAGGCCGAATTGCCCGCCGCCGTGGTGCAAGTGGTCGAAACCACTGACCGTGCCGCCGTTGGCGCGATGATCACCATGCCCGAGTACGTCGATGTCATCGTACCGCGCGGTGGCCGTGGCCTGATCGAACGCATCAGTCGCGATGCCCGTGTGCCGGTGATCAAGCATCTGGACGGCATCTGCCACGTTTACGTCAGTGCCCATGCCGACTTGCCGAAAGCCCAACGCATTGCTTTCAACGCCAAGACTTATCGCTACGGTATTTGCGGTGCGATGGAGACATTGCTGGTCGATCAAACTGTTGCGAAAGATTTCCTGCCGTCGATGGCGGCGCAGTTCCGCGAAAAAGGCGTTGAACTGCGCGGTTGCGAGCGTACGCGGGCGATCATCGACGCCGTTGCCGCCAGCGAAGACGACTGGAGCACCGAGTATCTGGCGCCGATTTTGTCGATTCGCGTGGTCGACGGTCTGGATCAGGCGATCGAACACATCAACCATTACGGCTCCCATCACACCGACTCGATCGTCAGCGAAAACCTCGCCGACACCCGTCGGTTTGTCGCGGAAGTCGACTCGGCGTCGGTGATGATCAACACCCCGACCTGTTTCGCCGATGGATTTGAATACGGATTGGGTGCCGAGATCGGCATTTCTACTGATAAGCTGCACGCCCGCGGCCCGGTGGGCCTCGAAGGGCTGACCTGCGAGAAGTACATCGTGGTCGGTGATGGCCAGTTGCGCGGCCAGGCGACGGTCTGACTTGACCGACCTCGACCTGACAGCGCCGGCACCCGGCAGCGAGTCCCGCCCTCGGCGCATTGGCGTCCTGGGCGGCACGTTCGATCCGGTGCACATCGGCCATCTGCGCGGTGGCCTGGAAGTCGCCGAAGCGCTGGCGCTCGACGAGTTGCGCCTGATGCCGAACGCGCGCCCGCCCCATCGCGGTACGCCGCAGGTGTCGGCGCAGGATCGGCTGGCGATGGTCGAGTGTGCGGTGGCCGGAATGCCGCCGCTGGTGGTGGACGCCCGCGAATTGCAGCGGGACAAACCGTCCTGGACCATTGATACCCTGGAGTCGATGCGCGCTGAAATGCCCGCCGAGACCCAGGTTTTTCTGCTTTTGGGCTGGGACGCATTTTGCGGCCTGCCCACTTGGCACCGCTGGGAAGAGTTGCTCCAGCATTGCCACATCCTGGTGCTACAGCGCCCGGACGCCGACAGCGAACCGCCGGATGCCTTGCGCAACCTGCTGGCAGCGCGTTCGGTGAGCGACCCGCTGGCCCTGAAAGGGCCGAGCGGACAGATTGCATTCGTCTGGCAGACACCGCTCGCGGTTTCCGCCACCCAGATCCGTCAACTGCTGGCCAGCGGTAAGTCGGTACGTTTCCTGGTGCCCGACGCGGTCCTGGCCTACATCGATGCGCACGGTCTGTACCGTGCGTCGAACTGAGCAAGGCGTGCTTCACTGATACGAATCCACGTATCGCCAAGCCGCCGAATATATGAGCAAAACGAGTTTTATATGACTGACAACGAAAAGAAAGTTAAGCGCAAAGGTACATTCAAGAGCGCTCCGCTGCCTGAGCCGATCAACACCAATGAGCCACTGACTGGCGATCAGCTGGTCAAGCTTGCCGAGGCGGCACTGGAAGACGTCAAGGCGCAAGATATCCAGATCATTGATGTCCGCGACAAGCAGAGCATCACTGACTACATGATCATCGCTACCGGTACGTCCAACCGCCAGATCAACGCGATGCTCGACAAGGTTCGCGAAGAAGTCAAAAAGCAGGGCGCCAAGCCGCTGGGCGAAGAAGGCAAGGGCGACAGCGACTGGGTGCTGTTGGACCTGGACCTGGTGATCGTGCACATGATGACCGCCTCGGCACGTCAGTTCTACGACCTGGAGCGCCTGTGGGCCGGTGCCGAGCAAAGCCGTGCGGCCGACGCCAAGCACCACAGCCCGGAAAACACCCACGAGCACTTCACCAAGCTCAACAAAGACCAGCTGTAAGGGATTGCTGTGCGACTGCGCCTGATCGCCGTCGGTTCACGCATGCCCAAGTGGGTGGAAGAAGGCTGGCATGAATATGCCAAGCGTCTTCCGTCCGAGCTGGCGCTGGAACTGGTGGAAATACCGCTCAATACCCGTGGCAAGAATGCCGACGTGGCCCGTTTCATCCGCCAGGAAGGCGAAGCCATGCTGGCCAAGGTCGGGCCGAACGAGCGGATTGTCACGCTGGAAGTCCACGGCAAACCCTGGAGCACCGAGCAGCTGGCGGTCGAACTTGATCGCTGGCGGCTGGATTCGCGCACGGTCAATTTCATGGTTGGTGGCCCGGAAGGGCTGGCGCCGGAAGTCTGTGCCCGGGCCGATCAGCGTTGGTCGTTGTCGCCGCTGACGTTGCCGCACCCGCTGGTGCGGATCCTGATCGGCGAACAGTTGTATCGTGCCTGGACCGTGCTGTCCGGTCACCCTTACCACAAGTAATCCAGCCCTCATGTCTCAGCCGATCCGCATCAAGGACCACGAAAAGGACGCACGCCTGGTGCGTAGCCGCGTCGTGTTCGGGGCCATTGCGATCATGTTGCTGATCGGCGTGCTGATCGCGCGGCTGTATTACTTGCAGGTGATCCAGTACGAGTACCACTCGACGCTCTCGGAAAACAACCGCGTCCACGTGCAGCCGATTCCGCCGACCCGTGGGTTGATTTTCGACCGCAACGGCGTGGTGGTGGCGGACAACCGTCCGAGCTTCAGCCTGAGCATGACCCGCGAGCGCTCCGGCGACTGGCAGCAAGTGCTCGACGTTATCGTCGAAGTGCTGGAGCTCACGCCTGAAGACCGGGTTATCTTCGAAAAACGCATGCGTCAGGGGCGCCGGCCGTTCGAGCCGGTGCCGATCCTGTTCGAGCTGAGCGAAGAGCAGATTGCCCGGATCGCGGTGAATCAGTTCCGCCTGCCGGGCGTGGAAGTGGTTGCACAATTGGTTCGTCACTATCCGCAGGGCGCGCATTTCGCGCATTCGGTGGGATACATGGGGCGGATCAACGAGAAAGAGCTGAAGAGCCTCGATCCGGTCAATTACAGCGGCACCCATCACATCGGCAAAACCGGCATCGAGCGTTTCTACGAGCCGGAATTGCACGGTCAGGTCGGTTACGAAGAAGTCGAGACCAACGCCCGTGGCCGCGTACTGCGAGTGCTCAAACGCACCGATCCGATTCCCGGCAAGGACATCGTCCTGAGTCTGGACATCAAGTTGCAGGAAGCGGCCGAGGCAGCGTTGGGCGGGCGTCGTGGCGCGGTGGTTGCGCTGGATCCGAAGACCGGCGAGGTGCTGGCGATGGTCAGTCAGCCGAGCTTTGACCCGAACCTGTTCGTCACCGGCATCAGCTTCAAGGCCTACGCCGAGTTGCGTGATTCCATCGACCGGCCATTGTTCAACCGCGTGCTGCGCGGTCTGTATCCGCCGGGTTCGACGATCAAGCCTGCGGTGGCGATTGCCGGTCTTGATTCCGGTGTGGTGACGGCGTCCAGTCGAGTGTTCGACCCGGGCTACTACATGCTGCCCAACTACGATCACAAATACCGTAACTGGAACCGCACGGGCGACGGCTTTGTCGACCTCGACACGGCGATCATGCGGTCCAACGACACCTACTTCTATGACCTGGCGCACAAGCTCGGCATTGATCGGCTGTCGGCCTACATGAACAAGTTCGGCATCGGCCAGAAGGTCTCGCTGGACATGTTCGAAGAATCCCCCGGCCTGATGCCGTCCCGTGAATGGAAGCGGGCGACGCGCAAGCAGGCGTGGTTCCCCGGCGAAACCCTGATCCTCGGAATCGGCCAGGGCTACATGCAATCGACTCCGCTGCAACTCGCCCAGGCGACTGCGCTGGTCGCCAACAAAGGCATCTGGAATCGCCCGCACCTGGCCAAATCCCTCGAAGGGGTGAAGCCGGTGGACGAGAATCCGATGCCGGACATTGTCCTGCGTGATCCGTCGGACTGGACCAAGGTCAATCACGGCATGCAGCAAGTGATGCACGGCGCTCGCGGTACCGCGCGCAAAGCGGCCATCGGCGCGCAATACCGTATCGCCGGCAAATCGGGTACGGCGCAGGTCGTCGCGATCAAGCAGGGCGAGAAGTACGACCGCTCCAAGGTTCAGGAGCGTCACCGCGACCACGCCTTGTTCGTCGGTTTCGCTCCGGCCGATGACCCGCGCATCGTCGTGTCGGTGATGGTCGAGAACGGTGAGTCCGGTTCCGGCGTTGCCGCACCCGTGGTGCGTCAGGTCATGGACGCCTGGCTGCTCGATCAGGACGGACGTTTGAAGGCCGAATACGCCAGCCCAATCAGTGCGGAGGCTACGGCCCGTGATGAATAACTTTGATCGCATGCTCTCCAGTGAGGATGTGATGCGTCGCCGCGCGACGCTGCTGCAAAGGCTGCATATCGATGGCCCGTTGCTGATCCTGCTGCTGATCCTCGCCGCCGGCAGCCTGTTCGTGCTGTATTCGGCGAGCGGCAAGAGCTGGGACCTGCTGGCCAAACAGGCGACCTCGTTCGGCATCGGTCTGGTGTCGATGATCGTCATCGCCCAGTTCGAGCCGCGTTTCATGGCGCGCTGGGTGCCGCTTGGTTATGTGATCGGCGTGGTGCTGCTGTTGGTGGTGGACATCATGGGCCACAACGCCATGGGCGCCACACGCTGGATCAACATCCCCGGAGTGATCCGCTTCCAGCCCTCGGAGTTCATGAAAATCCTGATGCCGGCGACCATCGCCTGGTATCTGTCCAAACGCACGTTGCCGCCGCAACTCAAGCACGTCGGCATCAGTTTGATGCTGATCGGCGTGCCGTTCATCCTGATCGTCCGCCAGCCTGATCTCGGTACTTCGCTGCTGATTCTCGCGGGCGGTGCGTTCGTGCTGTTCATGGGCGGGCTGCGCTGGCGCTGGATTCTCAGCGTGCTGGCGGCGGCGATTCCAGTGTCAGTGGCGATGTGGTTTTTCATCATGCACGACTACCAGAAGCAGCGAATCCTGACCTTCCTCGACCCGGAAAGTGATCCGCTCGGCACGGGCTGGAACATCATTCAGTCGAAAGCCGCGATCGGTTCCGGCGGCGTGTTCGGCAAAGGCTGGCTACTCGGCACCCAGTCACACCTGGATTTTCTGCCGGAAAGCCATACCGACTTCATCATTGCCGTACTCGGCGAAGAGTTCGGCCTGGTGGGCATCTGTGCGCTGTTGCTGATCTATCTATTGCTGATCGGCCGAGGACTGGTGATCACCGCTCAGGCCCAGACGCTGTTCGGCAAATTGCTCGCCGGTGCGCTGACCATGACGTTTTTTGTTTACGTTTTCGTCAACATCGGTATGGTCAGTGGCCTGTTGCCGGTCGTAGGGGTGCCGTTGCCGTTCATTAGCTACGGAGGAACTTCGCTGGTGACGCTGCTGTCAGCGTTTGGGGTTTTGATGTCGATCCATACCCATCGCAAGTGGATCGCACAGGTTTGAATAAGGTGAAGAGTTCAATGCAAGTAATGCGTGGCTGGGCGACTCGATGCGCGCCGCTGGTTGGCCTGATGGGCCTGCTGGGCAGTGTGCAGGAAGCGCTGGCTGGCGAATACGAAGGCTCGCCTCAGGTGGCCGAGTTCGTCGGTGAAATGACCCGCGACTATGGTTTCGCCGGTGAGCAATTGATGGCGGTGTTCCGCGAGGCTCAGCGTAAACAGGCGATTCTCGACGCCATTTCCAGACCTGCCGAGCGCGTGAAGCAGTGGAAAGAATACCGCCCGATGTTCATCACCGACGCGCGTATCGCCCGTGGTGTGGATTTCTGGCGTCAGCACGAGGCCACGCTGGCCCGTGCCGAGCAGGAATACGGCGTACCGGCACAAGTCATCGTGTCGATCATCGGCGTTGAAACCTTTTTCGGACGTAATACCGGTAATTACCGGGTGATCGATGCCTTGTCCACGCTCGGTTTCGACTATCCTCCCCGTGCCGAATTTTTCCGCAAGGAACTGCGTGAGTTCCTGCTGCTGGCGCGTGAAGAACAGGTCGATCCATTGACCCTCAAAGGCTCGTACGCCGGGGCCATGGGCCTGCCGCAGTTCATGCCGAGCAGCTTTCGTGCGTATGCGGTGGATTTCGACGGTGACGGCCACATCAATATCTGGAACAACCCGGATGATGCGATTGGCAGCGTAGCGAGCTATTTCAAACGTCATGGCTGGGTTGCCGGTGAGCCGGTAGTCAGCCGTGCCGATGTGCGTGGCGAGCAGGTTGATGAAGGCCTGACCACCGGCATCGAGCCGACGAAAACCGTTGGAGAGTTGCGGGTGCTGGGCTGGTCAAGTCATGATGCGCTGCGCGATGATATGCCGGTGACTGCATTTCGCCTCGAAGGCGACAACGGCCCTGAATACTGGATGGGCCTGAAGAATTTCTACGCGATCACGCGTTATAACCGCAGCGTGATGTACGCCATGGCCGTACATCAACTGTCTGAACAGCTGGTACAAGCACGGGGCGTCAAGTAATGCGGGCATTGCCTAACAATAAACCCCTGAAGCTGGTGGCATTCGCTGCGTTGGCGGTATTGGTCGCCAGTTGCACGACCAGCCGTTCCCCGACGCCGAAAACCTCCAATACCGCTGTGCGAGCGCAGCCGGGTCTGGATATCAACCGCGCGCACAAAGATGGCGCGCCGTGGTGGGATGTCGATGTTTCGCGCATTCCTGATGCCACACCAACCCTGCACACCGGTCCGTACAAGGCCAACCCGTACACCGTACTGGGCAAAACCTACTTCCCGTTGCAGGAATCCAAGACCTACGTCGCCTCCGGCACGGCGTCCTGGTATGGCACCAAGTTTCACGGCCAGAACACCGCCAATGGCGAGGTTTACGACCTGTACGGCATGAGTGCCGCGCACAAGACATTGCCACTGCCAAGTTACGTTCGGGTGACCAACCTGGACAACAACCGCACGGTGATCCTGCGCGTCAACGACCGTGGGCCGTTCTATTCCGATCGCATCATCGACTTGTCGTACGCCGCCGCGAAAAAACTCGGTTACGCCGAAACCGGTACTGCGCGGGTCAAGGTTGAAGGCATCGATCCGCAGCAATACTGGGCCGCCAAGGGTCGTCCGGCACCGTTGATGCTCAACGAGCCACAGGTCGCGCAGAACAGCGCTCCGGTGATCACGGCTTCGGCTGGCACCGTCGAGCAATGGACGCCACCGCCGCAGCAACATGCCTCCGACACCGTCCCCGTGCCGATGAGTGCAAAAAAAAACGCTTCTGCAACAGCAACTGGCCAGTATCTGCAGGTGGGCGCGTTCGCCAACCCGGACGCTGCAGAACTCCTGAGGTCGAAGCTCAGCGGGATGGTGAGCGCTCCGGTGTTCATCAGTTCGATCGTGCGCAATCAGCAGACCCTGCACAGGGTGCGACTGGGGCCGATCGGCTCGCCGGGTGAAATTGCCCAGGTGCAGAACAGCGTGCGCCTGGCCAACCTTGGTTCGCCAAGTGTGGTCACCGAGTAATACGTAGAACTTGATTGACGGTTCACTTGCAGTATTGGGGGGTGAACCAGGTTGTTGGCTCGTCGAAGAACAAAAGCCCGGCAAGGGTGACTGGAGTGAGCAACTGAACACGCGATGGCTCGTTAGAAAGTCATCTGATTAAATTTTGTCCGCAAGGACAGTTTCCATTAGCGATTTCGAGAGACGGATGAACATCACCACCTTTGCCAAACGCCTGTGTCTGCTAGTCCCGCTGCTCCTCTCGCCAGCCGCCTTCGCGGCCGAGATGATGCCGTCGCCACCGCAACTGGCCGCCAAAGCCTACGTCCTGATGGATGCCAGCAGCGGCAACGTGCTGGTCGAGAACAATGGCGACCAGCGTCTGCCACCGGCCAGCCTGACCAAGCTGATGACCGCGTACATCGCGACCCTGGAAATCCGTCGTGGCCAGATCGGTGAAAACGATCCGGTGACCGTCAGCGAAAACGCCTGGCGTACCGGCGGTTCGCGGATGTTCATCAAAGTCGGCTCGCAGGTCACTGTCAGCGACCTGCTGCACGGCATCATCATCCAGTCCGGCAACGACGCCAGCGTCGCGCTGTCCGAGCACATCGCCGGCAGCGAAGACGCGTTCGCCGACCTGATGAACAAGACAGTCGCTGATCTGGGCATGACCAATTCCCACTTCATGAACCCGACCGGTCTGCCAAACCCTGAGCACTACTCGTCGGCTCACGACATGGCGATCCTGGCCCGTGCGATCATCCACGAAGACCCGGCTCACTATGCGATCTACTCGCAGAAAGAGTTCTTCTGGAACGGCATCAAGCAGCCTAACCGCAACCTGCTGCTGTGGCGCGACAAGACCGTCGACGGTCTGAAAACCGGTCACACCGACGAGGCCGGCTACTGCATGGTGTCCTCGGCTGTACGTGACGGCCAGCGCCTGATCGCCGTGGTGTTCGGCACCAACAGCGAAGTGGCTCGCGCCGCTGAAACCCAGAAGCTGCTGACTTACGGCTTCCGCTTCTTCGAAACCCAGACCTTCTATCAGAAGGGCACCGAACTGGCTCAGGCCCCGGTGTGGAAAGGCACCACCAATCAAGTCAAGGCCGGCCTGGCTGAAGACCTGACCATGACCCTGCCAAAAGGCCAGCTGAAGAAGCTCGCTGCGAGCATGACCATGAACCCGCAACTGACCGCGCCAATCGCCAAGGGCGACGTGATCGGTAAAGTCGAAGTCAAACTGGAAGACAAGGTCGTGCACAGCGCCGACCTGATCGCTCTGGATGGCGTCGAGGAGGGTGGTATCTTCCGCCGCATGTGGGATAGCATCCGTCTATTCTTCTACGGCTTGTTCAACTGATTTGTGTTGACCTGCATGGCCCCGCCCCGATCCGGTGCGGGGCCATGTGCGTTACCACGGCTTGCGCTCTAGAGGCCGTTACGCCATGACCGATACCGAAGTAAAGGCGCCAAAGATCGAATTTCCCCAGGTTGATTATCCCGTTAAGGTGATCAGCGATACCGGCGTTGGCAACAAAGACAAGATCATCGACATCGTCAAGAAACACGCGACCATCAATGATGAACGCATCGACGAGCGTCAAAGCACCAACGGCAAATACACCACCATTCAGTTGCACATCGTCGCGACCGATCAGGATCAGCTGTACAACATCAACAGCGAACTGCGGGCGACCGGCTTCGTGCACATGGTGTTGTGATGCCGGGCACGCTGGGCTTTCGTGAGCTCGGCCAGATGGCTTACGAGCCGGTCTGGCATGCCATGCAACGTTTTACCAACGAACGCGGCAGCGATGCCGCCGACGAAATCTGGCTCGTCGAACACCCGCCGGTGTTCACTCAGGGCCAGGCCGGCAAGGCCGAACACCTGTTGCTACCGGGCGATATCCCGGTAGTGCAGGTCGATCGCGGCGGGCAGGTGACTTATCATGGTCCCGGCCAGTTGGTGGCCTACCTGCTGCTGGATGTACGCAAGCTGGGTTTCGGCGTGCGTGATCTGGTCAGCCGCATGGAGCTTTGCCTGATCGAACTGCTGGCCAGTTACGGGGTAACCGCAGCGGCCAAGCCAGACGCTCCCGGCGTGTACGTCGATGGAGCGAAAATCGCTTCTCTGGGTTTGCGGATTCGCCACGGTTGTTCCTTTCATGGCCTGGCCCTGAACGTGGATATGAACCTGGAACCGTTTCGACGGATTAATCCCTGCGGCTACGCCGGGCTGGCGATGACCCAGCTGAGCGACCACGCAGGATCGATTGAATTTGCCGAGGTAAGTGCCCGGCTGCGTGCGCAGCTCGTCAAACACCTCGACTATGCTGAGCAGACGACCCTGACGGGCGGAATCGACTGATATGACTACTGATGCAGTGCAAACCATGATCCCGACGCTCGACGTGACCGAGCGCCCGGCCCCGCGTCCCAAGGTAGAAGCCGGCGTCAAGCTGCGCGGCGCCGAGAAGGTTGCACGCATTCCGGTAAAGATCATTCCGACCACCGAGCTGCCGAAGAAACCTGACTGGATTCGTGTGCGCATCCCGGTTTCCCCGGAAGTCGACCGGATCAAGAGCCTGCTGCGCAAACACAAGCTGCACAGTGTTTGCGAAGAAGCGTCCTGCCCGAACCTCGGCGAGTGCTTCTCCGGTGGCACCGCGACTTTCATGATCATGGGCGACATCTGCACCCGTCGCTGCCCGTTCTGCGACGTCGGCCACGGCCGTCCGAAGCCATTGGACGTCAACGAGCCGGAAAGCCTGGCCATCGCCATCGCTGACCTTAAGCTCAAGTACGTGGTGATCACCTCGGTTGACCGCGACGACCTGCGTGACGGCGGTGCCCAGCACTTTGCCGACTGCATCCGCGAAATCCGCAAACTGTCGCCGAACGTGCAGCTGGAAACCCTGGTTCCAGACTACCGTGGTCGCATGGACGTCGCCCTGGAAATCACCGCCGCCGAGCCGCCGGATGTGTTCAACCACAACCTGGAAACCGTGCCACGTCTGTACAAGGCTGCGCGTCCGGGTTCGGATTACCAGTGGTCGCTGACCCTGCTGCAACGCTTCAAGCAGATGATGCCGCACATTCCGACCAAATCCGGCTTGATGCTGGGTTTGGGCGAGACCGACGACGAAGTCATCGAAGTCATGAAACGCATGCGCGAACACGACATCGACATGCTGACCCTGGGCCAGTACCTGCAGCCGTCGCGCAGCCACTTGCCGGTGCAGCGTTTCGTGCACCCGGACACCTTCGCCTGGTTCGCCGAGGAAGGTTACAAGATGGGCTTCAAGAACGTTGCCTCGGGCCCGCTGGTACGATCTTCGTACCATGCCGACGAGCAAGCGAAGTTGGTCAAGGCTGAGCTGCTGGGTTCCTGATCCGGCGCTGAATGAAAAACTGCCCGCCGAGGTTTAACGCCCGGCGGGCATTTTTTTGCCCGTCTTACATTCGATGCTGATTTTTCCTGCAACCTGCGGCGTGGCCGACCCTCTTCTGTTTGCCGCCGTTCCTGACTACTGTGTGTGCATGACTCACAGGGAGATCCAAGGATGACCGTTCGACCGACCCATACTCTTTGCCCACACAGAGCCGTGCCTGCACTGCCCTCGGAAGGGTTGATCGGCGTGATTGCGCCGGCGGGCCCCGGAGCTCTGGACACCGAGAAAGCGCTGCAATGGATGCGCGCCCGTGGTTATGGGCTGAAGGTGTTTCCCGGTGTTTATGAAAAGGACGGCTATCTGGCCGGCAGTGACGATATACGCCTGCGTGACCTGCACGCAGCGTTCGCTGATCCCGAGGTCGATGCGATCATTTGCTTGCGCGGCGGTTACGGTACGCCGCGCTTGCTCGACCGCATCGACTATGACCTGCTGAGCCGCAACGCCAAGCCGTTCATCGGCTACAGCGATATCACCGCGCTGCACCTGGCTATCAGTCGATACGCAGGATTTGTGACCTTTCACGGGCCACTGCTCAACGCCGACCTGTTGGGTGACAAGGAGCCGCCGACCGTTACTTCGTTCTTCGCCATGCTGCGTGGGCAATTGAAGGCGGGAAGTGTGTTCAGCCATCCGGTGGCGTATCCGTTGACCACTGTCGAGCCTGGTATCGCGCACGGCCGATTGCTCGGCGGTAATCTGGCGATGATCGCTGCGACGTTGGGTACGCCTTACGAAATCGATGTCGAGGGGGTAATTCTGCTGATCGAGGACATCAACGAGCCGCTGTATCGCATTGATCGCTTGCTGACCCAGATGCGCCTGGCCGGCAAGTTGGCGAAGTTGCGGGGGGTGTTGGTCGGGGACATTGCCGGCGTGGATGTCGCAGCGCTGAACCGCCTGCTCAAGCAGACGTTCGAGCCTTTACGAATTCCGGTGTTGTCGGGGTGGCGCAGCGGGCACTGCGATCCGAACCTGACGTTGCCAATGGGCGCGCTGGTGCGGCTGGATGCGGGGAAGCAGGAGTTGATGCTGGAGCAGGATGTCGTCACCCGATAGTGTGTGGGTGAAGCAAAAAGATCGCAGCCTTCGGCAGCTCCTACTGGGGATTGATATTTGCCCTGTAGGAGCTGCCGAAGGCTGCGATCTTTTGATTTTTACTTTATTGGTTGCGCAGGCTTTCCAGCAACTTGTGCGTCGGATACCCATCCGCCGGCCAGCCAAACGACTGCTGGGCACTGCGAATCGCTTTGCGCGTATTGGCGCCGATGATCCCGTCCGCTGTGCCGGCATCGTAATTGCGAGCGCTCAGCAATGTCTGCAATTCCATACGCTCGGTGCGGCTCAGCGGCAGGTCATCTTTCGGCCAACTGCCGTTGATCAAACCGCCACCGCTGAAACGCTCGGACAACAGGCTCACTGCCAGCGCGTACGACGAGGAGTTGTTGTACTTGAGGATCGCGCGGAAGTTGTCGAGGATCAGGAACGCCGGCCCACGATAACCAGCCGGCAGCAGCAGTGCGGCAGAAAGCTGTTCAGAACCTGCTGGCACCTGACCGCCATTCGGCAGAGTCACGCCCAACTGACGCCATTCGGCGACGCTCTTGCGAATCGCACCATCAGCCAGTGTGTAGTTGAAGCTGCTCGGCAACTGCACTTCAAACCCCCACGGCTGACCACGCTGCCAGCCGGAGCTTTGCAGGTAGTGCGCGGTCGATGCCAGTGCGTCAGCAGGGCTGCCCCAGATATCGCGGCGACCGTCACCGTCGAAGTCCACGGCATGAGTGTTGTAGGTGGTCGGAATGAACTGGGTCTGACCCATCGCGCCAGCCCAGGAACCGAGCATCTTCTCCGGCGTGATATCGCCTTGTTGCAGGATCTGCAGGGCGGCGATCAGCTGTGCATGAGCAAAGCCCGGGCGGCGGCCTTCGTAGGCGAGGGTGGCCAGCGAGTTGATCACCGACTTGCTGCCCTGAAACTGGCCGAAGTTGCTTTCCATGCCCCACACCGACACTAGCGCCTGGCGGTCGACGCCATATCGCTGTTCGATGCTTTGCAGAATATCGGCGTACTGACTGATCAGTGCCTGGCCTTTACGCACACGCAGTGGCGACAGGGCGCCGTCGAGGTATTCCCACACCGGGCGGGAGAACTCCGGCTGACTGCGATCGGCACGAATCACACTGGCGTCGAAGCTGACATTGGCAAACGCCTGATCAAACAGCTCGGCACGAATCCCGGCGGCCAGGGCATCTTTGCGAAAGCTCGCCTGCCATTCGGCAAAGGTCTGCGTTGGCTGCAGATCGAGAGGGTCGGCGGACGGCACTACCGGCGGGATGATCGCTGGGGCCGTGGCGACAGGAGCGGCTTGAAGAGGTTGCGCATCGGCTGCGGTCGGTTTTTCCGCACAAGCGACAAGCAGAATGAAGCTGGAGGCAGCGATCAGTTGGCGAACAGGCCAACGACGGGAAAGACTTAGGGGCATGCACAGTTCCAGGAAAACGAATCAGGTGCAGACCTTAACATGACCGGGGGGTACTGCGCTTTAAGCGGCCAGAAAGTAAGAAGCCTCCCAGCTGTCAGACTGGAAGGCTTCGCGGCGGTAGCTGCCTTTACCCTTGATTGGTCGTTCCTGGCGGCTGCGGAACAGGGGTTGGGCGACAATGGATTTGGCCTTGTTGGGGCCATGTTTCGATGGCTTTTTGCTCATGAGAGTTCTCTCGAGTGAGTGGGTTTTGCGGGGGAAATAATCTGCCGATGTTGGGCATCTGTCTATAGTGCAAATGCAGGCGTGCATTGTAGGAAACAAGATCAAAAGATTGCAGCGTGCCGCAGCTCCTACAGGGATTGGTGTAGGAGCTGCCGAAGGTTGCGATCTTTTGATCTTATTCGGCAGGCAGTGAAAGTCGCTGGCCAGCCATCAATAGAGCCAGACGACTCAAGCTCATCCACGGCGACCCGGCAGCCTGGCCCTTGATCTGCGCGTCAATACGCTGAGCCTCAAGCAACAACTGCGCCCAGCGTTGTGCCGAGTAGCGTTGCAGGGCTTTGCTCATCAACGGTTTGCGCTTGTCCCAGACCGGCGGTTTCGCCTGACTGAAGCACTTGTCCAGCGGCGTGCCCTGGCTGTACTGCAACGAGATATTGGCCAGCAGACGCAACTCCCGCGCCAGTGCCCAGAGAATCACCGGTGGCTCGACACCCTCGCCACGCAAGCCTTCCAGCATGCGCAAGGCATGGGCCGGCTCGCCGTTGAGCACGGCGTCGGTCAAACCGAACACGTCAAAACGTGCACTGTCCGCCACAGCGGCCTGCACGGTTTCGACTGTGATCTGGCCACCCTCGGCCATCAACTTGAGCTTTTCGATTTCCTGCGCGGCAGCGAGCAAGTTGCCCTCGACACGTGCAGCAATCAATTCGACCGCGTCCTGGCTGGCCGACAATCCGGCCTGAGACAAGCGCTGACGAATCCAGCTCGGCAGCTGATTGGCATCCACCGGCCAGATCTGAATGAACTGGGTCTGTTGGCCTTCAACCAGCGCCTTGCCCCACTTGGTCTTCTGCGCGCTGCCATCGAGTTTGGGCAGGCTGATCAGCAGCACAGTGTCTTCAGCCGGACGCGAGCAATATTCGATGAGTGCGGCAGCGCCCTTGTCACCAGGCTTGCCCGAAGGCAGGCGCAGTTCCAGCAGACGCTTTTCTGCGAACAACGACATGCTGGCGCCGGCCTGCAACAACGTGCCCCAATCGAAATTGGCGTCGGCGGCAAAGACCTGGCGTTCGTCGAAACCTTGCTGGCGCGCAGCACTGCGGATGGCGTCGGCGGCTTCCTGACACAACAGCGGGTCATCGCCGCTGATGATGTAGACGGGGCCGAGAGCACCTTGCAGGTGTTTACCGAGTTGGGCGGGAGCGAGCTTCATAAGAAAGGTCGAACGGGGCGCCTGAGCGCCCCGAACGTCTTACTGCTGCGGTATTTCGAGCGGCGACTGACGCGGGGTTTCCGCTTCAGCCTTTTGCGCCGCTTGCAGTGCATCGGCTTCTGCCTTGGCGCGATCATTGGCCGCTTGCTGCAGTTGTTGCAGTTGGCCCGGCGTCAGTTGCTGCAGACGCAGCATCATGCGCTGAACCAGTTCGCGGCGGGTTTCGCGGCGGGCGTCGTTGGCTTCCTGATCGGAGCCCACGAGGTTGTTACCGTCGTGAATGAACACTTTCTGCACTTCCAGCTTGTCGCTCAGCAGTTGCAGGTTCTTGTCGCCACGGATCTCGTAGTTCAGGACTGTATTGACCTGATATTCGCCCGTACGGCCGGCACCGGCGTAGCTGAGGATGCGCTGGCTTTCCTGCTCGTCAGCCAGGAACAGCTTGTACGGAGCGCCGCTGTAAACCTTGACGCCGCTCGACTCCAGCACCTGACGCAGTTGCGTGACCGTCTCGCCGTAGGCGTTGCGGGCGCTCAGATCAAGTTCCTTGATTGACAGCTCGTTGGTGCCGGTGCCGCGCAGCTGGAAACCGCAGGCGCTCAAGAGAACGGCGAGGCCCATCACCAGCAGATTGCGTTTGATCATTGTGTTGCTCCCCTTGAAACCACGTGGGCCGACGGTGCGGCCCGAAAGGTTTTACTTGGCGTCAGGCGAACCTGACGCCCGATCCAATTAGCTGGCGACGATATTGACCAGTTTCCCGGGCACTACGATCACTTTACGAATGGTCAGACCGTCGACGAAACGCAGTACGTTTTCGTTGGCGCGTGCTGCCGCTTCCACTTCTTCACGGGTTGCGCTGGCTGGCATGTCGATCTGGCCACGCAGCTTGCCGTTGACCTGGATAACCAGGGTCAGGCTGTCTTGCACCAAGGCGCTTTCGTCCACTGCTGGCCAACCGGCGTCGATCACTGCGTCGGCGTGACCCAGTTGATTCCACAGGTTGTGGCTGATGTGCGGCGTGATCGGTGCGAGCAACAGCGTCACGGCTTCCAGGCCTTCGTGAATCAGCGCGCGATCCTGCTCGGTGCCTTGTGCGGCTTTTTCCAGCACGTTCATCAGCGTCATCACCTGAGCGATGGCGGTGTTGAATTTGTGGTTCTGGCCGACGTCGTGGCTGGCCTGCTTGATGGCCAGATGGATCGCGCGGCGAACGGCTTTTTGTTCGTCGTTCAGGCTGGCGATGTCCAGTTTGCCCGGCAAGCCCTGTGTCACGTGGGCTTGCGCCAGACGCCAGACGCGCTTGAGGAAGCGGTGCGAGCCTTCAACGCCGGAATCGGACCACTCGGCGCTCATGTCTGGCGGCGAAGCGAACATCATGAACAGGCGGCAGGTATCGGCGCCGAACTGATCGATCATCGACTGTGGGTCGACGCCGTTGTTTTTTGACTTGGCCATTTTCTCGGTGCCACCGATTTCCACCGGCAGACCGTCGGATTTCAGTTTGGCGCTGATGACCTTGGCTTTGCTGTCGCGCTCGAGTTCTACGTCCGCCGGGTTGAACCAGGTGTAAGCACCATTGGCTTCGCGACGGTAGTAGGTTTCGGCGATCACCATGCCTTGGGTCAGCAGGTTTTTGAACGGCTCGTTGGAGCTGACCAGACCTTCGTCACGCATCAGTTTGTGGAAGAAGCGCGCGTAGAGCAGGTGCAGAATCGCGTGTTCGATACCGCCGATGTACTGATCGACCGGCAGCCAGTGATCGGCTGCGGATTTTTCCACCAGGCCGCCTGCAAAGTGCGGCGAGGCGTAACGGGCGTAGTACCACGACGACTCGACGAAGGTGTCCATGGTGTCGGTTTCGCGCTTGGCAGGCTGGCCGCATTTCGGGCAACTGCACTCGTAAAACTCAGGCATGCGTGCCAGCGGCGAACCGGCGCCGTCCGGCACCACGTCTTCCGGCAGGACGACAGGCAGTTGATCTTCCGGCACCGGCACGTCACCGCAGGCATCGCAGTGGATGATCGGGATCGGGCAGCCCCAGTAGCGCTGACGGCTGATGCCCCAGTCGCGCAGGCGGAACTGAGTGCGCGAGGCGCCCAGTTCTTTCTTGATCAGGGCGACTTCCATGGCGTCGAACGCGCCCGCGAAGTCGAGACCGTCGAACTCACCGGAGTTGATCAGCGTGCCGTGCTCGCCGTAGGCGTCTTGCCACGGGGCCGGGTTGCTGTCGCCGGAGCTGGTACGTACGACCGATTTAACCGGCAGGTTGTACTTGTGGGCGAATTCGAAATCGCGCTCGTCGTGCGCCGGTACTGCCATGACCGCGCCGTCGCCGTAGTGCATCAGCACATAGTTGGCGACCCACACCGGGAGTTTTTCACCGGTCAGTGGGTGCTCGACGAACAGGCCGGTCGGCAGGCCTTTTTTCTCTTGAGTGGCAACGTCGGCTTCAGCCACGCTGCCGCCCTTGCATTCAGCGATGAACGCTTGCAGCTCAGGATTGTTTTTCGCAGCCAGGGTGGCCAGTGGGTGCTCGGCAGCCACGGCGACATAGGTCGCGCCCATCAGGGTGTCCGGACGGGTGGTGAAGACTTTGAGGGTACCGGCTTCGCCGATCGAGTCGACGTTGTACGGGAACTGCACTTCCATGCCACGGGATTTGCCGATCCAGTTGCGCTGCATGGTCTTGACCTGTTCAGGCCAGCCAGTCAGTTCGTCGAGGCTCTCCAGCAGCTCATCCGCGTAAGCGGTGATCTTGAAGTAGTACATCGGGATTTCGCGCTTTTCGATCAGCGCGCCGGAACGCCAGCCGCGACCGTCGATTACCTGCTCGTTGGCCAGAACGGTCTGGTCGATCGGGTCCCAGTTCACGGTGCCGTTTTTACGGTAGATCACGCCTTTTTCGAACAGGCGAGTGAACAGCCATTGTTCCCAGCGGTAGTAATCCGGTTTGCAAGTGGTGACTTCGCGCGACCAGTCGACCGCCAGGCCCAGGCTGCGCAGCTGGGTTTTCATGTAGGCGATGTTTTCGTAGGTCCACTTGGCCGGGGCGACGTTGTTCTTCATCGCGGCGTTTTCCGCCGGCATGCCGAACGCGTCCCAACCCATTGGTTGCAGAACGTTTTTGCCAAGCATGCGCTGGTAGCGGGAGATCACGTCGCCGATGGTGTAGTTGCGCACGTGCCCCATGTGCAGCTTGCCGCTGGGGTAAGGGAACATCGACAGGCAGTAGAAAGTCTCCTTGCCTGGCTGTTCACTGACTTCAAAGGACTTTTGCTCGTCCCAGAACGACTGGGCGGCGGCTTCGATTTCACGGGGCTGATATTGTTCGTGCATGGCTACTTTTGTACTGGATAGGGGTGGCCTAATCCTCTTCAACGCAGGTTCCGGGGTTGGCCCGGACGAGCTGGAAGTGGAATTACAGGAAGCGCCGTAGCATACATGACCGCGCTTGGCCTAGGGAAACCCTGATTACAGCAGTTTGGCCCGGTCAATCCTTGGCGAGGGCCGTTGGTCGCGGCGTGCAGCCGGTTTGTGCAGCGAAGCTAAGCTCTAACTGGGGAGTGAGTCTTATCTTCAATGAGGTGAGGGATGGTGGAGCAACGGCAAAAAAACGTGACGAAACCCGAGTTGTACGAAAGGTTGATCGATCGTCTGGGGATGGCCCTGGACGCTGTAAAAACCGCTGACCGGCTGCGCGACGAGCGCCCCCTGGAACTGGAATTGCGTGGCTTGAGCCCCGCCGAGTTCAAACTGGTCAAGGCCTATCTGGATCGCAGTGAACGTGAATCGCATGGATGCCTGTCACAAGCAGTGAAGCAGCTCGATGCAGCACATTCGGCCAAGGTCATCTGGCTCAAGGACAAGGCGCCCGGCAGAGACACCGTCAAATTACGTGCTTTGCAGGCCAAGTAAGCGCATGGCAGGTCAAGAACCGGATCTTTTTCAACAGGATCCCACCTATTGGTTGTAACGCTTTATTAACACTCTTAGGCTTCGGGCATCTCTGGAGATGCTCGATGCCCTTTCGTTATTTCATCAAACAACTTTTATTGCCGCCCGGCATTCTTTTGCTGCTGTTGCTGGCTGCGTGGTGGTTACGCCGCTCACGGCCGCGACTGGCTGGCGTGTGTTTTGCCCTTGGTTTTGGCGGGTTGTGGCTCATGAGCCTGCCTGTCGTCGTGCAATGGGGCGCCAAAGCGCTGGAGCGCGAGCCGCCGCTGGCACGTGAAGAATGGGCGACGCTGGCGCAGCGCGCGGACGCGATTGTGGTGCTGGGCTCCGGGCGCGAGCGCGGCGATCTGGCCTGGGGTGAGGATCAGCCGACCGGCGTGGGGCTTGAGCGTCAACGTTACGCGGCGCGGCTGGCGAAAGCGTCCGGTTTGCCGATTCTGACCACGGGTGGCTTGCATTACGGTACACCGCCGACCGAGGCGAAACTGATGTCGGATTCATTGCGCGACGATTTTGGCGTGATGGTGCGTTGGCAGGAAGGCGAGAGTCGTACAACGTGGGAAAACGCCAAGTTCAGCGCTGACATTCTATTGCCGCAGGGGATCAAGCGCGTGGTTGTGGTGACGCAGGCTTGGCACATGCCGCGATCAGTCTGGAGTTTTGAACAGGCAGGATTTGAAGTGGTGCCGGCGCCGGTCGGCTTTTTGGGCACGGATAACGCAAGACCGTTTGGTGGCTGGCTTCCGGAGTTCAAGTCGATCTGGCAGAGCGGGCAACTGTTGAATGAAGCGGTGGGGCAGGTGGGGTATTCGTTGTTTTATCGCTGAAGATCAAAAGATCGCAGCCTGCGGCAGCTCCTAGATTGGGATTTGCGTTTTCCCTGTAGGAGCTGCCGCAGGCTGCGATCTTTTGCTTTAAAGGGTTTTCGACATCCGGCTGGCCATCAGTGCCCAGCCAAACAACAGCACGCACAGGATGATCAATGGCCACGAACGCCATTGCAGGTACGGCGTCAGGTTATGCATCGGCACCACTTCGCCGTACAGAATGCCCTGTTCAAACTGCGGAATCTGCTCGGTGATCTGACCGAACGGATTGATCAACCCGGTCACGCCGTTGTTGGTCGCGCGGATCATCCAGCGCCCGGCCTCAAGCGCGCGCATCTGCGCCATCTGCAGATGTTGCAGCGGGCCGATCGAGGTGCCGAACCAGGTGTCGTTGCTGATCGTCAGCAGCAGATCACTGCGCGCCGACAGGCTGGCGGCAAACTCCGGATACACCACTTCGTAGCAGATAAACGGTGCGATCTGATAACCCTTGGCCTGCAACAGTGCCTGATCCGCCGGGCCACGGGCAAAGTCGGACATTGGCAGGTCGAAGAAGGCGATCAGCCCGCGCAATACATCCTGCAGTGGCACGTATTCGCCGAAGGGCACCAGTTTCTGTTTCAGATAAGTACCGTCGCCTTCGCCGACCACGGTAATACCGTTGAAGAAGCGTTTTTCATGACGAACGGTTTCGCGAATCGGTACGCCGGTGATCAGCGCCGATTTACGCTCGGCGGCGAAGGTGCCCATCATGTTCAGGTAGCCCTCGGCGGACTCCTTGAGCACGGGCACGGCGGTTTCCGGCCAGATCAGCAGATCCACCGGTTTCGAACGGAAACTCAAATCGCGGTACAGGGCCAGCTGCGCGTTGAGCTCGGCCGGGTCCCATTTCATGCTTTGTGCGACGTTGCCTTGAATCGCGGCAACACTCAGCGGCGCGCCGGACGGACTTGTCCAGGCATGGCCCTTGAGCGTAATGCCGGCCACCCAAGGGCCAACCAGCAGCACCAGACCGGCAACGACAAAACCTTTGCGGCCGGTTTGCAACAGACGCGGCCCGTTGTAAATCAGCGCCGCAGTCAACGCCAGTACGAACGACACCAGCCACATGCCACCGACTGGCGCGAGTCCGGACAATGGGCCGTCGAGCTGGCTGTAACCTGAGTACAGCCACGGGAAACCGGTGAGGAACCAACCACGAAATGCTTCCTGGCCGACCCACAACGCAGCAAATGCCAAGGCATCGGCCACCGGCGCCTCGTTACGGCGCAACCAGCGCGCCCATAACCAGGCGGGCAGGGCGAAGAACCAGGCAATCGCCGCCGTAAACAGCAGCATCAGGAACCCGGCCAGCAGCACCGAAGCGCCGCCGAAATGATGAATGCTGTAATAGATCCAGCTGGTGCCGGCGCCGAACAGGCCGAAACCG
The DNA here is from genome assembly GCF_949767675.1 of Pseudomonas sp. IT-P395. NCBI lineage: Bacteria > Pseudomonadati > Pseudomonadota > Gammaproteobacteria > Pseudomonadales > Pseudomonadaceae > Pseudomonas > Pseudomonas sp. IT-P395. Next base: position 149,793 of record NZ_CATKPW010000055.1, read on the forward strand.
AAACACCAGCCTCGGCCCAGCGCCTGACGCGGGCTCAGCTCGCGCAAACCGGCATAGAACAAGCCGACCGCCAGCAAAGCCAGCGGCCAGATGTTGAAAGGTGCCAGAGCGAAGGTGGTGATTGCACCGGCCGCCACGGCCAGCAGGTTACCGGGCCAGCCGGGGCGGGTTGTCCAGCGCATTTCAGTCCTTAGGATTAACGAGCAATTGGCGTCAGTCGCAGCAAATGAATCCGACGGCTGTCGGCGTTCAGGATGCGGAAACGATAGGCGCCGATTTCAGTGATTTCGTTGCGTTTTGGCAAGTGCCCGAACGCGCTCATCACCAGACCGCCGACGGTGTCGAATTCGTCATCGGAGAACTCGCTGTCGAAGAACTCGTTGAAGTTCTCGATCGGGGTCAGGGCCTTGATCAGGAAGTCACCGCTGGGCAGCGGCTTGATATAGCTGTCTTCTTCGACGTCGTGCTCGTCTTCGATGTCGCCAACGATCTGTTCCAGCACGTCTTCAATTGTTACCAGGCCGGCCACACCACCGTATTCGTCGATGACGATGGCCATATGATTGTGGTTGGCGCGGAATTCTCGCAGCAACACGTTCAGACGCTTGGATTCCGGCACGAAGGTGGCCGGGCGCAGCAGATCCTTGATGTTGAAGCTGTCGCCGTTCTCCTTGAGGATCAGCGGCAGCAGATCCTTGGCCAGCAGCACGCCCATCACGTCGTCATGGCTTTCACCAATGACCGGATAGCGCGAGTGGGCCGAGTCGACCACGGCCGGGAGGAATTCACGCGGTGTCTGGGTCGCCTTGATGCTGATCATCTGCGAGCGCGGCACCATGATGTCGCGTACTTGCAGGTCAGCCACCTGAATGGCACCTTCGACGATGGCCAGCGCTTCGCTGTCCAGCAGTTTGTTTTGATGTGCATCACGCAGTAGCTCAAGCAGCTCCTGACGGTTCTTCGGCTCGTGGGCAAAAGCCTGGGTCAGTTTGCCCAGCCATGACTTCTGCCCGTTGCTCGATCGATCTTCGCTCATAGCGATTACTCTGAATCCTTTGTTGTAACGATAGGGGATGTTTCGGGTTCGTCGTCCGCGTACGGATCGGGATAGCCCAATTCGGCAAGCAACTCGCGTTCCAGTGCTTCCATTTCTTCGGCTTCCTCGTCATCTATATGGTCGTAACCCAGTAGATGCAAGCAGCCGTGAATGACCAGATGTGCCCAGTGGGCCTTTAGTTCCTTGCCTTGTTCGGCGGCTTCACGCTCGACCACGGCCACGCAGATCACCAGATCGCCGAGCAACGGGATATCGAGAAACTCGTCGGGTACTTCCGCCGGGAACGACAGGACGTTGGTCGCGTAATCCTTGTGACGCCAGGTGTGATTGAGCTCGCGACCTTCTTCCTCGTCGACCAGACGAATGGTCATTTCCGAGTCGGCGGTGCGCTGGCGCAGGGCCAGTTCGCACCACAGGCGGAAGTCGGCTTCACTCGGCGCGCTCGCTTCAGTCGCGATTTGCAGGTCTAGCTCAAGCATTTCGCGAAGTGTCCTTGGGGGCGTCATCACGGTTTTCGAAGCGCTCGTAGGCTTCGACGATCCGCTGGACCAAAGGATGGCGCACGACGTCTTTAGGCTGGAAGTGCGTGAAGCTGATGCCCGGAACGTCTTTGAGCACTTCAATCACGTGGTGCAGACCCGACTTGGTGCCTTTCGGCAGGTCGACCTGGGTGATGTCACCGGTAATGACTGCTGTAGAGCCGAAGCCGATTCGGGTCAGGAACATCTTCATCTGTTCGACGGTGGTGTTCTGGCTTTCGTCGAGAATGATGAAGCTGTTGTTCAGCGTGCGGCCGCGCATATAGGCCAGTGGCGCCACTTCGATGACCTGACGTTCGATCAACTTGGCCACGTATTCGAAGCCGAGCATCTCGTAGAGCGCGTCGTAGAGCGGGCGCAGGTACGGGTCGATCTTCTGCGACAGGTCGCCGGGCAGGAAGCCGAGTTTTTCACCCGCTTCAACCGCCGGACGCACCAGCAGGATGCGGCGGATCTGCTCGCGCTCCAGGGCATCGACAGCGCACGCCACGGCCAGATAGGTCTTGCCGGTACCGGCGGGGCCGATGCCGAAGTTGATGTCGTTACCGAGAATTTCCTTCACGTAGCGCAACTGATTCAAGCCGCGCGGGCGAATCATGCCTTTCTTGGTGCGCAGGGCGACGGAGGCTTCGGCGGGGGCGTGATTGTCCAGCTCGACCACGGCTGATTCCTGCAGGAACAGGTGAACCGTATCTGGCGACAGCTCTGAACCTTTGGTTTCCCGGTACAGGCGACGAATCAGATTTTCCGCAGACGTGGTGTGTTTGGGGTCGCCGATCAGTTCGAACTGGTTTCCGCGGTTGCGGATCTCGATGGTCAGGCGCTGTTCGATCAAGCGCAAATGCTCGTCGAATTGCCCGCACAGATTGGCGAAGCGGCGAGCCTCAAAGGGCTCGAGGATAAAACGATGTGGTTCTATGGGAGCGTTCAAGGTCGTATTTAGCCGCCCTGGGGCAATTAAGATGAAATCAAGGATAACGCCAGAGGCCTGGGTGCGAAAGCTCTTAAATATTCTCGGCGTCGACACCGTCAAGATCGCAGCCTTCGGCAGCTCCTACAGGGGAATGTAATCCATGTAGGAGCTGCCGAAGGCTGCGATCTTTTGCATTTATTGGATCAGCGAGCCGCGCAGCGAGTGCGGCTGTGCCGCGTCGATGTGCACGTCGGCGAACTGACCGATCAGGGTTGGATTGTCGCAGCGGAAGTTGACGATACGATTATTCTCGGTACGCCCCTGCAACTCGCCCGGGTCTTTCTTCGAGTAATCGGTGACCAGAATGCGCTGGATCGAACCGACCATTTGTCGGCTGATCTCGAAGCCTTGCTGATTCAGGCGATGTTGCAGCGCGTTCAGGCGTTCCTTCTTCAGCTCTTCCGGGGTCTCGTCGGCCAGATCGGCCGCCGGCGTGCCCGGGCGCTGGCTATAAACGAAGGAATAAGAGAAGTCGAAACCGACGTCGGCAATCAGCTTCATGGTCTGTTCGAAATCTTTCTCGGTCTCGCCGGGGAAACCGACGATGAAGTCCGAGCTGATGCAGATTCCCGGCACAGCGGCGCGCAGTTTGCGCAGCTTGGATTTGTACTCAAGCGCGGTGTGGTTGCGCTTCATTGCCGCGAGAATCCGGTCGGAGCCCGATTGCACCGGCAAATGCAGGTGTTTCACCAGTTCCGGCACGTCAGCGTGGGCCTGAATCAGGCTGTCGGAGAATTCCAGCGGGTGCGAAGTGGTGTAGCGGATGCGGTCGATGCCGTCGATGGCGGCGACAACGCGAATCAGCTCAGCGAGATCCGCCAGGCGCCCGTCATGGGTGGTGCCGCGATAGCCGTTGACGTTCTGCCCGAGCAGCGTCACTTCACGCACACCGTTTTCGGCGAGGTGGATGACTTCGGCGATCACGTCATCGAACGGCCGGCTGACTTCTTCGCCGCGGGTATAAGGCACCACGCAGAACGTGCAGTACTTGCTGCAGCCTTCCATCACCGACACATAAGCGCTCGGGCCATCGATACGCGGCTCGGGCAAGTGGTCGAATTTTTCGATTTCCGGGAACGACACGTCGACTTGCGGCAGCTTGGTGATGCGCGCGGCGTCGATCATTTCCGGCAGGCGGTGCAGCGTCTGCGGGCCGAACACGACATCGACGTATGGGGCGCGATCACGAATCGCTGCGCCTTCCTGACTGGCCACGCAACCGCCAACGGCGATCACCATCTCCGGGTTGGCCAGTTTCAGTTCGCGCCAGCGGCCGAGCTGCGAATACACGCGATCCTGGGCGCGCTCGCGGATCGAGCAGGTGTTGAGCAGAATCACGTCGGCGTCCTCCGCGCGAGCGGTGACTTCCAGGGCCTGATGTTCACCCAGCAGATCGACCATGCGCGAGCTGTCGTACTCGTTCATCTGGCAACCGTGGGTTTCGATGTAAAGCTTCTTGGCCATGGATTAGTGTCGTCACGTGATTCAAAGAACCCGGCATTATAGGGAACAAGCCCGCAGGTTCCTACCGCTGTGCGTCCGGAGGCTATGCTATAGTTTGCGCCCTCATTTTTATCCCCGATGTTATCCCCCCGCCATGACCAAACGCGAAGCTCCAATCTATAAGGTGATTTTCCTCAACCAGGGCCAGGTGTTCGAAATGTACGCCAAGCAGATCTATCAAAGTGATCTGTGGGGTTTTCTGGAAGTGGAAGAGTTCGTCTTTGGCGAGCGCACGCAAGTGGTCGTCGATCCGAGCGAAGAAAAGCTCAAGGCGCAGTTCGAAGGCGTGGTGCGCAGCTTTGTGCCGATGCATTCGATTGTGCGCATCGACGAGGTTGAGCGTCTGGGTACCCCGAAAATCAGCGAAGCACGTGGCGCGGTCGGCAACGTGATGCCGTTCCCGATGCCGATGCCTGAGAAGTAAAACCGGATCTGGATTTTTGATCGTTCCCACGCTCTGCGTGGGAATGCCGCCTTCGACGCTCTGCGTCGGTGACGTGGAGCGTCACGGGATGAGTTCCCACGCAGAGCGTGGGAACTATCGGCGGTCAGGGAAGAGGCGAGAACGGCGTACGCCCATCGGCGCTCTGCAATTCCATCAGGTATTTACGGAAAATTTGCCCAAGCACCTGAGTGGCAGTCTCAAGGTCTTCGCGGGACATTTTTTCGGAGACTTCGTCGGCCGTGTCCAGCGCATCTTCAGCGCCGTTGACCGCCGCCATCTTCAGCACGATATACGCCTGAATGTTGTTGGCCTGCACGCCTTCACCGTGGAAGAACATCGTGCCGAGTTTGAACTGTGCCTGAGCGTGGCCTTGCAGCGAGGCCTTTTCGAAGTAGCTCAGGGCTTGATTGAGGTCGCGCGGCGCATTCTTGCCGTCGTAGTAGAACTCACCCAACTCGTATTGCGCTTGCGCATCCCCTTCGTCCGCCGCTTTCTGGCAGGCGGCCAGTGCCTGCGTGACGTCTTGCGGCTGAGTATTGAGGGTGCAACGACCCATCGCCGGGATCAACAACGAGTTGCCGCCTGCTTGTGCATGCGCGAGCAGGGGCTGAAGGAGCAACAGGCAGCCCAAGGCAAGGGTGCGGCCGGTGCGGTTCATGGGAATCGACTTACCTCTGAAGGGCACGCGGACCCATCGAGGGATCCAATAAGCGCGCATTATGAAATAAGCAGGGCCAACCTTACAAAGTCTTTACTCGTTTTTCTGCTGCACGGGGAATATATCGCCCACTTTAGGGGAGATTTTTAGCAGGAGCATCGGAAAAACAGCGCGGATGTAGGTGAATGCTGACGCTGGCGATAGCCAACGTCAGCGGCAGTGCGATTATTTCAGTGCGGCGAAGGCGCGCTCGGCAGCGTCCAGCGTCAGTTGCAACTCGGCTTCACCGTGGGCGATCGAGGTGAAACCGGCTTCGAAGGCGCTCGGTGCCAGGTAAACGCCACCTTCCAGCATCAGGTGGAAGAAGCGACCGAACAGGGCAGCGTCGCTGGCCATCACGTCTTCAAAGGTGACGATGTCATCGGCGCCGCTGAAGTACAGACCGAACATGCCGCCGGCCTGAGTGGTCACGAACGGAATGCCCGCGGCATCGGCGCGTTGTTGCAGACCGTCGAGCAGACGCGTGGTGTAGTCGGTCAACTCGGCGTGAAAGCCTGGACGACTGATCAAACGCAGCGTGGTCAAACCGGCGGCCATGGCCAGTGGGTTGCCTGACAGCGTGCCGGCCTGATACACCGGACCCAACGGCGCGATGCGTTCCATGATTTCACGCTTGCCGCCGAAGCAGCCGACCGGCATGCCGCCGCCGATGATCTTGCCGAAAGTGGTCAAGTCAGGATTGACCCCGTAGTACGCCTGGGCACCGCCGAGGGCAACGCGGAAACCGGTCATCACTTCGTCGAAAATCAGCACTACGCCATGCTTGTCGCACAGTGAACGCAGACCTTCGAGGAAACCTGGCGCTGGCGGCACGCAGTTCATGTTGCCGGCCACCGGTTCAACGATGATGCACGCCACGTCCTTGCCAACTTCAGCGAGCATCTTTTCAACCGCGTCGATGTCGTTGAACGGCAGGGTCAGGGTGTGTTTGGCGAATGCTGCCGGTACGCCGGCGGAGCTCGGCACGCCTTGGGTCAGTGCGCCGGAACCGGCCTTGACCAGCAGGCTGTCGGAGTGACCGTGGTAGCAGCCTTCGAACTTGATGATGCTGTCGCGGCCGGTGTAACCACGGGCCAGACGGATCGCGCTCATGGTCGCTTCGGTGCCGGAGCTGACCATGCGCACCATGTCCATCGAGGGCACCAGCGAGCAGACCAGGTCGGCCATCTCGGTTTCCATCGCCGTCGGCGCGCCATACGACAAGCCGTGTTGCAGCTGATTGCGCACCGCGTCGAGCACGTCCGGGTGGCTGTGGCCGAGGATCATCGGACCCCACGAGCCGACGTAATCGACATAACGCTTGTCGTCTTCGTCGGTCACGTAAGCGCCTTCGGCGTGTTTGAAGAACAGCGGGGTGCCGCCCACGCTTTTGAACGCGCGAACCGGCGAGTTCACGCCTCCGGGAATGTGTTTCTGGGCATTGGCAAACAGCGTTTCGGAACGAGACATGATCGGGCTCTCAAATCAGACTTTCAGTAATTCATTGAACGCGCGGGCGCGGCGGGTCACTTCGGCGGTGCTTTCGGCACCAAACAGACCGTGAACCACGGCCAGCAAGTCGACTCCATGGGCCACCAGCGGCGCGGCGTTGTCGAGGGTGATGCCGCCTATCGCACAGACCGGCAGGTGCAGTGTGCGCTTGGCCTCGTCCAGCAGATCGAGGCTGCAGGTCGGTGCGCCGGGCTTGGTGTTGGAATTGAAGAAGCGACCAAAGGCGACGTAACTCGCGCCTTCTTTGGCGGCTTGTTCGGCCAGCGCGATTTGCGCGTGGCAGGTCGAACCGATGATGGCTTTTGAACCGAGCAGGGCGCGGGTCGGCGACAGCGGGCCGTCGGTCTGGCCGAGGTGCACGCCGACGTTGAGGCGCGCGGCCAGTTCGGCGTCATCGTTGATGATCAGTTGCGTTTTGTAGCGCTCGCACAGATCGCGCAACGCTTCGGCCTCGCGCAGACGGCGGGCCTCGTCGTTGCTCTTGTCGCGGTATTGCAGCAGGGTGACGCCGCCTTCCAGCGCCGCCTCTACATAAGAGAGAAACTTGCCGGCCAGCAATTCGCTGTCGGTAATGGCATACAGGCCACGTAGTTTCATCGGGCAGACCTCACGACGTTACGAGCAGAAATCCAGCGGCAGGCGACGCGGGACGAACTGGCCTTTGCCCAGTTGTTCGGCATCGCGCAGGGTGCGCCAGGTGTAATCAAGTGCACTGCGCACGGCACTGGCGAGGTGTTCGCCTTGCGCCAGTCGACCGGCCAATGCGCTGGCCAGCGTGCAACCGGAACCGTGATAGCTGCCCGGCAGACGCTGGCAGATAAAGGTTTCACGCAGACCGTCGCGGCTGTACACGCGGTTATGGATTTCAGTTTCGTCGCCATGGCCGCCGGTGATCAGCAGGTTTTTGACGAACGGCAGGAGTTTTTCAGCGCACTCGTCCGCGGTGCCTTCGGGCAGTTCGGCGAGGATGCGCGCTTCGGGAAGGTTGGGGGTGGCAATGATCGACAGCGGCAGCAGACGCTCGCGCATCGCATAACCGACTTCGTCCTTGCCCAGGCGACCGCCGCCACCGGCGCGCAGTACCGGGTCGCAGACCACCGGCAAGTGCGGGTGTGCAGAAAGCAGTTCGACAACAGTGTCGACCATTTCCAGCGAACCGAGCATGCCCAGTTTGACCGCCGCGACTTCGGAGTCGTTGAGCACGGCATTGGCTTGAGCCAGTACCCACTCACGGTCGAGGACGCGGAAGTCAGTGACGTTGACGGTGTCTTGCACGGTCAGGGCGGTGACGGCCGGAGCCGCATGGCAACCCTGCGCGAGCAGGGCTTCGATATCTGCCTGCAAGCCGGCGCCACCACTGGGGTCGTGGCCGGAGAGACAGAGGACAACGGGGCGGGAGCTGTAGATATTCATGGTGCGCGAGCTTACCACCAAAGCTGATTTTCGGGTGTGGGTGGAACAGCAAGATCAAAAGATCGCAGCCTGCGGCAGCTCCTACTAGGGAACGCATTCAAGTGTAGGAGCTGCCGCGGTCTGCGATCTTTTTGTCTACCTGACCGATCCAACAGCTCTAGCTCGCCGCTTTGCTCTGGAACGCCCGTTCTAGAGCCTTTGTAGGAAAAATTTCAATGGTGCTCAATGGCCATCAACGGCTATGCTAGTCTGGATCCAAACCAATAACAGGTAATACCGGTTTTACGTCTACTCAAAGGGAATGGGGGGCTTCCTGACACAACCGGACGAGCCACGCTGGGGCTTCAATGCGCTATTTGCTGATGTTGCTGTTCTGCTTGCCCTTTATGGCGAGCGCCGTCGAATTCGACGAATTTACCCAGAGCCTCCCTCTGGGCCGATCACTGCAAGTGTTCGAAGACCCCAGTGGTCAGGCGAGCATTGCCGATGTTCGTGCGCAGGCTGCCGCCGGTAATTTCAAACCTCACGATAAAGCCACGCTCAATGCCGGATACTCGCGCTCGGCGTTCTGGCTGAAGATTGACCTGCATTACCGTCCGAGCAATCCCGCCGCCCAACGCACCTGGCTGCTGGAACTGGCGTATCCACCGCTCGACCATCTCGACCTCTACATGCCTGACGCCAGTGGCGACTACCGCCTCGTCCGGCAAACCGGCGACGCCCTGCCGTTCGCCAGTCGCGAGATCCGCCAGAACAACTATTTGTTCGACCTTTCATTCACGCCGAATCAACAGCAAACCGTGTACCTGCGACTGGCCAGCGAAGGCTCGATTCAGGCACCGGTGACGTTATGGTCGAGTACTGCGTACCTCGAAGACCAGCCGGTGCGCCTGTATGTGCTGGGCATCATTTATGGCGTGCTGTTGGGGATGCTGGTTTACAACCTGTTCATCTTCCTCAGCGTGCGCGACACCAGCTATCTCTATTACATCTTCTATATTGCCTCGTTCGGCCTCTATCAACTGTCGGTGAACGGTGCGGCAGTCGAGTACTTCTGGCCTGACAACCCATGGTGGGCCAACGCCGCGACGCCATTCTTCATCGGCTGTGCGGGGCTGTTCGGCAGTCAGTTCGCCCGCAGCTTCCTGCAGACCAAAAACCACAGCCGCTGGCTCGATCGCTTGCTGATTGCGCTGATCGCGTTCGGCGCGCTGGTGGTTGGTTTGTCGCTGATGACCAGTTACGCGTTGTCGCTGCGTCTGGCGACGGTACTGGCGCTGACCTTTACGGTCGTGATTTTCGCCGCCGGGATTCTGGCCTGGTGGCGCGGCTTGCGGGTGGCACGTTACTTCATCATTGCCTGGTCGGCGTTCCTGCTTGGCGGCATCGTCAACACCCTGATGGTGCTCGGCCTGCTGCCGAACGTGTTCCTGACCATGTACGCCAGCCAGATCGGTTCGGCCATCGAAGTGGCGCTGCTGTCGCTGGCGCTGGCCGACCGCATCAACGCGATGCGTGAGCAACAGGCGCAGACGTTGTACGACGCCGGGCAGAAACTCGAAGTGCTCAACCAGCAACTGGCCCACAGCAACAAGCTCAAGGATGAGTTTTTGGCGACCTTGACCCACGAACTGCGCACGCCGATGAACGGTGTGATCGGTTCGCTGGAACTGATGCAGACCGTCGATCTGGATCCGGAGCTTGAGCAATATCAGCAAACCGCCGCCGGTTCCGCGCGGGACATGATGCGCATGGTCAACGGCATCCTCACCCTCACCGAATTGCAGGCCGGCAAACTCAAGGCTGCGCCGGGCAGTTTCAGCCTGCGTGCGGTGGTCGAAGCATTGCGCGTGCAGTTCGACGGCAACGCGGCGAGCAAGTCGCTGGATTTCAAGGTTGAAGTACTGCCGACCTTGCCGGATCGCTTGTATGGCGACAGCGCCAAACTCGCGCAATGCCTGGAATGCCTGCTGGATAACGCGATCAAGTTCACCCGCGTTGGTGGTCTGGCACTGCGGGTTACCGGCAAACCGTCGACGGGCAATCGTTTGGCCCTGTCGTTTGCGGTGATCGACACCGGCATCGGTTTCACCGATCTGGGCGAGGCGACGATGTATCAGCGCTTCTTCCAGCTCGACGGTTCGATGACCCGCGAATATGGCGGATTGGGCGTCGGCCTGGCGATCTGCCGACAGTTGGTCGAGCTGCTCGACGGCAAGCTCACGCACCGCTCGGAACCCGGGCGTGGCAGCCGCTTCCAGCTGGATGTCGAGTTCGAACTACCGGTAATTGAACCGGCGTCGATCCCGGCGCCTTCGCGCCATTTTGTGCGCGCACCACAGGACTGCACGGTGTTGCTGGTGGACGACAACAGCGTCAACCAACTGGTGATGCGCGGCATGTTGCTCAAGCTCGGCTTCCGCGTGCGTACCGCCGATAACGGCGCGGCGGCGCTGGATTGCTTGCAGCGTGAGGCCTTCGATGCAGTGCTCATCGATTGCCAGCTACCTGCTCAGGAGGGCGCAGCGTTGTGCTGCCAGATTCATGCATTGCCGGGCTGCGCGAATCTGCCGGTGTTTATGCTGGCGCTGACCGTCGAGCGGGAACTTTGCACGCCTGGCGCGCCCATCGATTACTTGAACAAACCGGTGAAATTCGAAGAGTTGCAGTCCGCGCTGGAGCGCCGGGTGCTGTGTTGCTGACAGGGTAAAAGCGCCGCAAAATCGGCGGATATGACACTTTGATCGATCTTGGGGCGGTGCTTAACTGACCTTCTGGATGACCAAGGAGCCCCGTCATGAACCTGCATCAGTTCGCCGAAACCCACGAAGTCACCAACCAGCCGCCGTCGCTGGACGGCACCAATCTGTATCGCATCGACCTGCCATTGCAGGAGTGGTCGCGGCGCTTTGGTGCCGGGTGGGCGGAGTCGCGGATCGATGCCTACGGCGCGCTCGCCGGTGGCCCGCTGATGGAAGCCGGGTTCCTCGCCAACCAGAACAAACCGGTGTTTGCCAGCCATGATCGCTACGGCCATCGCATTGATCTGGTGGAATTTCATCCGGCTTATCACCAACTGATGCGCACCGCGATTGAACATGGTCTGACCTCGCTGCCATGGACTCATCCGCAGGACGGTGCTCACGTCGCCCGCGCGTCCATGAGCTATCTGCACAGCCAGGCAGAGGCGGGCAGCGGCTGCCCGTTGACCATGACCTTCGCCAGCGTGCCGGCCCTGCGTTTGCAGCCGAATCTGGCAGAACAATGGCTGCCGAAAGTCCTCGCCACGGAATACGATCCGCGCAACGTCGGTATGGCGCACAAGGCCGGCGTGACCATCGGCATGGCCATGACCGAGAAACAGGGCGGCACCGACGTGCGCGCCAACACCACCAAGGCGTATCCGGTCGGCGCCAGTGGCCCGGGCGAGGCCTATGAACTGGTCGGGCACAAGTGGTTCTGCTCGGCGCCGATGTGCGATGCCTTCCTGACGCTGGCGCAGACCGACAAGGGTTTGACCTGCTTCCTGCTGCCACGCCATCGCCCGGATGACACGCGTAATCAGTTCTATATCCAGCGTCTGAAAAACAAACTCGGTAACCAGTCCAACGCCTCCAGCGAAGTGGAGTTCCGTGGCGCGCTGGCGTGGATGGTTGGCGAGGAAGGGCGCGGCGTGCCAACCATCATCGAGATGGTCGCGATGACACGTTTTGATTGCATGGTCGGTTCCAGCGCGCTGATGCGCCAGGCGCTGACCCAGGCCAGCCACCACTGCGCGCACCGCAAGGTCGGCGGCAAACTGCTCAGCGAACAGCCATTGATGCAAAATGTGTTGGCCGATCTGGCGCTGGAAAGCGAAGCCGCGCTGGCGCTCAGTTTGCGGATGGGCAAGGCGCTGGATCATCTGGATGATCGCCATGAAGCGCAATTCGCGCGGCTGGTGACAGCGGTGGGCAAGTATTGGATCTGCAAACGTGCGCCGGGGATGATCAATGAAGCGGCCGAGTGCATGGGCGGCGCCGGGTATGTCGAGGACAGTATCCTGCCGCGCCTGTACCGCGAGGCGCCGGTGAATTCGACGTGGGAAGGTTCGGGGAATGTGCAGTGCCTCGACGTGCTGCGCGCGTTGTCGAAAGAGCCGGGTGTGCTGGATGTGTTGTTCAGCGAACTCGGTGATGGACATGGTGACAAACGGCTGGCCGCGCATATTCAGCAATTGCAGGCGCAGTTCAAGGACACCAGTGATATTCAGTACCGGGCGCGGCAACTGACCGAAGACATCGCGCTCGGTTTGCAGGCCAAGCTATTGCTGGAAGCCGGCAACTCGGCGGTCAGCGATGCGTTCATTGCCAGCCGTCTGAGCGGTGGTGGCCGCGTGTACGGCGCCTTGCCGCGTGGGCTGGACGTCGAAGCTATCGTCGCCCGCTCGACCCCGCAAGGTTTCTGACCGCAATCTCCCCAACACTACAAAACCCTGTGGGAGCTGGCTTGCCAGCGATGGCGGCCTGTCAGTCAACACTGATGTTGCATGTGCCAGCCTCATCGCTGGCAAGCCAGCTCCCACAGGGGTTCGCTTTGTCTGAAAGATTTGGGTACACCCACAACGCCACTGTTCCCGTGACGCCACGATGCAGGCAAGATGAAGCTCTGCAAGTCAGAACACAGGAAGCTGATCGTGACCGAAGCGTTTATTGTCGTTCAAACCGCCGAACAAGCCGTGGATCGTCTGGCCGAGTTGCACGAGCGGGCCACCACTGCGCTGAACTCGGCGCTCAAGCGTTACCTCAAGGATCGCGTCGAACCCGACGCTGCGCAGCGTGCTCTGTTTCGTTATCCCGAACTGCGTCTGACCTACCATTGCCAGGGCGAAGTCCCACAGACCACCCGCGCTTACGCCAAGGTGCAATTGCCGGGCACTTATAGCGTCACCGTCACCCACCCGGCGGCGTTCCGCAAATACCTGCTCGAACAACTTGTGCCGTTGATGCATGACTTCACCGTGACCGTGGAAGTCGGCGTCAGCCAGCAAAATATCCCGTATCCGTATGTGGTCGAGCAGGGCGATGAGCTGGCTGGCTCCGGCGTCACCGCTGCCGTGCTGGCGCGGGTGTTCCCGAGTACCGACCTGTCGGCGGCCACCGACGGCATCGCCGACGGTCTCTACGACTGGGAAAACACCGATCCGCTGCCGCTGGCCTTGTTCGACGCCGCGCGCGTGGATTTCTCGCTGCGTCGTCTGGTGCACTACACCGGCAGCGACTGGCGCCATGTGCAGCCGTGGATTCTGCTGACCAACTATCACCGCTACGTCGACCAGTTCATCGTCCATGGTCTGGAGCAACTGCGCAGCGACCCGCGTTTCGTGCGCATGGTCTTGCCGGGCAACGTGATCATCGAGAAGGGCATGGATCACGGCGAAGCGTCGGCGATTGCTGCCGGTGTGGTCTGGCACCGTTACCAGATGCCGGCCTATCACCTGATTGCCAGCGATGGCCACGGCGTGACCCTGGTCAACATCGGCGTCGGCCCGTCCAACGCCAAGAACATCACCGATCACCTGGCGGTGCTGCGTCCGCATTGCTGGCTGATGATCGGCCACTGCGGTGGCCTGCGTCAGTCGCAGACCATTGGCGACTATGTGCTGGCCCACGCTTATATGCGTCGCGACGGCATTCTCGACCGCGTGGTGCCGCCGAACATTCCGATCCCGGCACTGGCCGAAGTGCAAATGGCGCTGCAACAAGCAGCGGCGAATGTCACCGGCGAGAAGGGCGATGACCTGAAAAAACGCCTGCGCACCGGCACCGTGCTGACCTACGACGACCGTAACTGGGAATTGCGCTGGGCGCAGGAGCGGCCGTTGATCAACCTGTCCCGCGCCGTGGCGGTGGACATGGAAAGCGGCACGATTGCCGCGCAGGGTTATCGCTTGCGGGTGCCGTACGGCACGTTGCTGTGCGTTTCGGACAAACCGCTGCACAGCGAAATCAAGCTGCCGGGTTCGGCCAACGCCTTCTATGAGCGTGCGGTCAGCCAGCACTTGAAGATCGGCATCGAAGCGGTGGACCTGCTGCGCACTGAACTCAACTCGCTGCACTCGCGCAAACTGCGCAGCTTCGACGAACCGCCGTTCCGTTAACGGTTAGTCGTGGTCATTTGGCGGTCGGGGCACTAGCATTGTCAGCCTCGACCGTTAGATGTTCTTTTCGCCATGTCCCGTCCTCCACGTCCACCTTCCCGCCGCCCTGGCGCGAAGCCTCAGTCGTCTTCCCCGCGCCGTGTTGCCAAGGCACCCCCGGCCGAGCCGAAATTGATCCTGTTCAACAAACCGTTCGATGTGCTGACGCAATTCAGCGACGGCGAAGGGCGGGCGACCCTCAAGGATTTCATTGATGTGCCCGGCATTTATCCGGCCGGTCGCCTGGATCGTGACAGCGAAGGGTTGTTGCTACTGACCAACGACGGGCAGTTGCAGGCGCGCATCGCCGATCCGAAACACAAACTGGCGAAGACTTATTGGGTGCAGGTCGAAGGCGTGCCGACGGCCGAGCAGTTGCAGCGTCTGCGGGATGGTGTTGCGTTGAATGACGGCATGACCTTGCCGGCCGAAGCGCAACAACTGGACGAGCCTGAGTTGTGGCCGCGCAATCCGCCGGTGCGCTTTCGCGCGACCATACCGACTTCATGGCTGGAGCTGGTGATTCGCGAAGGGCGCAACCGTCAGGTACGGCGCATGACCGCGGCAGTCGGGTTGCCGACATTGCGGCTGGTGCGGGTGAGAATTGGCGACTGGTCGATCGAAGGGCTTGATCAGGGCCAGTGGAAGGAAGTGCCGGCGCGCTTATAGAGCGCCGGATTCGATCAGGCCGATCACCACACTCTTGATGATGAACGCGGCCACGCCCAGGCCCAGCACGAAGAACAGAATGAACGAGCCAAAGCGCCCGGCCTTGGACTTCTTCGCTAGATCCCAGACGATGAAACCCATGAAAATGATCAGGATGCTGACCAGGCCGGTCATCATCCACTCTTCTAATAATGCTGGATCCATTGGGTTTCTCCGGCGCGCATGCGGCTAAAAGGGCGCGGCGAGTATACGCCAAGGTGTGTGGGGTGACATTGATCTGGGTCTGATCCGAAGCCTTTGCCCTCACCCTAGCCCTCTCCCGTAGGGAGAGGGGACTGACCGAGGTGTCTGGCGTCATACATCGACCTGAAAGATCGAGTCGATTATGAATTCACAGCAGAACGCTCAGGTCGGCGTACTTCTTCAGCATCTCACGGTCGGCCCCCTCTCCCTCCGGGAGAGGGCTGGGGTGAGGGGCTTTTGATCAGTTGCGCAGGTGGGTCAGCGGCAGTTCTGTGCTGTTGAGCACCTGATTCAGCACAAAACTCGAGCGCACACTCGTCACCCCTTCAATCCGCGTCAAATGTCCCAGCAACAATTTCTGATAGTGATCCATATCTGGCACCACCACTTTCAATTGGTAATCGGCATCCACACCCGTCACCAGACTGCACTCCAACACCTGCGGCAACGTGCGAATCGCCGCCTCGAAGTTCTCAAAACGCTCCGGCGTATGCCGGTCCATGCCGATCAGCACATATGCGGTCAGACTCAGCCCGAGCATCTTGCGATCGAGCAACGCCACCTGACGTGAGATGTAGCCGTCGTCTTCCAGTTGCTTGACCCGGCGCGAGCAAGGGGAGGGCGACAGACCGATGCGCTCGGCCAATTCCTGGTTGGAGATGCGGGCGTCGCGCTGCAATTCCGCCAAAATGCTCAGGTCGTAACGGTCGAGTTTGCTCATCAATCTGTCCTTGGTTGTAACTATTGCGGCGGATTATCTATCCAGGGTTAAAAATTGCGCAAGTGGTGTTTATTTCAGCAATCTTCGCAATCCTCTGCCGCCGTCTCAGGCCTATTCTTATCACCAGAATCACTGCTCGGTAACACAGTCCACGCGGCCCGCCCTATCCGGCCTGCCGCGGCCGCCACCCCCACCGGGGTTGTGCCGGCCCCCGAGCTGCACACTGTCCAGAAGACGGCGTGAGGTGAGCCGACGTCAAAAGCGTCGAGCCAGGACGAAGTTCTCTAGAAGGGAGGCCGACGGGTCTCCCTTTTTTCTTGCCTGCGATTTCATGCCGGGCGCTCAATAAATAAGTTGCGTGACTGATAACCTGTTGCAGAACCCGGTGTGTGTAATCCCGGTCTTAGCTACAAGTCCTCTTACATTTACAGCCCCGCAGTGAGAAAAAGCATGAATTCGCGCATTTGGCGTCTGGCCAGTGTTGGTTTGCTGTGTGTGAGTGTCAGTGTGCAAACGCTCGCCGATGAGCCACAGAATCGCGGCCCGGAGGGCGGAGGCCACGGCCAGGATCATCAGGGCAACAATCAGGGCCGTGGCGGCAACAATCAGCCGCGTCCGCAGAACAATCCATCGCAGAATCAGCCGCAACAGAATCAGCCGCGCCCGCAGAACAACGAAATCATTCGTGGCGACAACAGCCGCCAGTTCGAGCACAACGGCAACAACAATGGCCAGTGGCAGAACCGCGATCAGAATCGCCCGGCTTACAACCCCAACCCGGTACGTCAGCCGCCACCACCGCCGCAACTGCCGGCCAACAGCCTGCCGATCCAGCCACGGCCCGACGCCGTACGCCAGACTCAAGAGCCGCGTCAGGGTTACTACCGCGACGAGCGTCCGCAGAACGGTTACCACAACCAGCAATGGCAGACCGGCAACCGGCCCAACGACAATCGCTGGCCGGGGCGCCCCGACGGGCATGGCAACGGTTGGGGCCCAGGCCCGCAATACCGGCCGGGACATGTGATCGACCGCTTCCCGGATCGCGATTACCGCGTGCCGTATCGTGGTCAGGATTACTTCTTTTCCGGCGGCTACTGGTATCGCCCGCAAGGCCCGCGCTACATCGTCGTGCAGCCGCCGCGCGGGATTCGCATCCAGTATTTGCCGGATTACGCCCGTGAGGTGTGGATCGGTGGTTCGCTGCTGTTCCTCGCCGCCGGTTCCTACTACGCGTATCAGGAAGCGACGCAGGATTACGTGGTGGTCGAGCCGCCGGTGCAGCAACAGCCGCAGCCGCAATCCCAAGGCTATGACGTCGAAGCGTATCCGGCCAACGGCCAGTCGCCGGAGCAGGTGCAGCAAGACGGTTATCAGTGCTACCAGTACGCGGTGCAGCAAAGCGGTTTCGATCCGCGCACCGCGACGTATCAACCGGCGCCCGAAGTGGTGCAGACGTACCGTCAGGCGCAGGGCAATTGCCTGAGCAGTCGCGGTTATCAGGTCAGTTACTGAAGCCGGGTTTGCGCCCGCTCTGACTTGACCACTTCCTGCGGGTCGGCGTGCACCAGCACTTCGGCTCGCGGGTAGGCCTTGTGAATGGCATCGGCGGCTTGGTCGCTGATGCCGTGCGCCACTGACAGGGTCAGCTCCCCCGGCAACTCCAGGTGCAACTGCACGAACCAGTGGTTGCCGGAAATCCTCGTGCGCAAGTCATGCGCGCCCAATACGCCCGGCACACTGCACGCCAGTTCGAGCATGTGCTGACTGACATCTGTTGGCAGTTCTTCATCCATCAACACCGAAAAACTTTCCCGGGCGATCTGGATCGCACTCCACAGGATATAGGCGGCAATGCCAAGTCCGAACCACGCATCCAGTTGATGCCAGCCGAACCCGGCCAACATCAGCGCCACCAGAATACTGCCGTTGAGTAACAGATCGGATCGGTAATGCAGTGAGTCGGCACGCACGGCATTGGAACCGGTCTGCTTGATCACTCGATGCTGCAGCACCAGCAAGGCCACCGTCAGCAGCAATGAGAAAATGATCACGCCAATGCTGATCCACGGCGCGCCAAGCGGTTCCGGATGCTGGATGCGTTCATAGGCCTGAAGCGCGATCAACACCGCACTGCCGCCAATGAACAGCGCCTGCGCCATGCCCGCCAGCGATTCCGCCTTGCCGTGACCATAACGGTGATCGTCATCGGCCGGGCGCAGCGCGTAATGCACTGCCAGCAGATTGAGCAGCGAAGTGACGCCATCCAGCGCCGAGTCGGTGAGGCCGGCGAGCATGCTCACCGAACCGCTGAGCCACCAGGCGATGGCTTTAGCGATGATCAGCGTGCACGCCACCGCCACCGAGGCGCGGGTCGCCAGCCGTAGCAGGCGGGCGTGTTCGGGGCTGGATGTCATTTAACTTCCTTTTTAAGCGGCGGGTTGCAGGCCGAACATCGCCAGTTGTTGAGTGCTGCCCTTGTGTTGAATCAGGCGCGGGTCATCCAGTGGGAAATCTCGGCCCAACTCGCTTTCGAGAATAGCCTGCAACTTGTGATTATCGACTTGACCGTCCGGGCCAATGGCTTGCTTGAGTTTGGCCGGATCGATCTGCGCGGTGTGGCCCGGTTCGAAATAGATCGCGCCGGTGGCGAAGTCGACGGCAAACGCGATCAGCCCGGGAATGACGTAGAACAGCAGGCCCACGGCGTCGAGCACGGCAATCGCCGGGTCGATCTTGCCGTCGATCTGACCGCGCCGGTCCGGGTAGAAAATCGAACCGCACGCGGTGATTTGCGTGAGCAGGGTGGCGACCAGTACACCGCCGATCAGGCGAAAAGGTAAGCGCATGGGGAAATCTCCTGATTGATCTAAGAACGAAGCGTCGTCGTGTGAAGTTAAGACCCTGACGAACGCCTCGCAGTTCGCCGTTATACTCGCCGCTGGCAGGGCGTGCCCACAGTAAATTGCGGCCTCGTCTCACCCCTACCGAAATACGTTGAGGATTGAAGTTGTTTTCTCCAGATCGACACCGCGTGAAGGCCAACGAATCCTATCGGGGTTCGGCCCTCCGGGCTAAAGCTGTGAGCGCGCCATGCTGCGTTGCGGGACTTGGCAAGGAAACGACCCTTACCTGCGTCCCGCGCCTTGCCTGGCACGCTCACCGCTTTAACGCGACTCGCAATTTACTGTGGGCACGCCCTGGGGAGCCAGCATGAATTCTTTGCCAATCGATGACGTTTTACCCGCTCTGCGTGAAGCCTTGGCGACGCGCCACGAAGCCGTGCTCGAAGCACCGCCCGGCGCCGGTAAAACCACCCGTGTGCCCTTGGCCTTGCTCAATGAAGCGTGGCTGGCCGGGCAGACCATTCTGATGCTCGAGCCGCGCCGTCTCGCCGCGCGTGCGGCGGCAGAACGTCTGGCCAGTGAGCTGGGCGAGAAGGTCGGGGAAACCGTCGGTTATCGCATCCGTCTCGACAGCAAGGTCGGCCCCGATACGCGTATCGAAGTGGTCACCGAAGGCATTCTCACCCGGCGTCTGCAGGATGACCCGGCGCTGGAAGGCGTGGGTCTGCTGATCTTTGACGAATTTCACGAACGCAGCCTCGACGCCGATCTGGCGCTGGCGTTAAGTCTGAACGGTCGCGAGCTGTTCCGCGCTGAACAGCCGCTGAAGATTTTGCTGATGTCGGCCACGCTCGAAGGTGAACGTCTGGCCGGGTTGCTGGATGATGCGCCGATCCTGCGCAGCGAAGGCCGCATGTATCCGGTGACGATGCGCTGGGGCCGTCCGTTTCAGCCCGGCGAATACATTGATCAACGCGTCACCCAAACCGTGCTTGAAGCGCTGCACGACGAAACCGGCAGCCTGTTGGTGTTTCTGCCGGGGCAGGCCGAGATTCGTCGCGTCCACCAGCAATTGGCCGATGCCATCGGCTCACGCAGCGATGTATTGCTGTGTCCGTTGCACGGTGAACTCGACCTCAATGCGCAACGTGCGGCGATCGATCCGGCGCCGGCCGGGCAGCGCAAAGTGGTGCTGGCGACCAATATCGCCGAGACCAGTCTGACCATCAACGGTGTGCGCGTAGTCATCGACGCCGGGCTGGCGCGGGTGCCGCGTTTCGATCCCGGCAGCGGCATGACGCGTCTCGATACCCAGCGGATTTCCAAGGCCAGTGCCACTCAGCGCGCGGGCCGGGCGGGGCGACTGGAACCGGGTGTTTGTTATCGCTTGTGGTCGCAGGATCAGCACGAACAATTGGCAGCGTATGGCAGCGCGGAAATTCTTTCGGCGGATCTTGCCAGCCTCGCCCTGCAACTGGGGCGCTGGGGCGTGACGCCGGGCGAACTGGTCTGGCTGGATGTCCCGCCAGCGGCGGCTTATGCGCAGGCGCAGGATTTGTTGCAAAGGCTTGGCGCGCTGGAAGGTGAGGCGCTGACCACTCATGGTCAGGCCATGGCTGAGTTACCGGCGCATCCGCGCATCGGTCATTTGCTGTTGCGCGGTCAGGCATTGGGTTTGGCCAACATGGCCTGCGACGTCGCCGCATTGCTTGGTGAACGCGATATCTTGCGTGGCGCCGGGGCGGATCTGCACAGTCGTCTGGTGTTGCTCTCGGGTGAGGAACGTGCGGCTCGAGGTGCGCAGGGTGGTGTGCAGCGCGCCAAGCAACTGGCGCGGCAATATCGCGGTTACTTGCGCGGCAAGGCCAGCGAGCCGGTCAGCGATCCCGATCATCCGCGTTGGCTCGGCGCTTTGCTGGCGCTGGCGTATCCGGATCGCGTCGCGCAACAGCGGCGTGCCGGTGGCGCCGAATATCGCCTGGCCAATGGTCGTGCGGCGCTATTCGCCGAAGCCGACAGCCTGATGAAAGAGCCGTGGATCGTCATTGCCGACCTCGGCAGCCGTCAGGGCCAGCGTGAAGAACGGATTTATCTGGCGGCGGATTTCGACCCGGCGCTGTTCGATTCGGTGTTGGCCGAACAGGTGCGCAACGTCGATCAACTGGACTGGGACGAGCGCGAAGGCGTGTTGCGCGCCGAGCGTCAGCGCAAGGTCGGCGAGCTGATTCTCAGCCGTGAACCGCTGACCGGTCTCGATGAAAATGCGCGCAGTCAGGCACTGGTCAATCTGGTGCGGCGCAAGGGGCTGGAGCTGCTGCCGTGGACGCCGGAGCTGCGCCAGTGGCAGGCGCGCGTGGCGTTGTTGCGGCAGTTGGAATTGAACAATCAGGACGACAGTCAATGGCCGGATGTCAGCGATGCGACGTTGCTCGATACCCTCGAAGACTGGCTGATGCCGTATCTGGGCAAGGTCTCGCGACTCAGTCATTTTGCCAATCTCGATCTGTCGAGCATCGTCCGCAATCTGCTGCCATGGCCGCTGCCGCAAAAGCTCGATGAGCTGGCGCCGCATCATCTGAGTGTGCCGTCGGGGTCGTCGATTCGTCTGGACTACAGCGAGTTTCCACCGATTCTGGCTGTGCGTTTGCAGGAGTTGTTCGGGCTGGCGGACACGCCTCGGATTGCGGGCGGGCGGCAGGTGGTCAAGTTGCATCTGCTGTCGCCGGCGCGGCGGCCGGTGCAGGTGACGCAGGATTTGGCCAACTTCTGGCGCAGCACCTATGCCGAGGTGAAGAAGGATTTGAAGGGCCGCTATCCGAAGCACTATTGGCCGGATGATCCGCTGGTGGCCGAAGCGACCGCGCGAGCCAAACCGCGCGGGACCTGAAGAGCAAAAGATCGCAGCCTTCGGCAGCTCCTACCGAATTGAAGTCGGCCACAAAATGACGGTACGACACCGACATACTGTAGGAGCTGCCGCAGGCTGCGATCTTTGCTGTTAAAGGTGAGTCTTTGCGGTCAATTGCTCGCGGCAATAATCGGCGAACAACTGCGCCGGTTTGGTCAGTTGCCCGCGCTTGAGCCATGCCGCGACCAAACCCGAACCGGTGACATCTTCGACGATGTCCACGCACACGACTTTCTTGCCGTCGTAGGTGCATTCCGAATGCGGTTTGGTCACCAGAATCGAGAAGCCGAAACCCTGGCCGACCATCCCGCGTACCATTTCAATCGATGGCGAGCTGAACTCGATGCGCGGCGTCAGCCCCAGTTCTTCAAACAGGCTGACGAAGTAAGTCCGGCTCGGCTGCACGTCGAGCAGGATCATCGGATCCAGACACAGATCGCGCAGCGACACTTGCTTGTATTGGGCAAAACGGTGGTCGGCGGGCAACAGCGCATACGGGCGTTGCGCCGGCATCAGCGGTTCGGTCTGGATGGTCGCGTCGAGTTCATGTTCATAAAGAATCACCAGATCGAACGCGCCTGACGTCAGGCCTTGCACCAGCTCTTGCTGTTCACCGTCGCGAATGCGGATTTGAACGCCCGGATACAGCGCCGAGAAACCGGCGATCAACTGCGGCAGGTACAACGGCGCGACCGTTTCGAAACAACCAATATCGATCTGCCCGGCGATCACGTCGTTGTCGGCGAGGGCGTTCTGTTCGAACTCCTTGGCCATGCGCAGCAACTCTTGAGCCTTGCGAAAAAACCGCGCACCGCTTGGCGTCAGTGACACACCTTGGGCGTGATGACGGATCAGCAGTTGCACACCGAAGCTGTCTTCCAGTCCTTTGATCGCGGTGGAAATCGCCGGCTGCGCGATGTACAGCTTGCGTGAAGCCTCGGCAACGCTGCCGCATTCGACGGTGGTGATGAAATACTTCAGCTGACGCAAATTGTAGGCGGCCACGGCAAACCTCAGGACGAGCGGACTCGACTTCAAAGCAATTTGTGCGCCGCCACGTCCATTGCACGACGATGTTTTTATCCTTCAACCATAGCCATCTGCACAGCGTTTGGGGGAAGTCATTGCCCCGCTTTTTTATTGCCAGCGAAGACATTTTTACTATTTTTAGCCCGTGTGGGCCTGAGCGACCATCGACGGACAATAACGTCTCAGGAGCATCTGTCGTGTTCGAGCTTGCAGAGTGGCAGCGCCGTGCCGTTGCATTGAAGTTTCCCGACCAGGCCGTGATCGACGGCAAACATTGCGCTGCGCAATCGGGGCAGACCTTTGCCGCGATCAACCCGGCGACCGGGCAATGCCTGGCGAATGTCGCTGCGTGTGGCGAGGCGGATGTCGACGTCGCAGTGCGCAATGCGCGACAAGTGTTTGAGGCCGGTACGTGGTCGCAACGATCTCCAGCCGAGCGCAAGCAAGTGCTGCTGCGCTTGGCTGATCTGCTGATGAGTCATCGCGAAGAGCTGGCCTTGCTCGACTCGCTGAACATGGGCAAACCGGTGATGGACGCTTACAACATCGACGTGCCGGGCGCCGCCGGGGTGTTTCGCTGGTACGCCGAAAGCATCGACAAACTCTACGATCAGGTCGCGCCCAGTGCGCCGAATGTGCTGGCGACCATCACCCGTGAAGCACTCGGTGTAGTCGCTGCTGTGGTGCCGTGGAATTTCCCATTGGACATGGCCGCGTGGAAACTCGCCCCGGCGCTGGCGGCGGGCAATTCGGTGATTTTAAAACCGGCCGAGCAATCGCCGTTTTCGGCCTTGCGTCTGGCTGAGCTGGCGCTGGAAGCGGGGCTGCCAGCGGGTGCGTTGAACGTGTTGCCGGGGCTTGGCGAACAGACCGGCAAGGCGTTGGGTTTGCACGCGGATGTCGATTGCCTGGTGTTCACCGGCTCGACGCAGGTGGGTAAATACTTCATGGAATATTCAGCTCGATCCAACCTCAAACAGGTGTGGCTGGAATGCGGTGGCAAGAGCGCCAATCTGGTGTTCGCCGATTGTCAGGATCTGGATCTGGCGGCGGAGAAAGCGGCGTTCGGGATCTTCTTCAATCAGGGCGAAGTCTGCTCGGCCAATTCGCGCTTGCTGGTGGAGCGTTCGATTCATGATGAGTTCGTGGAACGGCTGAAAGCACAGGCTGAACGGTGGTTACCCGGTGATCCGCTGGATCCGCAGAGCAGCGCTGGCGCCATCGTTGATCACAGGCAGACGGTGGGCATCATGCGCTTCATTCGCAACGCCGAGCAGTCGGGGGCGACCCGGGTTTGTGGCGGTGGGCAGCGGCGCTTGAATGGCTCTGACAACTTCATTGAACCGACGATTTTCACCGGTATAACCGCCGACATGCCGCTGTTTCGCGAAGAGGTATTCGGGCCAGTGCTGGCGGTGATGCCGTTCGATGATGAGGCCGAGGCTATTCGGCTGGCCAATGACAGTGTGTATGGACTGGCGGCGTCGTTGTGGACCGATGACCTCAACCGCGCACATCGTGTGGCGCGGCAGTTGCGGGCGGGTACGGTGTCGGTCAACACGGTGGATGCGCTGGATGTGACGGTGCCCTTTGGCGGCGGGAAACAGTCGGGGTTTGGTCGGGATCTGTCGCTGCATTCGTTCGACAAATACACCCAGCTGAAAACCACCTGGTTCCAGTTGCGCTGAGACCGAGTTGCCCCCTTCGCGAGCTTGCTCGCGAATGCGGTGGGTCAGCAGCATGGATATTGACTGCTTCGGCACCATCGCTGGCAAGCCAGCTCCCACAGGTTTCAGCGTTGTTCACACAATCCAGGCACATCCACGATCCCTGTGGGAGCTGGCTTGCCAGCGATAGCATTCTCCCCGCCGCCGAAAATCCCCAATCTGCACCCACCTCGCGCATCCCCGCAATCCCCGCCCTTTAGCAGTGCGCACTACCCAGTTTTTTCATCATTTGCAGCCAACAATTTCCTGATTTTCCTCACCGCGCACATGGGCCACCATCGATCTTGCCCGCCAGCCGAATGTTGTCCGCCCAAACGTCCGCGAGAGACCCATGGCAGCAACTGCACAACGGCCGGCGACCGTACTGCCCATGACAAAACTAAATCAACAGCGTCGGGAGTGCTCCATGATCAAGTCCTTGTGTCTCCGTCTCACTCACCCTCTGGCAATCACTGCTCTTGCCGCCACGGTCGCGACCAGCGCCCAGGCCGGGACCCTGTCCATCGGCCACACCACGTGGGTCGGCTACGGCACCCTGTATCTGGCTCAGGACCTGGGCTACTTCAAGGAAAACGGTCTGACCGTCGAATTGCCGGTGGTCGAAGAGGCGTCGATGTACATGGCCGCGCAGGCGTCCGGGCAACTGTCCGGCTCGGCGTCGACCATCGATGAAGTGCTCAAATACCGCCCGCAGTTCTGCTTCAAAGCAGTCGCGGCGCTGGATGACAGCCATGGCGGCGATGGCGTGCTGGTCGGCAAGGATGTGAAAAGCCTGCAAGAGCTCAAGGGCAAATCCGTGGCCGTCAACGAAGGTTCGACCTCGCAGTTCTGGCTCTCCTATTTGCTGAAAAAGAACGGCATGAAGATGAGCGACATCACCGTGCAGAACATGACCGCAGATGATGCCGCCACCGCGTTCATCGCCGGTCGCGTGCCCGCTGCGGTGACCTGGGAGCCGCACCTGTCGATGGTCCGCGACAAGCAACAAGGCAAAGTGCTGATCGACAGCAGCAGCACCCCCGGCGTGATCGTCGATGTGGTCGCGCTTAATTGCAGCGTGATCGAGAAGCAACCGGAAGACGTCAAGGCGCTGGTCGCCGGTTTGTACAAAGCCGTGCAATACACCAAGGATCATCCGGAAGACGCTTACAAAATCATGGCCAAAGGTGTCGGCGGTTACCTGTCCGATCCGAAGGAACTGGCCGCCGCCGCGCAAGGCGTGCGTTTCTACGATCAAGCCATGAGCGAGAAGCTCTTGGGCTCACCGGGCAAACCGGGTGACAGCGCAGCGCTGATCAAACTGGCCAACGAAACCGCCAGCGAATTGCAGGGCAAACCTTACAACGTCAGCAACGACGAGCTGGTCGACAACCGTTTCGTCAGCCCGCTCTAGGAGGTGTGCAATGTTCAAGCGCAATTCGTGGCTGAGCCGCAGCCTCACGCCAAAAACCGCGTTGCCGGTGCAAGTGGTGTGGAGCGCCAGCGCTCTGGCCTGGGTGTTGTTGGTCGGCCTGTGGGCCGGGCTGTCTTACGGCGGCATCGTCCCAGGGATGTTTTTGCCGACGCCGGGCGCGGTGGTTGAAGCCGCCATGCGCCTGGGCCGCGATGGCACGCTCGGCACACATGTGTGGGCGAGTGTCGAAGTGGTGATGGTCGGCTTCATTGTGTCGTCGTTGGTGGCGGTGCCGTTGGGGTTGCTGATGGGCAGCTTTCGCATCGTTCAGGCGTTCCTTGAACCGCTGGTGAACTTCATTCGTTACCTGCCGGTGACCTCGTTTGTGCCGCTGTTCATCTTGTGGATCGGCATCGGTCTGGAGCAGCGCGTGTCGGTGATTATCTTCGGTGTGTTCTTTCAGCAGTTGGTGATGATCGCCGACGTCTCGAAAGGCATTTCCAAGGACCTGATCAACGCCTCCTACACCTTGGGTTCCAGTCGCCGCGATGCGGTGTTGCATGTGATCGCGCCGGCCTCGGTGCCGGGCGTGCTCGATACCCTACGGGTAACTATGGGCTGGGCCTGGACGTATCTGGTGGTGGCTGAACTGGTCGCCGCGTCCAGCGGTTTGGGTTACCTGAGCCTGAAGGCCATGCGCGGTTTTCAGGTCGACGTGATTTTCCTCGCCATCGCGATCATCGGCCTGCTCGGTCTGGTCACCGATCAACTGTTCCGTTTTCTCCGCCTGAGGGTTGCCGCATGGGCTCAGTGACTGCTGCCAATCATCGTTTTATCGAACCCGTTGCGACCCCGGCACAAGCCGCGCCGCGCTTGCAGGTGGACAAGGTCAGCCTGCGTTACAGGAAACCTGACGGCGGCACGTTTACCGCGCTGGAAGAGGTCTCGTTCGAGGTGCCGGATCAGCAGTTTGCCGTGCTGGTCGGGCCATCGGGTTGTGGCAAGTCGAGCCTGTTGTACCTGACCGCCGGTCTGGCTGAGCCGACCTCCGGTGAGATCTACGTCGGCGGCCAGCAAGTGCAAGGCCCCGGTGCGGATCGCGGCATGGTCTTTCAGAGTTACACGCTGTTCCCGTGGCTGACCGTGCGGCAGAACGTCGAGTTCGGCCTCAAACGCCGCGGCATGCCGGCGGCGCGGCGCAAGGAGATCGTCGATTATTACGTCAACGAAGTCGGCCTCGGCGGGTTCGCCGACAACTACGCCAAGCAACTGTCGGGCGGGATGATGCAGCGCGTGGCGATCGCCCGCGCGCTGGCCAATGATCCGCAGATTCTACTGATGGACGAACCGTTCGGTGCGCTCGATAGCCAGACACGTCTGCAGATGCAGCAGTTGTTGCTGCGGGTGTGGGGCAACAGCAAGAAGACCGTGTTGTTCGTCACCCATGACATCGACGAAGCCATTCTGCTCGGCGATCGGGTCTATGTGATGGGCGCGAAACCGGGGCGGATCAAGCAGATTCTCGACGTGCCAATCGAACGTCCGCGCTCGCTCGACATGGTCATGGAGCGCTCGTTCATTGACATGAAGCGGCAGATCTTCGGGTTGCTGCATGATGACCTGGAAGAAGTGCATTGATCCAACGGTCATGTCACCTGGCCATTGTGGGGCAGCCGGCGATGTGATTTCACTGCTGGGCAAACACGGTTTTGACCCAGCCCTGCAGGGTGTATTGCTGGTAGATGGGTTCAGGCACATCGACATACGGATCAGTAATGAACCGTTCAGGAATCACCGGGTTGGCCTCATCAATGACCAGGATGTTCGCCGGGTTGTAAAAGTCATAGTCGACCACGCTCTTGTTGGTGGTGATGACTTTTTTTCGTGAAGCCATGGCTTCAAAGAAACGGAAGCTCAACCCGGCCTGGCCAGGCTTGGAAATGTCCAGAATGATGCGCGAGCGCTTTACCAGTTCGCCAACAGACGCCAGTGACATTCTCTGCTCGAAGAACGTGATACCCGGATGCGCGCCCGGGATCGGTTTGCACTGCACCAGAAACTTGTAATCGGTCACCCCGAGACGATCGAATGCCTGCGCCAGGCCTTCAAGTGCCGGCACCCGATCCTTGCCCGCCATTACCACAAACGCCGAGTATTCACCGGGTTCGCCGTCTGCGGTGTAGTCGTCGTAAATGAAGTTGTGGAGCTTTTTCAGGCCGTAGCTTTCAGCATTCTGCGGGTCGAAAGAAAACACCTCGTCATAACCGGCAAGTTCTTCCCGGGTCATCGGCCAGCGACTGAAACTGTCGTAGAGGTAGGCGATCTTGCGCTCGCTGGCATTGAGGCCGGCGGTCAGTTGCTTGGGCTCGATTTGCGCCGGGTTGATGATCAACGCAACGTCAAAGCGCCCTGAGGCACCGATACTCTTCTTGAACTGGCGTAACTGCGCCCAGCGTTTCAGCGGGCGGCGCAGGATCTTCGGCGCTCGATCAAAGCTGTTCTGCATCGCTGACGTATCGATGAAACACACGTCATTGTCGATCATCAGGTAGTCCGCCAGTTTGCGCGCGTAACCACCAATGTCCTTGCACACCAATAAGATTTTCATGAGATTCCATATCGTCAATTCGGGCGACGGGTCGATGTTCCTCGGCCCTGCCTAGGGCGCCGCCGGCAGCAGGAAGCGCGCAATCACCGGCAGATGATCGGAGATGCGCAGCGTATCGTCCTGGCGCACCCTCGCTTCCACCCGTTTGATCTTCGGGCTGTAAAACAGATAGTCGACCGTGCGATCCGGGCCATTCAGGCCGGGGTCGTTGGGGTAGTGGGTCAGCCACTGCGCACGGTCGATGCCGCTGGCTTCGTTGTTGGTCGGGATCATCGGGTACTTGTCCCACAGCAGATGCAGTTCGCTGTCGGCGGAGTAGGGCGTGCGCTGCTCGGCAGGCAGGCGGCGGAACTGGCCGAGCGGCAGCAGATTGAAATCGCCACCGATCAACCATGGCAGGCCCTGACTTTCGTACTTGTCGAGCACTTTGGCCACGGCGCTCACTTGCGCCTGCAACGTGTCATCGGGCTGGCTGGCACGCTCCAGATGGGTATTGAAAACGGTCAGTTGCCCACCATCGCTCAGGGGCAGTTTGGTCGCGAGCAGGGCGTCTTTTGGCTGGAATTGACGGCTGATGAAATTGGCCGCAGCAACCGGCAATTGCAGGCGTTCGGCGTGTTCGATGCGATAGCGGCTCAGGGTTGCCAGTTGCCGGCCAACGCTGCCGAAAACGTGTCGATCAGGGACGAAATCGGCTTTCCAGTCGAATGCGCTGGCGCTGCACGGGTACAGGTCGGCGACGCGTTCCTGCAACAGTTTTAGCTGGTTCTGATAATCGCTGGCCTTGGCGCCGTCATCGAGCTCCTGCAACAGCACCACATCGGGCTGCTCGTCGCGGATCACCCGCGCCACTTCGTCGAGGCTGAAGGCCATGTCTTCCTGTGTCGGCGCTTCATCGTTGCCCTGGGCCAGATCATTCCAGAACACGTAACGCTTGCCGGCCAGATACTGCACGTTCCAGGTCATGACTTTCAGCGCCTGGCCCGGCACCAGCGTCGGTGGGGTTCCTGTGCAACTGACTGGCAGGGTTTCGCGGGCGTCCGGGCGCCAGGTCAGGCTGAAGATCAGCGCGCCAATCAGCACAAGGGCGAGCACAGAAAGAAACAGGGTGTAGCGCAGTAGACGGGTCATGGCTCGGCTTATAGCGTTACAGAAAGTGGCCCGAGCATACCTGACGGCCGTCTCGAAGCCCAAGCGCAGTGCTGTCAGACCACTCTGTCGCGTTTGTCAGGCAATTCGCTGATCAGCATGAACAGGCGGAACAACACCACGCTG
The DNA here is from genome assembly GCF_949767675.1 of Pseudomonas sp. IT-P395. Lineage (NCBI taxonomy): Bacteria > Pseudomonadati > Pseudomonadota > Gammaproteobacteria > Pseudomonadales > Pseudomonadaceae > Pseudomonas > Pseudomonas sp. IT-P395. The sequence continues at coordinate 179,529 of NZ_CATKPW010000055.1, forward strand.
GTGAACAGTTGCAGGAAGCTGTGAGCACTGTCGATCAGTACGGCAATCAGCGGATTCTGCGGCTCGGGGTACACCGCCAATGTCGCGCCTTTGAGCAACCACAGTGGCGTCATCACACAGAGAATGCACAGCAGGATCCGCCAGAAGTGTCCACGGGTCAGGCGCAGGCTTTCTTTCATCGCCTGCAAAGGCCCCATGCCGCGCAGCACCAACAGGTATTCGCCGAACGCGAGCATGACCATCAGCATCAGGCCTGGCAGGAAATACAGCGACAGGCCCAACAGAATCAGCAAGGTATTGAGCGCCGTGAGCAACGCGAAGCGCGGCCACAGGGTCGCAGCCATTGCCAGCAGGTCACGGTTGCGCGGCGCTTCGCCACGGCTGCGCGCATCGAGGAACAGGATCAGCGCTGCGGTGTACAGCGGATACACCAGCAGACCGACGACGATACTGATGGCCGAGATATTTTCCGGCCCGCTGGCGCGATCGACCACTTGTTGTAAAAACGCTTCGAAAATCACCAGCGGCAGGCACAACCGTACGATGCTGCCCAAATGGCGTTTGAAAAAATACAGAGAGTCGCGCAACACTTCGAGGGCATTCATCAGTCGGTATCGCAGGTCGAAAACAGTGGCTCACTTTAACCGATGATGGCTGGTGCGACACAAACGTAAACATTCGGTAAAGGTCATTGAAACGTTTTGTCACCGTCTCCATTACAGGAGAGCACCTCGGCCAACGTGGACGAGGGCAATGTTATCCCCGGCAATCTACGAGGTCGCCATGAACAGCGAAGAGCAAACCCTGATCGATGGACTGTTTTCCCGGCTGCAACAGGCCGAAACGGAGGCAGCCCCGCGCGATGCCCAGGCTGAGGCGCGGATCAAGGAACACCTGACCCGCCAGCCAGCGGCAGGTTATTTCATGACCCAGGCGATTCTGGTGCAAGAGGCGGCGCTCAAAAGCCTCGATGAGCAGAACAAGCAACTGACTCAACAGGTCCAGCAGTTGCAGGCTGAACTGCAATCGGCCAAAGCGCAGAGTGCCGCACCGGCGCCGAGCGGTGGTGGCGGTTTCCTGTCGAGCATTTTTGGTGGCAGCCCGCGTCCGGCGCCGACCCAGAGCGCCGCCCCGGCGTCCACTGGCGGTTGGCGTGAGCCGGCACCGCAGCAGAACTTCGGTGCTCCTGCGCCACAACAGAACTTCGGCGCAGCGCCGCCTAACTATGCGCAGCAAGCCGCTCCGGCGGCCGGCAGCAGCTTCCTCGGCGGCGCCTTGAAAACCGCCGCGGGTGTGGCCGGTGGTGTGATGCTGGCGCAGGGCATCAGCAGCCTGTTCCATCACAACCAGCAGCCGGAGGAAATCGTTGAGGTCATCAAGGAAGAACCGGCGCAGGTCGCCGACCAGAGCAACAACGGTTGGGGCGATGACCAGCGTGTGGCGGACAATGGCTACGCTGGCAATGACCAGAGTGGTTTTACCGACACCGACTACAGCGATGACAACTCATCGTTCTTCGATGACGACGATTCCTTCGTCTGACTCACCATTCGTCCGGAGCCCCTGAGGGCTCCGGGCCGATTATTCGCGGAACCCTCCTGATGGCTGGCATACTGAGCGCCTTTTTCGGGCCCTGCGCCTGATCCCGCTTCGTGCGCTTGCGCGCCCACAGGAACTCCGGTGAAAAAAATCGCAGTGTTCGCCGACGTGCAGAACCTCTACTACACCGTGCGTCAGGCCTATGGTTGTCACTTCAACTACGCCGCATTGTGGGCAGACATCAGCAAGGACGGGCAGATCGTCGAGGCCTACGCCTACGCGATCGACCGTGGCGACAGCAAACAGCAGCAGTTCCAGCAGATCCTGCGCAACCTCGGTTTCACCGTGAAACTCAAGCCCTACATCCAGCGCAGCGACGGCTCGGCCAAGGGCGACTGGGACGTGGGCATCACCCTCGACATCATGGACGCCGCCGACCACGTCGACGAAATTGTCCTGGCCTCCGGTGACGGCGATTTCGACATGCTGCTCGAACGCATTATCAGCAAACACGGCGTGCAAGCGGTCGCCTACGGCGTGCCCGGCCTGACCGCCAACTCGCTGATCCGCGCCGCCAGCCGTTACGTGCCGATCGAAGGCGCGCTGCTGCTGAAAAATTGAGCGGCTACTGAAGAATTGATTTGTACGGAGTTGAACCCGGTTTGGAACGCATTGCAGTCATCGACTTTGAAACCACCGGCCTGTCGCCGAACAGCAGCTGCCGCGCCACGGAAATCGCCGTGGTCATGCTGGAGAACGGCCGCATCGTCGAGCGTTACCAGAGCCTGATGAACGCCGGCGTCCGCGTTCCGGCGTTTATCGAGCAACTGACCGGCATCAGCAACGCCATGCTGCGCACCGCGCCGCCGGCGGAGCGGGTGATGGAAGAGGTCAATGAGTTTGTCGGCTGCACGCCGCTGGTAGCGCACAACGCATCCTTCGACCAGAAGTTCTGGGATTTTGAGTTGGGCCGGATCAAGCGCACGCGGTTGCAGAACTTTGCCTGTTCGTTGCTGCTGGCCCGGCGTCTGATGCCGGCGGCGCCGAACCACAAGCTCGGTACGCTCACCACGTTTGCGCGTTTGCCGCACACAGGCCAGGCTCACCGGGCCATGGCCGATGCCGAGATGGCGGCCAATCTGATGGCGCATCTGGCTGATGAGTTGCGTCACAAGCACGGCGTCAGCGAGCTATCGCATGACCTGCTGTGCAAGTTGCAGAAAGTCCCCGCCGCCAAAGTCAGCGAGCACCTGCAGCGCTATCGCTGATCCCAAGCCCAACACAGACCCCCTGTAGGAGTGAGCCTGCTCGCGATGACGGTGTGTCAGTCAACATTCGTTTCGACTGACGCGCCGCTATCGCGAGCAGGCTCACTCCTACAGGGAGGAGTCATCATCCTCAGGATTTGCCGCTGCCTTCGATCTGGCTGAGTGGCACGCGCTTTTCGATGGCGCTCGACAGCACAATCGAGGTCTTGCTGAAACCAAACTTCGCCACCCGATTGATCAACTCCTCCAGCTCCGTCATCGATCCCACCGCAGCCTTCATCATCACGCACGGATCACCTGTCACTCGAAAGCATTCGGTCAGTTGCGGGATTTTCACCAGCTCGTCGTAGACCTTCTGACTGCCGTTCTGGTGCAGGCGCAATTCGATCATGCACTGGATCGGCAGGCCGATTTTCGACAGGTCAATTTTCGCCTCATAGCCGGTGATCACGCCCGATGCCTCAAGCTTGGCCACGCGCTCGGCAACTGCCGGGGCGGAGAGGTTAACTTTGCGCGCCAGATCGGCGTAGGACGCACGGCCGTTTTCCAACAGGGCGCTGAGCAGCATGCGGTCGTATTTATCCAAGGCCGGACTCCTGAAAATGCCAGACTTTCGAAATCACGGCTTAAGCCGTCGATCTCCGTTCTTTCCAAAGTGTACCGGCGCTATAAACAGGTTTTGTAACTTATTTTTAGTCGTGGGCCTTTCTAGAATAATCCATCCCCTGCCCAGACTTTCGAGCTGCCCATGCCTGCCTTGCGCCGTTTTTCCTTGCCGCTGATCGCCGCGTTTTTTGCGTTGTATGTGATTTGGGGATCGACCTATCTGGTGATCCGCATCGGCGTCGAGTACTGGCCACCGCTGATGCTCGGCGGTGTGCGCTTTGTGATCGCGGGTACGTTGATGTATGCCTTTCTGCGCTGGCGCGGGGCACCGGCGCCGACCTGGGCGCAGTGGAAAGCGGCGGGGATCATCGGGATTTTGCTGTTGAGTTTTGGTAATGGCGCGGTGAGTGTGGCTGAGCACACCGGTGTGGCCTCCGGCGTGGCGGCGTTGGCGGTGGCAACGGTGCCATTGTTCACCTTGCTCTGTGGATATTTCTGGGGCGCGCGCAATACCCGTCTGGAGTGGGCCGGGGTGGCGTTGGGGATTATCGGTATCGCCATGCTCAACATGGGTTCCAACCTGCAATCGAGTCCGCTGGGCGCGGCGTTGCTGATTTTCGCAGCGGCGACCTGGGCGTTCGGTTCGGTATGGAGCAAGCATCTGCCATTGCCGCAGGGGGCGATGGCCAGTGCGGTGGAAATGCTCGTTGGCGGTGTGGTGCTGCTGATTGGTAGCGCCGTCAGTGGTGAACACCTGCAAGCTGTGCCGCCGATTGAAGGCTGGCTGGCGCTGGCGTACCTGATCTTCTTCGGCTCGATCATCGCCTTCAACTCTTATATGTACCTGCTCAAGCACGTGCGTCCGGCGGCGGCGACCAGTTATGCCTACGTCAACCCGGCGGTGGCGGTGTTGCTGGGGATCGTGTTCGTTGGCGAGACCATCGGCATCGAAGAAGCGCTGGCGATGCTGGTGATCATCAGCGCCGTGGTGTTGATTGGCTTGCCACAGTGGCGCCGGCCAGCACAGCCGCCAGTCGTGGCGCCGACAGCCGTTCCCACAGAAACGCGTACGAATTAGGGTAAACTGCGCGGCATTGCATGCCTGCGTCATTTTTTCCTACGGTACTTCCATGACTTTCGCCACCCTTGGCCTGATCGAACCCTTGCTGCGCTCCCTCGAGAAGCTCGGCTACCAGACCCCGACGCCGGTTCAGGCGCAAGCCATTCCGGCCGTGCTGGCCGGTCGTGACCTGATGGCAGCGGCGCAGACCGGCACCGGCAAAACCGCCGGTTTCGCCTTGCCGCTGCTGCAGTTGCTGGCCATGGAAGGGCCGAAAGTCGCCGCCAATTCGGTGCGCGCGCTGATTCTGGTGCCGACCCGTGAGCTGGCCGAACAAGTCCACGAAGCCGTGCGCCAGTACGCCGAAAACCTGCCGTTGCGCACGTACGCGGTGTACGGCGGCGTCAGCATCAACCCGCAAATGATGAAGCTGCGCGGCGGCGTCGATCTGCTGGTGGCGACGCCGGGCCGTCTGCTCGACCTGTTCCGCCAGAAGGCGCTGAAATTCAATCAGCTGCAAACCCTGGTGCTCGACGAAGCCGATCGCATGCTCGATCTGGGCTTCTCCGAAGAACTGTCGAACATCTACCGCGCACTGCCGAAGAAACGTCAGACGCTGCTGTTCTCCGCGACCTTCTCCGATGACATCCGCCTGCTGGCCGGGCAGATGCTCGACGATCCGTTGACCGTCGAGGTCAGCCCGCGCAACGTGGCTGCCAACACGGTCAAGCAGTGGATCGTGACGGTGGACAAGAAGCGCAAGGCTGAGCTGTTCGTGCACTTGATGCGCAAGAACAAGTGGAAGCAGGTGCTGGTGTTCGCCAAGACCCGCAACGGTGTGGATGCGCTGGTGGAAAAACTTCAGGGCCTTGGTGTGAATGCTGACGGTATCCATGGTGATAAACCGCAGGCAACCCGTCAGCGAGCGCTGGATCGTTTCAAGCTCAGTGAAGTGCAGATTCTGGTTGCGACTGATGTAGCGGCGCGGGGGCTGGATATCGAAGATCTGCCGTTGGTGATCAACTTCGATCTGCCGATCGTGGCTGAGGATTACATTCACCGTATTGGCCGTACCGGCCGTGCTGGCGCAACCGGTGAGGCGATTTCGCTGGTGTGTGCGGATGAAGTGAACATGTTGTCGGCGATTGAAATGCTGACACGGCAGACCTTGAAGCGTCAGAACGAGCCGGATTTCGAACCTGAGCACCGCGTGCCGGACACCGACGCCAGCGGTCAGGTGATCAAGAAGCCGAAAAAACCGAAGAAGCCGAAAGCTTCGGGTGGTGGTGGCAAGCGCAATCTGGGTAAGTGGGTCGATAGCGGCGAGACGCAGGCGCCGGAGCCTTCGGTCAAGCCTGTGCGTAAAGTGCCGGTGTTTAACACTGGACCGCGCAAGCGTAAGCCTTAAGGTCAAAAGCCCCTCACCCTAACCCTCTCCCCAAGGGAGAGGGGACTGATTGGGGGATGCTCGCGAAGTACGCCGACTTGATCCTATGGCTGTGAATCCATAATCGACAAAGCTTTCGCCTGACACCTAGGTCGTCTGACCAAATCCATAATCGACTCGGTCTTTCAGGTCGATGGATGACGTGAGACACCTCGGTCGGCCCCCTCTCCCTCTGGGAGAGGGCTGGGGTGAGGGTTCAGGCAGACGCCTCGGACTTGAACCACTGCACAATCCCCAACCCTGCCGCCCGCCCGCTGGCAAAACACCCCGTCAGCAAATACCCGCCCGTCGGTGCTTCCCAATCCAGCATCTCCCCCGCGCAGAACACCCCCGGCAACGCCTTGAGCATCAAACGCTCATCCATCGCCTCGAACGTCACGCCACCAGCGCTGCTGATCGCTTCGTCCAGCGGACGGGTTTTCACCAAGGTCAGCGGCAACGCCTTGATCGCCCGCGCCAATAGCGCCGGATCGGCGAAAGTCGCAGCATCGGTCAGCTCACGCAGCAATGCCGCTTTCACCCCATCAATCCCGACCTGACTGTGCAAATGCTTGGCCATCGAACGCGAACCGCGAGGCTTGCTCAACGCTGCCTGCAATTTATCCACAGGCCGGCCGGGCAGCAGATCGATGTGAACGGTCGCTGCGCCGTACTGATTGATCGCCTCACGAATCGGCGCCGACAGCGCATAAATCAGACTGCCCTCGATCCCTGTAGCGGTGATTACACATTCGCCCAAGCGCGGTACATCATCGTTCAAACCAATGGCGATATTTTTCAGCGGTGCGCCGGCGAATTTGCTGACCATCAACTCGCTCCAAGCCTGCACCTCGAAGCCACAATTACTTGGCTGCAACGGCGCAAGTCCTACACCGCGTTGCTCCAGCGGCAGCATCCAGGCACCGTCGGAACCGAGGCGCGACCAACTGCCGCCGCCGAGGGCGAGCAGGGTGGCGTCGGGTTTGACGGTGATTTCACCTTCCGGGCTGTCGATGCGCAGCGCGCCGTGTTCATCCCAGCCGAGCCAGCGATGGCGGGTGTGGATAACTACGCCGCTGTCGCGTAAGCGTTTGAGCCAGGCGCGCAGCAGCGGCGCGGCTTTCATGTCGGTGGGGAATACGCGGCCGGAGCTGCCGACAAAGGTCTCGATGCCCAGATCGTGAATCCATGTGCACAACGCATCGGCGTCGAAGCCGCGCAGCAGCGGGGCGATTTGTGGCGCGCGTTCGGCGTAGCGCGAGAGAAACGCCGGGTACGCTTCAGAGTGGGTGATGTTCATGCCGCCGACGCCGGCCAGCAGAAACTTGCGTCCCACCGAGGGCATGCCGTCGTAGAGATCGACGCGGATTCCGGCCTGGCTCAGTACTTCAGCGGCCATCAGGCCGGCGGGGCCACCGCCAATGATGGCGACGTGAGCGGGGGAGGAGGCGGAAGTCTGGGTCATGGCATGCGCTGCGGTATGGCGGGATAAGGCGCGCATTCTAACAGCGCGGATCTCTTGTAGGAGTGAGCCTGCTCGCGATAGCGGTGTGTCAGCCAAATTAATGTTGAAGGTGCTGACGCATCGCGAGCAGGCTCACTCCTACAGGGATTTGAGGTGGCCTTGAGTTGTTGGTTGAAAAGTGATCAGTGCTCTGTAGGCCCTGTCGGATATGGCCTGTAGTCCCTTTCACTCAGGTTATCCACAGGCCGTTCCACAGCGATTGTGGGTAACGCAGCACAACTCAATGACAACCGTGTGACTGCCAGACCCGTTGCGCGCTGTGATGCAGGATGCCGTGGCGACGGGCGAGGGCGTGGCGATCCTTGCTGTAGCCGCCGCCAATCACGCCCATCACCGGAATATCGCGGCCCAGGCAATGGCGCATCACGCTTTCATCACGGGCGGCGACGCCTGCGTCGGTCAGTTGCAGATAACCGAGGGCATCGTCCTTGTGCACATCGACGCCGGCGTCGTACAGCACCAGATCCGGTTGATACAGCGGCAGCAAATAGCTGAGCGTGTCATCGACCACCTTCAAATAATCGCCATCGCCCATGCCTTTGGGCAGCGGAATATCCCAGTCACTTTCCGCCTTGCGTGCAGGAAAATTCTTCTCGCAGTGCAGGGAAACGGTAATCGCCTCCGGCGTGTCATGCAGGATTCGCGCGGTGCCATCGCCCTGATGCACATCGCAATCGAAGATCAGCACGCGATTCACGCGACCGCTTTGCAGCAGGTAATGGCTGATGATCGCCAGGTCATTGAAAATGCAGAAGCCCGCCGGGTAATCGTAATGCGCATGATGGGTGCCGCCGGCCAAGTGGCAGGCGAGGCCATGCTCAAGGGCTTTTTCCGCCGCCAGTATCGAACCGCCGACGGCCCGCACCGTACGCCTTGCCAACGCTTCGTTCCAAGGCAGGCCGAGGCGCCGCTGGTCTTCGCGGGACAACTCGCCGCTCATGTAGCGTTCGATATACGCACGGTCATGGGCGAGGGCGAGGATGTCGTTGGGGCAGATCTCCGGGCGCAGCAGGTCGGCATCGCGGGTCAGACCGCTGTCGACCAGGTGATCGCGCAGCAAACGAAACTTGTCCATCGGGAAGCGGTGATCCGCCGGAAACTCAGGGCTGTAGTCTTCGTGGTAGATCAGCGGCAGTGGCATGGCTAATTCATGTAGGAACGTAGGAAAGAGTGAAGGATCCTACCAGCGATGTAGACTTGCGGCATGGAAACGGAGGGGCACGATGGAGCCGATACTGGAACTTGAAAGCGCGCGCTTGCTGATGCGTCAGTGGCAGGACGAGGATTTGCCGGCATTTGCCGCGATGTGCGCCGATCCTCAAGTGATGCGTTATTTTCCGGCCCCGTTGAGCCGACTGGAAAGCGCTTCAATGATCGGCCGTGTGCGCGGGCATTTTGCCGAGCACGGTTTCGGGTTGTGGGCGCTGGAGCGCAAGGACAGCGGCGAATTCATCGGTTTCACCGGACTTGGCGTGGTCGGTTTCGACGCGCCGTTCACCCCAGCAGTGGAAATCGGCTGGCGCCTGGCCAAGGAACATTGGGGCCTGGGTTATGCCAGCGAAGCGGCATGGACCGCTCTACGCTGCGGCTTTGATCGCTTGGCCTTGAAGGAAATCGTCTCCTTCACCGCGCAATCCAATCTGCCGTCGGAGAAAGTCATGCAGGCGATCGGCATGCATCACGCCCCGGACGATGATTTCGATCACCCCAAGCTTGCCGCCGATCATCCGTTGCGCCGGCATGTGCTCTACCGCATCACCCGCGAACAATGGCTGCAAACCTTGCATGGATAAGCCGACACGGACGTTTACAATGGCCGCCATATCATTGGCCCGCGCCAGAATCTGAATCGGCCGCCGCAGCCAAGACTGCGCGGCATAGCTTTGTGTGAGGAGAGTCTGAATGAGCCAAGTGTTGGAAGATCTGGTTGACCTGCTGACCCTGGAACCGATCGAAGAAAACCTGTTCCGTGGCCGCAGCCAGGATCTGGGTTTCCGTCAGTTGTTCGGTGGCCAGGTGCTCGGCCAGTCGCTGTCGGCGGCCAGTCAGACCGTTGAAGAGGCGCGCCATGTGCATTCGATGCACGGTTATTTCCTGCGTCCGGGCGATGCCAAGTTGCCGGTGGTCTACTCGGTTGATCGCGTGCGCGATGGCGGCAGCTTCAGCACTCGTCGGGTCACGGCGATCCAGAAGGGCCATCCGATCTTCACCTGCAGCGCTTCGTTTCAGTATGACGAAGCAGGCTTCGAGCACAAGAGCCAGATGCCGGTGGTGGTCGGCCCGGAAAACCTGCCGTCGGAGCTGGAATTGACCCAGCAACGCGCGCACCTGATCCCGGAACACATGCGTGAAAAACTGCTGTGCCCGAAACCGATCGAAGTGCGCCCGGTCACTGAAAAGGATCCGTACAACCCGCAGCCAGCGGATCCGGTGAAGTACGTGTGGTTCCGTGCTGATGGTGCGTTGGCCGACATTCCGGCCCTGCACAAATACCTGTTGGCCTACGCCTCGGACTTCGGCTTGCTGACCACGTCGATGCTGCCCCACGGCAAGTCGGTCTGGCAGAAAGACATGCAGGTCGCCAGCCTCGATCACGCGCTGTGGTTCCACAACGATCTGCGCGCCGATGACTGGTTGCTCTATGCGATGGACAGCCCGTGGGCCGGCAATTCCCGTGGTTTCTCCCGTGGCAGCGTGTACAACCGCGCCGGGCAATTGGTGGCTTCGGTGACGCAGGAAGGCTTGATCCGCCATCGCAAGGATTGGGCATGAGCCTGAAGGATGTGAAGCACTGGGTGTTCGACATGGACGGCACGCTGACCGTCGCCGTGCATGATTTTGCAGCGATTCGCGTGGCGCTGGCGATTCCGCCGCAGGACGACATCCTCACTCATCTTGCGGCATTGCCGGCGGATGAGGCAGCAGCGAAACATGCCTGGTTGTTGGAGCACGAGCGCGATCTGGCGCTGGGTTCGACCCCGGCCAACGGGGCGGTAGAGCTGGTGCGTGATCTGCACGCACGCGGTTATCGCCTCGGCATTCTGACCCGCAATGCGCGGGAATTGGCACATGTGACGCTGGAGGCCATTGGTTTGGCTGACTGTTTTGCGGTGGACGATGTGTTGGGCCGTGATGAAGCACCGCCGAAGCCGCATCCGGGTGGTTTGCTGAAACTGGCAGACGCTTGGGACGTGCCGGCGAGTGAGCTGGTGATGGTCGGTGATTACCGCTTTGATCTGGATTGCGGCCGCGCGGCGGGCGCGCGGACAGTGCTGGTGAATCTGCCGGAAAACCCGTGGCCGGAGCTGACCGATTGGCATGCGAAGGATTGTGTCGAGTTGCGGCGGATGCTGCTGGCCTGAAATCTTGGCTGCTTTAGCGGGCCTCATCGCGAGCAGGCTCACTCCTACAATTGAATGCGTTCCCCTGTAGGAGTGAGCCTGCTCGCGATGGCGTCAGATCAATCAGCACAAAACTTATTCGAACAACGCCTTCTGCCCCTCCGGCGAGGTCAGCATTCCATCTCCGTTATGCCCAACCCCCGGCACTTCAACCAGTCGCTGATTAACTCCCTCCGGGTGGCGACGCAGCAAATAGCCGAAGTAAAACTTGCCACGCTCCAGGCGATACGCCCCTTGCGCTTCGGCTTCACAACGCTTGTCCAACGCCGGATGGTTAGGATCGGTGTCCTGCTGCCCAAGCAGATAAATCACCTCGCGTTTGACGTAACCGCTCTCAAGCTGCAACGGCGTTTGCCCACCGGCGTACACCGGCATGTCTGACAGACCGTACTTCCAGCGATTGAAACCCGCGCACTTGGCGTGATCGAACGCCACCGGCCGTTGCTCATTGAAATACGCATAGGACGACGGATTGGCCACCACATAACGCAAGCGAATGCCGTTGGCCTTCAGCGCTGGCTGATCCTTGGCGAGCAGGGCATAACGCTGCACCACTTGACCGCCACCGGAATGACCGAAAATCACGATCTGCTTCACGTCCGGAAACTGTTTGCGGTCGCTGATCCGCGCGACGATCTCATCGAGCGCCGCATAGGAACTCAACGGATTCGGTCCTGTGGATAACCCGCCGCCCATCCACTCGTTGCCTTGCCAGCGCAGCAACGTAGTGGGGAGCGAGTACAGCGCGACATCGCTTTCATTGAGGAACTGCGGCGCAATCACCAGCGTGTGGGGGCTTTGTCCCGCCAGCTCGGCCGCGCTCTCGGCGCTTTTGCGATAGGTCTCGGCGTTGCGCAACCGGCCATGAATGACGATCAGCACACGCTCGATCTTCTCCGGCGCAGGACCAATGCCTACCGCCATTTCCCCGGCCTTGAGTTGCAAACGACCGGGGCTGATCGCATCGACACCTGCGGCGTGCGCGGTGCTGCCAACCATCAGTAACGCTAAAAGCCATTTATGCATTTACAGGTTTTTCGCCGCGAAGGTGTCGCACTGGCCGACCTGGCCCTGTGCGAATCCGGTTTTGAACCAGCGCACCCTTTGCGCCGACGTACCGTGGGTAAACGAGTCCGGCACCACACGGCCCTGACCTTGTTGTTGCAAGCGATCATCACCGATGGCGTTGGCCGCATTCAAGGCCTCTTCGATGTCGCCCGGTTCCAGCCAGTTCAAGCGCTTCTGTGCGCTGTAGGCCCAGACGCCGGCGAGGCAATCGGCCTGCAATTCCTGACGCACCAGCAAACCGCCGTCGCCTTCCATTTGCCGACCTTGCTGGCGGGCTGTCTGAATTTTCGCCGAGACGCCAAGAAGCGTCTGCACATGGTGTCCGACTTCATGCGCGATGACGTAGGCCTGAGCGAAATCGCCGGCAGCCTTGAAGCGTTGCGACATCTCCTGGAAGAACGCCATGTCCAGATAAACCTTCTGGTCCGCCGGGCAATAGAACGGGCCAGTGGCCGAGGTCGCCAGACCGCAGGCGGAATTGACCCGGTTGCTGAACAGCACCAGGGTCGGGTCCTTATATTGCCGGCCAGCCTGCTGGAAAACCGCGCCCCAGGTGTCTTCGGTATCGCCGAGGATCGAGCGGACGAATTCGGCCTGTTCATCATTGGCCGGCGGCGCCTGACGGGTTTGCGAAGTCGGCGCGGCTTGTTGCCCCGATTGCCCGGCGAGCTGACCGAGGATCTGCAGCGGATCCTGCCCGGTGATCCAGCCAATGCCGACAATCAGCAGGATGGCCCCCAGGCTCAGGCCTTTGCCGCCGCCGAAACGCATGCCGCCACCGCCGCCGGCATCATCACCACGGGCATCGACGACGTTGTCACTGCGTCGGCCTTTTTTCCATAGCATGTGGGAATCCTCTGTGTGTATCGGGTGATGATGAGTGTTGCTGCTGTGTGAGTGTGGCGCCAGTCCGGTCGTCCGTCTATTGGCCACACGCAAACAGGCCCGGCCTCGTGCTGACGAGGTCGGGCCTGTTATTGACGATCACCCGCCCTGGGAATTCAATCCCTTGGCGGGTTTCTTTCAGCAGGTCATCGATCAGCGATCAAACGCATCCCACTGCGGTGCGAAATCCGGGCTGACCTGGCGTTGATTTTTCGGCAGTGCGGCAATCAAAGCACGGTCCTCATCGTCCAGTTCGACCTTCAGTGACGCCAGGTTGGCCAGTTGATTGGTCTGGCTGCTGGCCTTGGGAATGGCCGCAACGTTGGGCTGATCGAGCAACCATTTCAGTGCGACCTGCGTCGGCAATACGCCGTGCTTTTTGGCGATCTGTTGAATCTGCGGGATGTCCGAGACCTTGTTGCGTGCCAGTGGGGTGTAGGCCGTCAGTGCCATGTCGTGTTGACGGGCGTAGTCGAGCAGGGCGTTTTGTCCGAGCAGGACGTGGTACTCGACCTGAATCGCTGACAGATCAATCCCATATTCCTCGATGACTTTGCGTAGCAGGGGCAGCGGAAAATTCGCCACGCCGATGTTGCGCGCAAGGCCCTGCTCCTTGAACGATGCCAGCGTCTCGAGGGTGCGCGGCAGATCCCAGTCGGTGGCTGGCCAGTGGATCATGAACAGATCGACGTAGTCGCTGCGCAAAGCGCTAAGGCTGCGGTCCATGGAATGGCGCATCGCGTCGGGTTGCAGCTGATCCCACCAGACCTTGGTGGTGACATGAATCTGTTCGCGCGGTGTCGGCGTATTCGCCAGTGCTTGTCCGACCGCGTCTTCGTTGTTGTAGGCCGCCGCGGTGTCGATGTGTCGATAACCCAATTCCAGCGCTTGCTCGACGGCGCGGGTGCATTCGTCGCCGAGCATCGGCCAGGTGCCGAGACCGAGTTTCGGCATGTTCAAACCTTGGGCGTTAACGATGTGCTGCATGGTCGATCTCCTGTTCGAAAGCAGTCATGCCGGCAATGTGCCGGGCGGCGATGTAGCCGAAAGTCAGTGCCGGGCCGAGGTTGATGCCGCCCGCCGGGTAGTGGCCACCCATGATGCTGGCCATGTCGCCGCCCGCTGCGTAGAGGCCGGTGATGGGCTGTTCGTGGGCGTCCAGCACTTGTGCGTGTGGGTTGACCTTGAGCCCGGCAAACGTACCGAAGCAGCCCGGTTGGACTTTTACGGCGTAGTACGGGCCGGTATCTATTGGGGCAACGCAGGGGTTGGGAAGGTTCGCCGGATCACCCTGTTTGCGGTTGTAGGGTGTTGCGCCGCGACCGAACTGCGGGTCTTCGCCGTGACGGGCATGGCGGTTGTAGTTATCCACAGTCTGGCGCAAGCCGCTCGGGTCGATGCCGCAGGCGAGGGCCAATTCTTCAATACTGTTGCCGCTTTTCAGATAGCCGCTGCGGATAAATTCTGACACTGGCAGCGGAAATGGCCGCGATATGCCGAGGCCATAACGGCGTTGAAAAGCGTGGGTGCAGATCAGCCATGAGGCGACTTCTTCACCTTCAGGCGCGGCGGCAACCATGGCGCTGACGTAGTCGAAATAGCCGTTGGCTTCGTTGACGAAACGCTGACCGTTGCTGAGCACGCCGATGATGCCGGGTTTGCCGCGCTCGATGATGTGTGGGAAATGGCCGATGCTGCCGTCGGAATGTGGCACTTGCGAAACCGGTGCCCACGCCACGGGCGAAGCCACATCGGTATTGACCCGTGCACCGACGCTTTCGCCCAGGCGCAGGCCATCGCCGTTGATGGCCTGCGGTGGCAGCGCCCAATGCTCGTGACCGGTCGGCGTGCGCGGGAACAGGGCTTTGCGCCGCTCGATGTCATTGGCAAAACCACCGGCGGCGAGTACTACGGCTTTGCGTGCATGAATGCGGATCGGGCCCTTGCGGGTGCTGACCTGCGCGCCCGAGACGCGCGAGCCATCACGCAGCAGTTCCGTTACGGGCGCCGATTCCCAGAGCAGAACGCCAAGGTCTTCGGCGGACTTCGCCAGCCTTGCCACCAGCGCCACGCCGTTGACCAGTTGCATCGCCCGGCCATGCACCGCGAAGTCGAACAAGTGCCGAGTGAATCGTCGCGTCACGTGCCACGCGGCTTTCAGCGAACGGGTCAAGTTGAGGAACGCCGACAGATCTGCGCCCGCCATGATCGGCATGCCCATGAAGGACGTTTCGCGCATGGTCGTGCGAAGTCGCTTGAGCAAGCGTCCGACCTTGCGGCCATCGTAGGGTGCGGCGATCACCGATCGACCACCGGTGCCTGCGCCCGGTGTGTCGCCATGGATGTCGGCGATCGCATTGCCGTCGGCGAATTGCAAGGCAGTGTGCTGCTCGAAAAACGCAACCATGCGTGGCCCGGCTTCCAGGAAAGCGTCGATCATCGCCGGATCGAAATGCTCGCCCAGTTCATGGCGCAAATAGGTGCGCGGTTGTTCGACGTCTTCGATGATGCCGGCGCGACGTGCCAGCGGATTGCACGGCACCCACGCCCAGCCACCCGACCACGCGGTGGCGCCACCGAACACCGAATCCTTTTCGACGACGATGACTTTCAGACCATGCCATGCAGCGGTGACGGCTGCTGACAATCCGGCGGCGCCGGAGCCGATGATTAAGACGTCGCAGTCGATAGCGGGAAGTTCGGCAGGCATCAAACAAGGCTCCAGCATTGGTTTTTTTTTGGAATTTGATTCCAGAAAATAACCATTGCCGCCATCGGCCTACAAGCCTTGATACGACAAACCGGGCGGTTATCGAACGCGCAGTTCCGGATTTCGCTTTGCGGTAGATGTCTTCTAGAATCGGCGAAATTTCATTTGGATTTCCCTATGGCCGGCAGTCAAATCGAACGGGTTTTCAGCGTGCTGGAAAGCCTCACCAGTGATCCGCGCGGGCTGCCGATGCAGACGCTGGCCGAGCAATTGGACATCCCCAAGAGTGCAACGCACCGCTTGCTCGCCGAGCTGATCCGCCTGGGCTACGTGCGGCAGAATGGGGAAACCTTGCGTTATCACTTGTCGACCAAACTGGTGGCGATGGGCTTCCAGTATTTATCGAGCAGCGGCGCCGATATTGTCCAGCCCGTGTTGGATCGACTGGCGCAGGAAACCGGTGAACTGGTGCGTCTGGGCGTGATCGATGGCGAGCGGCAGACCTGGATCGCCAAGGCGCAGGGCGCGCGTACCGGCCTGCGTTACGACCCGGACATGGGCCGCGATGCGCCGCTGTTTTACACCGCGTCCGGGCACGCATGGCTGGCGTGCATGAGCGATGCCGAGGCGCTGTCGCTGGTTGAGCGTCAAGCGGCGGAAGTGCCTGTGGGGATTGGGCCGAATGCGCCGCGCTCGAATATCGAATTGCTGGAACGCCTGCGTCTGGCGCGCGAGCAGGGCTATGCCTGGGTCGAGGAGAGCTCGGCAGTCGGCACTTCGGCGATTGCTGCGGTGGTGAAGCACCCGGCGGATGGACGGGTGATCGGTGTACTCAGTATTGCCGGGCCGAGCGCGCGGATGCCGGGGGCACGGTTGCATGAGCTGGCGCCGTTGTTGCTGAAGTCTGCCGAGGAAATGTCAGCGGCGAGCCTGGCCTCAGAACTGTTTATCTAATCCGCCGCAAATCCTCCTACATGGATCTTCGTTTGGCGTGAAATTGTGCGGTGTTCGCACGGTTTTGGCGTTGACGGGTTTTTGATTGTGGAACTCGGTTCTAGATTGTTTGTGGAGTGTCATTCCAAGAACAATCACAAAAGGACCGCACCTTGAATTCGCCCCTTCGAATCGCCTTGATCGGTGCCGGCAACATGGGCCAGCAACATTATCGGCATCTGCAATCTCTCACCGAAGCGACGCTGTGCGCGGTGGCTGATCCCGGGCCGCAATCAGCAGGGCTTGCGGCTGAGTGGGGTGTAAGGCATTTCGCTGATCATCGTCAGATGCTCGAGCACATCAGGCCCGACGCGGTGATCGTCGCCAATCCGAATAACCAGCACGTCGCTACGGCGCTCGATTGTCTGGCGGCAGGCGTACCGGTGCTGTTGGAGAAACCGGTCGGCGTGCACCTGGATGAAGCGCGCGAGCTGGTCGCGGCGGTTAAACGCAGCGGTGTGCCGGTGCTGGTCGGCCACCACCGGCGCCACAATCCACTGATCGTGCGCGCCCATGAGCTGTTACAGCGCGGAGCGCTCGGGCGTCTGACCACGGTCACCGCGCTGTTTCAGTTGCGCAAACCGGATAGCTATTTCGAGGTCCCGTGGCGCCGTGAAGCGGGGGCGGGGATGTTGCTGACTAATCTGATTCACGATCTCGATCTGTTGCGTCACCTGTGCGGCGAAGTGCGCTCGGTACAAGCGATCACCGACAACTCAGTGCGCGGTTTCGCCAATGAAGACAGCGCGGCGGTGTTGCTGCAATTCGAAGGTGGCACATTGGGCACGTTGAGCGGGTCCGATGCGGTGGCTGCGCCGTGGAGTTGGGAACTGGATTCCGGTGAGAACCCGGTGTATCCGCGTCAGGCCGATCAGCCGTGTTATCTGCTGGCCGGGACTGCCGGCGCCTTGAGCATTCCGCAGCTCAAGCGTTGGCATTACGCCGCTGATCAGGTCGATGCCGGTTGGCATGAACCCTTGTTGATGGTCGAAGAGTCCTACAGCGGTGACGAAGCTTTGCGCTTGCAGTTACAGCATTTCGTACGCGTGGCACGGCGTGAAGTCGCGCCACTGGTGAGTGCGGCCGACGCTGCGCGCACTTTGGCGCTGATCGAAGCCATCCGCGAGGCCGCCGCCACTGGCCGCGCCTGCGCCCCTGCACTGATCGAGGCTTGAACATGAGCGAACGAATCCTGTCCCTGGCCAGCCTGACTGTGCTGGAGTTATCGCCACCGCAAATGGTCGAGGTGGCGGCACGTGCCGGATACAGCCATGTCGGTTTGCGCCTGGAACCGGCAACGCCCGAGGAGCATCACTTCCCGTTGGTCGCCGATGCTGAATTGCGCCGTCAGACGTTGCAGCGTCTGCGCGCTACCGGCATCCGTGTGCTCGACGTGGAAATCCTGCGCTTGAAGCCGCAAACCATCGTTGCCGATTTCGAGAAACTTTTAACGGTCGGTGCAGAATTTGGCGCTACCGAATTGCTGGTCGCCGGTAACGATCCTGACGAGCAGCGGCTTACCGATAACTTTGCGGCGCTTTGCGATCTGGCCAGGCCTTACGGGTTGCACCCGCATCTGGAGTTCATGCCCTGGACCGATGCGCGCGACCTTGAACAAGCGCTGCGAATTGTCGAGAACGCGGATCGGGAAAACGCTGCGATGCTGGTCGATGCCTTTCACTTTGATCGTTCGGCTTCACGGCTTGAGGATCTGCAAACGGTGTCGCCGGCGAGGCTGCGTTATGCACAATTATGTGATGTCGCGGGTCCGCGACCGTCAGACATGGCCGAGATCTTGCGTCAGGCGCGCAACGAGCGGCGGTTTCCCGGCGAGGGTGATTGTGATCTGCTCGGGCTGCTGAAAGCGCTGCCGGCTAATATCCCACTGAGTCTGGAAATTCCCACGGTTAAACTGCTGGAGCAGGGCGTGAGCGGATTGCAGCGGGCGCAGATGGCGATTGATCGAACGCGCAAGTTGTTGGCGCGCCTGTAAGCGGGGCTGCGCACCTGTCGCGGGCAAGCCCGCTCCCACAGGGGGAGGCGAGACTGCCTGCGAAGCTTTTGATCTTTTACGGCACCACAAGGAAACCCGATGACTGTCAGCACTCCGCTCTCTGGTGTCAACCAACCCTTCAAGGGGATCTTGCTGATTGTCGTGGCGACCTTCCTGTTCTCCAGTCACGACGCATTGTCGAAATATCTCTCGGGTTTCTATCCGATCGTGATGGTGGTCTGGGCGCGCTATCTGGTGCACACCTTACTGATGGCGGGGATTTTTCTGCCGCAGTCCGGGTTGCGCGTCCTACGCACCAAGAAGCCGTTATGGCAGTTGACCCGAGCACTTTGCCTGCTCGGTACCAGCCTGTTTTTCACCACGGCCTTGCTGTATATCCCGCTGGCGGAAGCCACGGCGGTCAACTTTCTTGCGCCGGTATTGGTGACCGCGTTGTCGGTGCCGCTGCTCAAGGAGCGAGTGACACGCGGCCAATGGATCGCGGTGATCTGCGGCTTTATCGGCGTGCTGATCATCGTCCACCCGGGCGGTGAATTGTTCACTCCGGCGGTGTTGCTGCCGTTCTGCTCGGCGCTGTTTTTCTGCTTCTATCAACTGCTGACCCGCAAGCTCGCCGAAGTCGACAGCCCGACCACCAGCAACTTCTTCGCCGGGCTGTGCAACACATTGGTGATGAGTGCGCTGGTGCCGTTCTTCTGGCAAGTGCCGACGTTGACCCATGCCGGGTTGATGCTGGCGCTGGGCAGTTGCGGGATGACTGCGCATTTGTTTCTGACCCAAGCCTTCCGCCATGCCGCACCGGCGCTGCTGGCGCCGTTCGGTTATTGCCAGATCGTGTTTGCCGGGTTGTTGGGTTGGCTGCTGTTCAATCACACGCCGAGTCTGTTGACGATCATTGGCATTGCGGTGATCTGTTGCAGTGGACTGGCGGCAGCGTGGCAGCAGAGCCGCCGCTGAAGAGACCGCAACCCGCTGTGTAGGAGCTGACGAGTGAAACGAGGCTGCGATCTTTTGATCTTCAACATCAAGATCAAAAGATCGCAGCGTGCCGCAGCTCCTACAAGGGAGCCGGGTGTAGGCAGGTTATTCGGTGACGGTAGGAATCTTGCGCGGTGCCATGAAGTACATCCACGTCAGCGCAAGGAAATACATCGCCGGAATCAGGGTGAACAACACGGTGTAGTTGTTGTTGGTCACGGTCAGGATGTGGCCGACGATCTGGGTCATGAACATCCCGCCAATCGCTGCGCACATGCCGCCGAAACCGAACACCGTGCTCATCATGTGCTTGGGCGTGTAGTCCATCACCAGGCTCCAGATGTTCGCCGTCCACGCCTGGTGCGCACCGATGGCCAGAGAGATCGCAGCGACTGCAACCCACAGATTGGCTGAACCGGCCGCCATGACCACGCCGATGATGCAGCAGGCGAACAGCAACATCGACAGCAGCCGCGCCTTGATCGAGTTCATGCCGCGACCGATCAGGAACGAAGACAGAATCCCGCCGCCGACGCTGCCGAAGTCAGCCGTGACGTAGATGATGATCAGCGGAATACCCATCTGGGTGACGTTGATGCCCAGGTTGTATTGCTGATTGAGAAACGGTGGCAGCCAGTACAGGTAGAACCAGAACACCGGCGCGGTCAGCGCATAAGCGATGGCGAAGGCCCAAGTGCCGCGCATCCGCAGGATTCTCGAGAACGGCACGCGAGCCTGTTCCGGTTCGACTTCCTGCTGGATGTAGTCCAGTTCGGACTGTTTAACGCTCGGGTGATCTTCCGGGTTGAAGTACTTCAAACCCCAGAGCAGCAACCAGATGCCGCCCAGTGCCGCCATGCACAGGAACGCCGCTTGCCAGCCCCAGACGTGCAGAACCAGTGGCAGCAGCATCGGTGTGAACATCGCGCCGACGTTGGTGCCGGCGTTGAAAATGCCGGTGGCGACCGCACGTTCGCCGGCCGGGAACCACAGGCGTGTGGTTTTCACGCAGGCCGGGTAGTTGGCCGCTTCAGTGAGGCCGAGGATGAACCGGCAGACCATGAAGCCAACGGCTGACGTTGCCAGACCGTGAGCACCGGTGGCCAGGCTCCACAGCAGTACGGCACAGAAGAACACGCGTTTGACGCCGACCCGGTCGATCAAGCGACCTTGCAGAACGAAACCGATCGCGTAGCCGACCTGAAACCAGAAGTTGATGTTGGCGTAATCCATCGCCGTCCAGCTCATTTCCTTGGCGAGGATGGGTTGCATGACGCCGAGGGCGGCGCGGTCGATGTAGTTCAGGGTAGTGGCGAAAAACACCAGCGCCAGCATGCCCCAACGGGTTTTGCCGACAGCCATGGCGCCGCGGATCTTGTCGCCGATGCCACCCGTGGCAGTGCTCATGGCTGGAGCCATGCGGGAAGTCTGTGAAGGAATCATGTGTTCCACCCGTTTTTGGATTTGTTATTTGGTGTGCTTGTTACTTGCACGCTGCGACCGGTGGTTCAGATCCGGACTCAATGTGCGGTCGATGTTGGGCAGTGGACGAAAAATCGTCAATTCGCCAAACCGCCATTGTGTTCGATAATCGCACGCAAAACTAACCGGGTAGTACACTTTAAATTGCTGCCGCGATCGATGCAGCCAATAATTTCCCTACTATAAAAACCATCCCATGTAGGAGCTGCCGAAGGCTGCGATCTGTTGATTCTGTTTTCACGAAGAAAGATCAAACGATCGCAGCCTGCGGCAGCTCCTACAGTAAAGATAAAGCGGCGCAGTCCGGGAGTTGAAACATGCAGCGTTCCATTGCCACCGTTTCCTTGAGCGGCACCCTGCCGGAAAAACTCGAAGCCATTGCCGCCGCCGGGTTCGACGGGGTGGAGATTTTCGAAAACGACCTCCTGTACTACGACGGCAGTCCACGGGAAATTAAACAGATGTGCGCCGACCTCGGCATCGCCATCACTCTGTTTCAGCCGTTCCGCGATTTCGAAGGCTGCCGTCGTGATCGCCTCGCGCGCAATCTCGAGCGGGCCGAGCGCAAGTTCGACCTGATGCAGGAACTGGGCACCGATCTGGTGCTGGTCTGCAGTAACGCCTCGGCCGACAGCGTCGGCGATCAACAAATTCTAGTCGATGACCTGCGGCTGCTGGCTGAACACGCCGGTGCGCGTGGTTTGCGCATCGGTTACGAAGCACTGGCCTGGGGCCGTCACGTCAACACTTATCAACAGGTCTGGGACATCGTGCGCCAAGCCGATCACCCGAGCCTGGGCGTGTTGCTCGACAGTTTTCATACGTTGTCGCTGAAGGGCGATCCCCGCGCCATCGCCGACATTCCCGGTGACAAGATCTTCTTCGTACAGATGGCAGACGCGCCGATTCTGGCCATGGACGTGCTGGAGTGGAGCCGGCATTTCCGCTGCTTCCCGGGACAGGGCGAATTCGATCTGCCGGGCTTCCTCGCGCCGATCATCCAGAGCGGTTACACCGGGCCGCTGTCGCTGGAAATCTTCAACGACGGCTTCCGCGCCGCACCGCCACGGGCCAATGCCGCCGACGGTTTGCGTTCGCTGCTGTATCTGGAAGAGAAGACCCGTCAGCGTCTGGAGCAGGCAGCCCAACCTGTGGCCAACCGTGAAATCCTTTTCGAAACACCGAAGGCCAGCGAGTACAACGGCATCGAGTTTCTTGAGTTTGCCGTAGACGAGAGCCTCGGCGCCAAACTGTCGAACTGGTTGGAGCGCCTCGGTTTCGTCAAGGCCGGGCAGCATCGTTCCAAGAGTGTGAGCCTGCTGCGTCAGGGCGACATCAACCTGATCCTCAACTCCGAACCGTATTCGTTTGCTCACAGCTTTTTCGAGGCCCACGGCCCGTCGCTGTGCGCCACCGCCGTGCGGGTCAAGGACAGCGCCAGTGCGCTGGCCCGCGCCGTCGCTTACAAAGGTCAGCCTTATCGCGGACTGGTCGGCCCCAATGAACTGGAGCTGGCAGCGGTGCGCGCGCCGGACGGCAGCCTGATTTATCTGGTGGATGAACAGGCCGATGTCTACGGCACCGATTTCAATCTGCTGGCAGATGCGCCGGCCCGTGGCGGCCTTAAACGTATCGACCACATGGCCATGGCGCTGCCGGCCGACAGCCTCGATAGCTGGGTACTGTTCTACAAGAGCCTGCTGGATTTCGAGGCGGACGATGAAGTGGTACTGCCCGACCCGTACGGTCTGGTGAAAAGTCGCGCACTGCGCAGCCGCGACAGTTCGATCCGCTTGCCGCTGAACATTTCCGAGAACCGCAACACCGCCATTTCCCATGCGCTGTCGAGTTATCGCGGCTCCGGTGTGCACCACATCGCCTTCGATTGTGACGACATCTTCGCCGAAGTGAGTCGCGCCAAAGAGGCTGGCGTACCGTTGCTGGATATCCCGCTCAACTATTACGACGACCTTGCTGCGCGCTTCGATTTCGACGACGAATTTCTCAGCGAACTGGCCTATTACAACGTCTTGTACGACCGTGATGCCCAGGGCGGCGAGCTGTTCCATGTCTATACCGAACCGTTCGAAGGGCGCTTCTTCTTCGAGATCATCCAGCGCAAAAACGGCTATGCCGGGTATGGCGCGGCGAACGTCGCGGTGCGTCTGGCGGCGATGGCCAAATCACGCAGTGGCGCTGTGCGCCAGGCGAAGTTGTAGGAAATTCGTAAACGCGGGATTAAACACAGGTCCCGCAGCTTCCTTCACTGTGCTGCGCGGCCCATAATCGCCGCCTGTGCAGTGATGGCCGTGAGCCCGCAATGACGATGAATACAGAACTTTCCGCAGCTCCTGAAGTGTCCGCCGTAGAGCCGCGCAAGAGTCGCAAGAACAACCCGGAAAAGACCCGCGAGAATATCCTGCAGGAGGCGATCGTCGAGTTCGTCCAGCAGGGTTTGTCCGGCGCTCGCGTTGATGCGATTGCCGAGCGCATCCACACCTCAAAACGCATGATCTATTACTACTTCGGCAGTAAGGAGCAGTTGTACGTTGAGGTGCTGGAGAAGCTTTACGGTGATATCCGCAGCACTGAAAGCCGTTTGCACCTGGCCGAGCTGGCGCCGGTGGACGCGATTCGCCGACTGGTCGAATTCACCTTCGATCACCATGATCGCAACGTCGATTTCGTGCGCATCGTCAGCATCGAAAACATCCACAACGCTGAATACGTGAAGCGTTCCGATGCGATCAAGGCGATGAACAACACCATCCTCGATTCGCTCGGCGAGATTCTGCGTCGGGGCGCTGAAGAGGGTGTGTTCCGTGCCGGGCTGGATGCTCTGGATGTGCATTTGCTGATCAGTTCGTTCTGCTTCTATCGCGTATCGAACCGGCACACGTTTGGCGAGATTTTCCAGATCGATCTACCGGATGAAAGCATCAAGCAGCGGCATCGCGAGATGATTTGCGAGTCGGTGTTGCGCTACCTGCAAGCCTGACACAGCTCCCCTGTAGGAGTGAGCCTGCTCGCGATGGCGTACCGTCAGCTAACACATTAGTTGCCTGACACACCGCTTTCGCGAGCAGGCTCGCTCCCACAGGGGGAAAGCGTTCAGCCATTCATGCTTTGAAAATGCGCGAGCATCCGCTGCGCATCCGGCACCATGCCACTGAACAACTCAAACGCCTTCACCGCCTGAAACACCGCCATATTGCCGCCGTCCAGCGTCCGGCAACCGAGCGCGCGGGCATTGCGCAGCAGTTCGGTTTCCAGCGGGAAATACACAATCTCCGCCACCCACAATTCCTTGCGCAGCAGTTCGACCGGTACCGGCATGCCCGGCAGTTTGGCCATGCCCATGGGCGTGGTATTGACCAGACCGTCGGCCAGATTCAGCGTGCTCGGCAGATCCCGACCGGCCACCGCACGACCAAAACCGAAATGCTGATTGAGATTGTTCGCCAGGCTCTCGGCGCGCTCACTGTCGACGTCAAAAATGCTCAGTTGCTGTACGCCTTCGCTCAACAGCGCGTGGGCCACTGCCGCGCCAGCGCCGCCAGCGCCCATCTGCACAACGCGCTCACGGGCAGCGTCCTTCAAACCCCGACGAAAACCTTCGGCAAAACCGAGGCAGTCGGTGTTGTGGCCGACACGTTTGCCATCCTTCAGCACCACCGTGTTCACGGCGCCGATGCCCTTGGCTTCCGGCGACAGCTCATCGAGCAGCGGGATGATTGCCTGCTTGCACGGGAAGGTGATGTTCAGCCCGGTGTAATTCATCCGCTCGGCCGCCAGCAACAGGTCGGGCAGGGCGGTGCTATCCATTTTCAACTGATCGAGATCGATCAGTCGGTACAGATAACGTAGGCCTTGGGCATCGCCTTCGTGCTCATGCAGCGCCGGCGTGCGCGAGGCCTGAATGCCGGCGCCGATCAGTCCTGCGAGTATTACGTTAGAGCGAGACATGCGCGTTACCCCTTCAGCCGCTGGCTGAAATGTTCCAGTGCCAGTCGATAGCCGTGACTGCCAAAACCGGCCATTACCGCTGTGGCAATCGCCGAGACAAAAGAGTGATGACGAAACGGTTCGCGGGCGTGGACGTTGGACAGGTGTACTTCGATCACCGGCAACTCACTGGCCACCAGCGCATCGCGAATCGCTACCGAGGTGTGCGTCCACGCCGCCGGATTGATCACGATCCCGGCGCAGCGACCACGGGCGGCGTGTATCCAGTCAAGCAGTTCGCCTTCGTGATTGGTCTGGCGAAATTCCACGGCGAGGCCGAATTCTTCGCCAGCGCGACCGCACAACGCCGAGATGTCCGCCAGGGTTTCGTGACCATAAGTCGCCGGCTCGCGGGTGCCGAGCAGGTTCAGGTTCGGGCCGTTGAGCACCAGAACGATAGGGGGCATGAGGGGTAACTCCACTTATTGTTTTTGGCTTTGGCCGAGGGTTTCAGCCTGTGGAGATAAAATGTACTAGATGGTTACCATGGTCAATCGAAGTGCCTGAGCCCAGGATTTTTGTGTTCGGTAATCGCACCAAGGCTGTTTCTTACTTAATGTTGTTCGAATCGTAACGACAGCTTTGCTTACGTTTTCCCTCGAAGATTTACCGACTCCTGGCCCATGCCGGCGCTAGCCTGAGAGAAGAGCGGAGCCGCTTGCGTTCTACGGCACCGGTCGTCGGATTTGAAAGGATTATCGAATCCTGAAATTTATTAACCTAACGGATGGGTTAGCATGAACGTATGCAACTACAAGGGATTGTCGATACGCGTAATGTTGCGGAATGAGCATTGCCCACCGCACGCTCATGTAAATGCGGGCGCCTGGAGTGCGCGATTCCATTTCAGCTTTTGGCACAACGACATTGATCTGTGGGATGTCGTGCCGCTGTCTCGTCGACCGACGATGGCTGTATTGGAGGGTTTGTGTCGATCGTTGGGACATCCCGTTCATCTGCGTCGCGCACGAGGGATCTGGTGGTCAGGTTTGCAAACCGTCTGTCTCGGCAATCAAGTGTGGGACTGCGAATCAAACGAGGTACCCGTGATGAAACTGGTTACCGATACGACTTACAGGATCGCTGCGGCGCGCTACGAACCAGAAGAAGACAAGTTGCTTCTGACATTGGTTGGCAAACTGGAAGGAGTTGAAATCCATTTATGAAAGTCATTAAGGCAAAGCCGTCCGTACATCGACCACTGACGGAAGAAATGCTCGATGCAGCCATAAAGCTTGGTGAAGTACGACAGGCCAGCAGTTTCCAAGCTGTTTCTGTGTGCTTTGAAAAATCATCTTTGGTCATCCGTTTTGAGGATGGCAGCGGTGTGTTGCTTCCGGTGAACCAGTATCCAGAGTTTGACGGGTTTGATGCAGGCGATTACGAGGGGCTGACAGTCGGATTCGCAGGCACTGCGCTTTGCCATGAGGGCAAAGACCTTGACGTTTCCATTGCCGGAATGATTTCAGCGAGCCCGTCACTCATGAAGATGGCTGCGTCGGTGGTTGCATCGCGTAACGGTCGTCAAAGCAGTGCCGCAAAGTCCGAAGCCGCGCGGGCGAATGGCAAAAAGGGCGGGCGTCCGCGTAAGGTCGATCCCGCTTAGTGAGCGCCCACAAAAAAGCCGTCAATCACGACGGCTTTTTCGCATCCGGCATCGGCCATCAACGCCGGGTCAGCAACACACCCGATTCCATGTGATGCGTCCACGGGAACTGGTCAAACAACGCGCACGTGGTAATGCGGTGCGTGTCGTGCAACTGAGCAATGTTCGCTGCCAGGGTTTCCGGGTTGCAGGAGATGTACAGGATGTTGTCGAAGCGCCGGGTCAGCTCGCAGGTGTCCGGATCCATGCCAGCGCGCGGCGGGTCGACGAAGACGCTGCCGAATTCGTAGCTCTTCAGGTCGATACCCTGCAGGCGGCGGAACGGGCGCACGTCGTTGAGCGCTTCGGTCAGCTCTTCGGCGGACAAACGCACCAGGGTGACGTTGTCCACAGCGTTTTCGCTGAGGTTGCTCAATGCGGCGTTGACCGAGGTCTTGCTGATTTCGGTGGCCAGCACTTTGCGCACGCGCGTGGCGAGTGGCAGGGTGAAGTTGCCGTTGCCGCAGTACAACTCCAGCAAGTCATCGGTACGATCGCCCAGTGCTTCGTACGCCCAGTTGAGCATCTTCTGGTTCACCGTGCCGTTAGGCTGGGTGAACGCGCCTTCCGGCTGGCGATAGCTGAAGGTGCGACCGCCGACGTCGAGCTTCTCGACCACGTAATCGAGGCCAAGTACTTCGCGTTTGCCCTTCGAGCGACCAATGATGCTGACGCCCAGATCTGCCGACAACTGGGTCGCAGCGGCATGCCAGTGCGCGTCCAGCGGGCGGTGATAGCACAGGGTGATCATTGCATCGCCGGCCAGCGTGGTCAGGAACTCGACCTGAAACAACTTGTGGCTCAACGCTGAACTGGCCTGCCACGCCGCTTTCAGCTGCGGCATCAATTGGTTGATGCGCAGGCTGGCGATCGGGAATTCTTCAATGAGGATCGGCGTGCGTTTGTCGTCCTGAGCGAACATCGCGTAATGCCGCTCGCCACCCTCGCGCCACAGGCGGAATTCGGCGCGCAGACGGAAGTTCTGCAGCGGCGAATCGAACACCGTTGGCTCGGGGGCATCGAACGGCGCCAGCAGATCACGCAAGCGCGTGACCTTGGCTTCTAGTTGCTCGGCGTAAGCCTGGGAATCGAAAGTCATGCGTTGAACCAACCCAACTTGATCACAAACAGAATCGACAGAATCACCAGCGCCGGGTTCAGCTCACGAGCGCGGCCGGACAGCAGCTTGATCACGGTCCAGGCGATGAAACCAAACGCGATGCCGTTGGCGATCGAGTAAGTGAACGGCATGGCCAGCGCGGTCACGACAACCGGTGCGGCGACGGTGATGTCGTCCCAGTCTATTTCCGCCAGACCGGAAGTCATCAACACGGCGACGAACAGCAGCGCTGGCGCGGTGGCGAAGGCCGGAACGCTGGCCGCCAGTGGCGAGAAAAACAGCGCCAGCAGGAACAGAATCGCCACGACGATGGCCGTCAGACCAGTACGCCCGCCCGCACTCACGCCGGCAGCGGATTCGATGTAACTGGTGGTGGTCGACGTACCCAGCAACGAACCGGCCATGGCCGCAGTGCTGTCAGCGATCAGGGCGCGGCCCATTTTCGGCATGTGGCCGTCCTTGCCCATCAGGCCGGCGCGTTTGGCGACGCCGATCAGGGTGCCGGAGTTGTCGAACAGGTCGACGAACAGGAAGGCGAAGATCACGCTGACCAGACCGATGTCCAGTGCGCCTTTGATGTCCAGTTGCATGAAGGTCGGCGCCAGCGAAGGTGGCATCGAAGTCACGCCGTTGAACGGGGTGAAGCCCATCGCGATGGAAATGATGGTCACTGCCAGAATGCCGATCAGTACCGCACCGCGCACTTTCAGCGCTTCGAGCGCGACGATCAGAGCGAAGCCGAGGGTGGCGAGGATCGGGGCCGGGGCTTTCAGGTCACCGAGGCCGACCATGGTCGCCGGGTTGCTGACCACGATGCCAGCGTTGTGCAGGGCGATCAACGCCAGGAACAGGCCGATACCGGCGGCAATCGCCGAGCGCAGCGGCAGCGGAATGCTGTTGATGATCCATTCACGGATGCGGAAGATCGACAGCAGGAAGAAGCACACCGCCGAGATGAATACCGCGCCCAGCGCCACTTGCCAGGTGTGACCCATGTGCAAGACCACGGTGTAGGTGAAGAAGGCGTTCAGGCCCATGCCCGGAGCGAGGGCAATCGGGTAGTTGGCGATCAGGCCCATGATCGTCGAACCGATCGCAGCCGCCAGGCAGGTGGCGACAAACACCGCACCTTTGTCCATGCCGGTCTCGCCGAGAATGCTCGGGTTGACGAACAGGATGTAGGCCATGGCCAAGAAAGTCGTGATGCCCGCGAGAATCTCGGTGCGCACGTTGGTGTTGTGTGCCTTGAGTTGAAACAGCCTTTCCAGCATGTCTGCTCCCCGTGGCGCGCGTGGCGCCGTGAATGTATCGACCTCAACAGCAAAGCACAGACCGTCGCAAGCGCCTGGAAAATTGTGGTGGGCCGGAAAAAGCCGCGCATCATACCAGCAGCGTGAGGAATATGGCGGTTGTTGGTGTCGATCGTCGGCGAAGTTTTGCGTTGACGCCAACTGCGCCATACTGCGCGCTGATTTTTTCGGGGCGGGAAGCGCATGAGCAAGTGCTGGATGAAGGTTTTGGGTTTGATTGCCGTACTGTTGGCCGGGATGTCGACAGCCTGGGCGGCATCGGCGCCACCGTTGACGCAAGTGAAAGTGATCAAGGTGCAATCGCCAGCCTGTGGTCTTGAAGACATCGCCGATGGCCAGGCGCAGACCCAGTGCAATCACAGCGGACCGAATATCAAGGTCTACGTGCTCGAAGTCGGCTACGGCAAGAGTCAGCCTCAGGTCGCACTGGACGGCTTTGAAGTGAACGGCACCCGTGCCCCGGTGTGTGCCTTTGATAACGGCAACCTGACCGAATGCACCCCCGGTAATAAAACCGTCGGTTCTCTTTATACCTTCGATCTGGCGGGCAAGCAGGAAGGCACCTTCACCTTCAGCAACACCTCGATCAATGCGCCGCGCAACACAATGTCGACTCAGCTTTACATCAAGTAACGGCTGCTGCAGCGCGATCCGGTTGAAGCTGACTACGCTTCAAGCATCACCCAGCGGATAACGCCCATGACCTTTAGAGCCCTGATTACCCTCGCCGAGGGCATCGATGATCTGCAAAGCGTGACCCTGATCGACGTGCTGCGCCGCGCCGGTATCGAAGTGGTGGCCGCCAGTATTGAAGGACGACGCATGCTGACCTGCGCGCGTGGCACACGCCTGACCGCCGACGGCATGCTGGTCGATGTGCTGGCGCAAACCTTTGACCTGATCGTCCTGCCCGGCGGTGTTGTCGGTTCACAACACCTGGCCGCGCACCAACCTCTGCAACAGTTGCTCAAGGATCAGGCCAGCGCCGGACGCCTGTTCGCCGCCATCGCCGAATCCCCGGCCGTCGCCCTGCAATCCTTCGGCGTGCTGCGCCAGCGGCGCATGACCTGCCTGCCCAGCGCCAGCCATCTACTCTCGGGCTGTACGTTTGTTGATCAACCGGTGGTGGTCGACGGCAACTGCATCACCGCACAAGGCTCCAGCTCTGCGCTGGAATTTGCCTTGACGCTGGTCGAGCAACTCGGCGGCAAGGCCTTGCGGGGGAAAGTGGCGGGGGAGTTGTAGGTCTGGATCGCTTCAGACCTTTACCTCTTCCACCGGCACATGCATCCGATCGCGGTTAGCCAGCGTCGGAAACAACTTGATCCACGTCCCCGTCACCACCAGCGTGCCGATCCCGCCCATCACCACCGCCGGCACCGTGCCGAACCAGTGAGCGGTGACGCCGGATTCGAATTCGCCCAACTGGTTTGAAGCTCCGATAAACAGCCCGTTCACCGCGCTGACCCGGCCACGCATTTCGTCCGGGGTTTCCAGCTGCACGAAAGACGCGCGGATGACCATGCTGATCATGTCCGCCGCGCCGAGCACCACCAGCACCGCCAGCGAAAACCAGAACGAGGTCGACAGGCCGAAGGCAATGGTCGCGACGCCAAACACCCCAACCGCGGTGAACATCACCCGGCCAACATTGCGTTCCACGGCAAATCGCGCGAGGAACAGCGACATGCCCAATGCGCCGACCGCCGGTGCCGAACGCAGCAACCCGAGGCCCCACGGCCCGGTCAGCAGAATGTCTTTGGCAAATACCGGCAGCAGCGCCGTGGCGCCGCCGAGCAACACCGCAAACAGATCCAGCGAAATCGCCCCGAGAATGTCCGGGCGGCTGCGAATGAAACGAATCCCCGCGAGCAACGAATCCAGTGTGGCTTTGCCTTTATTCAGCGGCGTTTGCCGCGCGGGCAGGTTGAGCATCAGCGTGCAAGCGATCACATAGAGCAGCACTGTCGGGCCATAAACCCAGACACTGCCGAATGCATAGAGCAAACCGCCCAGCGCCGGGGCGACGATCGTTGCCGACTGCTGCGCTGACTGCGCCGCCGCCACTGCCCGAGGAAACAGCGCGCTGGGCACGATGCTCGGCAGCAGTGCCTGCGTGGTCGGCATCTCGAACGAACGCGCCGCGCCGAGCAGGAAGGCGAGGATGAAGATCATCTCGCGGGTGACGTGATCGGTGGCGCTGCCGATGGCCAGCGCCAGGGCGATCAACGCCTGCAACGACTGACAGATCGCCGCGACTTTGCGCCGGTCGTAGCGGTCGGCGACATGCCCGGTGTGCAGCATGAACAGCACGCGCGGGGCGAATTCAACCAGCCCGACCAGACCCAGATCGAGGACGTTACCGGTCAATTGGTAGAGGTTCCAGCCAATCGCCACGGTGAGCATCTGGAAACCGCTGGCGGTAAAAATCCGCGCGAACCAGAAAGCGAGAAACGGACGATGGTGACGTAACAGCAGGGGCTCTTGACTGGGCATCTGAAGGCAGGTCTGGCTCGAGGGGAACCGCGAGGTTATCACCAGTCTGTAACAGGAAGTTGCTATGACAAAAAATTTAGTTAGCCAGACATCGATTTCCACAAGCTCGCCGCAAGAAATCCATTGCAGAGCATTGCCACGCCGATGAGGCAACTTGTCACGCGGCAAACGACCACGCAGTTCATCGGCAAAAATGGGACTACTCTTTTAACGTTGCTTGATCCAGATCAAGACCTAGAAGGAATTGATCCGGTGGCCAGTTGGCCAGACTCCCTGCGTTGCGATGGTTGTTTAAAAAGAACGAATCAGAATTCGCCGCACTCCATATCCGTGGGGGCAGTGGGTGCAGGCCTCCGGGTCCGCAGCCGGTATTACCTGACAGAGGAAGCCATATGTTCGGTTTAGAGGCACTAGATCTCGCCCGAATTCAGTTCGCGTTCACCATTTCGTTCCACATCCTGTTCCCGGCCATCACCATCGGCCTGGCGAGTTACCTCGCGGTACTCGAAGGCCTGTGGCTGAAAACCCGCAACGACACCTACCGTGACCTCTACCATTTCTGGTCGAAGATTTTTGCCGTCAACTTCGGCATGGGCGTGGTCTCGGGGTTGGTCATGGCCTACCAGTTCGGCACCAACTGGAGCCGTTTCTCGGACTTCGCCGGCGCCGTCACCGGGCCGTTGCTGACTTATGAAGTGCTCACGGCATTCTTCCTTGAGGCCGGTTTCCTCGGGGTGATGCTGTTTGGCTGGAACAAGGTCGGGCGCGGGCTGCACTTCTTTTCCACCGTCATGGTGGCGATCGGTACGCTGATTTCGACGTTCTGGATTCTCGCTTCCAACAGCTGGATGCAGACACCGCAGGGCTTCGAAATTGTTAACGGGCAAGTCATTCCCACCGATTGGCTGGCGATCATTTTCAACCCTTCGTTCCCGTATCGCCTGATGCACATGGCGACGGCGGCGTTCGTCGCGACGGCATTCTTTGTCGGCTCCTCGGCGGCCTGGCACTTGCTGCGCGGCAAGGACAACCCGGCGATCCGCACCATGCTGTCGATGGCAATGTGGATGGCGCTGATCGTCGCGCCGATCCAGGCCGTCATCGGCGACTTTCATGGTTTGAATACGCTCAAGCACCAACCGGCAAAAATCGCTGCGATCGAAGGTCACTGGGAAAACCACGGTGACGAGGCAACGCCGCTGATCCTGTTCGGCTGGCCGGACATGAAAGAAGAGAAGACCAAATACGCCGTGGAGATTCCGTACCTCGGCAGCTTGATCCTCACCCACTCGCTGGACAAACAGGTGCCAGCGCTCAAGGAATTCCCGCCGGAAGACCGGCCGAATTCGACCATCGTGTTCTGGTCGTTCCGGATCATGGTCGGCCTCGGTTTCCTGATGATCTTCACCGGTCTGTGGAGTTTGTGGCTGCGTAAACGCGACACGCTCTACACCTCACGTCCGTTCCTGTATCTGGCGTTGTGGATGGGGCCGTCCGGTCTGATTGCGATTCTCGCTGGCTGGTTCACCACCGAAATCGGTCGTCAGCCGTGGGTGGTCTACGGGCTGATGCGCACGGCGGACGCGTCCTCCAACCATAGCTTCATGCAGATGAGCATCACCCTGATCATGTTTGTGGTGGTGTACTTCGCGCTGTTCGGCGCAGGTCTGGGCTACATGATGCGTCTGGTGCGCAAAGGGCCGAAGATCAGCGAGGGCACGGAAACGCCCGACGGTGGTCCAGGCAAGAAACGCACACCGGCCCGTCCGTTGTCCGCTGCCGACGACTCGGCCGATGCCGATCACGGCGACGACGACATTCGCGTGACCAAGGAGATTTGAATCATGGGTATTGATCTTCCGCTGATCTGGGCCGTGATCATCATCTTCGGCATCATGATGTACGTGGTCATGGACGGCTTCGACCTGGGGATCGGGATTCTCTTCCCGTTCATCCCCGGCAAAGTCGACCGTGACGTGATGATGAATACGGTCGCACCGGTCTGGGACGGCAACGAAACCTGGCTGGTATTGGGCGGCGCGGCGTTGTTCGGCGCGTTCCCGCTGGCCTATTCGGTGGTGTTGTCGGCGCTGTACCTGCCGCTGATTTTCATGCTGATTGGTCTGATCTTCCGCGGTGTAGCGTTCGAATTCCGCTTCAAGGCCAAGGATGACAAGCGTCACCTGTGGGACAAGGCTTTTATCGGCGGCTCGGTGGCGGCGACTTTCTTCCAGGGTGTGGCGCTGGGCGCGTTCATCGACGGCTTGCCGGTGGTCAACCGGCAGTTCGCCGGCGGCTCACTCGACTGGCTGACGCCGTTCACAATGTTCTGCGGCGCCGCGCTGGTGGTGGCCTATGCCTTGCTTGGCTGCACCTGGCTGATCATGAAAACCGAAGGCAAGCTCCAGGAACAGATGCATGACCTGGCAAGGCCATTGGCTTTCGTACTGCTGGCCGTGATCGGTATTGTCAGTATCTGGACGCCGCTGGCTCATCCGGATATTGCCACCCGCTGGTTCAGCATGCCGAACCTGTTCTGGTTCATGCCGGTGCCGATTCTGGTGCTGGTGACGATGTACGGTCTGATCCGCGCCGTGGCACGCAACGCCAACTACATGCCGTTCCTGCTGACGCTGGTGCTGATCTTCCTCGGCTACAGCGGTTTGGGCATCAGCCTGTGGCCGAACATCGTGCCGCCGTCGATCTCGATCTGGGACGCCGCCGCACCGCCGCAAAGCCAGGGCTTCATGCTGGTGGGCACGCTGTTCATCATCCCGTTCATCCTCGGTTACACCTTCTGGAGCTACTACGTGTTCCGCGGCAAGGTTACCCATGAAGACGGTTATCACTAAACCTGTGGGAGCGTGCTCGCTCGCGATGGCGTCGGCAGCGGCGCCATCGATCTGACTGAGGATCGAAACAATGCCCGGCAAACATTCCCTGCACGACATTGAAGAAGCCGAAAAAAAACCGCTGTGGCAGCGGCTCGGCTGGTTGGCCCTGATCTGGGTCGGTAGCGTCGGCGTGCTGTTTATCGCCGCCAGCCTGATGCGCATGTTCATGAACGCAGCAGGCTTGACCACGCACTGAATCATCCCCGTCCCGGCGCCTTCGGGTACGGCTTTGCAACCCTCCTCACGGAGGGTTTTTTTTGTCTGAAGGTTACTTGCGGGCCTTGAGGATCACGAATTTCGGCGTGGCAGCCACTTGCTCGACGCCGCGGAACAGCCGCGCCAGTTTGCTGTGGTAACCCAGATGGCGGTTGCCGACGATGTACAGCGCGCCACCCACCACCAGCGCTTCGCGCGCCTGCTGGAACATGCGCCAGGCGAGGAAATCGCCCACTACCTGCTGCTGATGGAATGGCGGATTGCACAGCACCACGTCCAGTGATTGCGGGGCCTGGCCGGCCAAGCCATCGCTGGCACGCACGATGACCTCGCGATCGCCCAGCGCTGCCTGCCAGTTCTCGGCAGCCGATTGCACGGCCATGAACGATTCGTCGACCAGTGTGTAATGCGCATCGGGGTTTTGTAGTGCACTCGCGATCGCCAGAACACCATTACCACAGCCCAGATCGGCGACTCGGGCACTGCCAAGGTTTTTCGGCAGGTGCGGGAGGAAGGCACGTGTGCCGATGTCCAGACCTTCGCGGCAAAACACGTTGGCGTGGTTGAGCAATTCGATCGACGGCTCGTCGAGGCGATATCGCGAAGGGTAGGGCGACACGGCCGGGGCTTTGGCTTCTGGCGTGGCGATCAACAGCCGTGCCTTTTTTACCGCTAGCGAGGCTTGTACCGGACCGATGTAGCGTTCAAGCAGATCACCGGCAGCGCGTGGCAGGTGTTTGACCATGGCCGCTGCAATCACTTCGGCGCCGGGTGCGAGTTGCCCTTGCAAGCGGATCAATTGTTCTTCCAGCAGCGCGAGGGTTTTCGGCACGCGGATCAGTATCCGGTCGAACGGTCCGACCAATGGCTCGCTGGCGGGTATCCCGCGAACAGCGTCAAACGCCTGGCCATTGCGCAGCAGGTTTTTCTCCAGCCCCTGAAAACCCAGGAATGAGTCACCACTGCTACTGACCTTGACCTTGCCCGACAGACTGGCAGCCAAAGCGCCGAAGCTGTCGTTGAGCACCAATACGCGGGTGTCGGCCGTCGGTTGCTGCGCCGCCAGATGATTGAGCAGGTATTCGTCGGCGGCATCGAAGGCTTGCAGCGGTTCATTCTGCTGTTCAGGCTGGCGGATCAGATCGAGCTGGGCAAAGGGCGTATCAAGCAAAGGCATCGGGCGGGAACTCAGGATAATCAACGGGGTGTTCCGCAGCCCTGACATTGTGCAGCGGAACCGACCGAGTGTAATGCAACGCTTAACGTTCGCGTCATCACTCTGGAGGGTCTCGAATGGTACGTTTTTTTCTTCTTTATTACCCGCAAGTTTTCTATGGGAGGCAAGGCTGGATCGACTAGATGATCCCGGCTCTGGCGGCCGCTATGACAGCGGAAATCTTGTTGCAGACGTTGAGCTTCTCGATGACGTTCTGCACGTGGTAGTTCACGGTGCGCTCGCTCAGGCTGAGGATCTTCGAGATTTCATAGGCTGTCTTGCCTCCCGCGGACAATTGCAGAACCTCCAGCTCTCGCGGCGAAAGGTGTGGTTGGCGGGGTTTGAGGGACTCTGCCGGCAGGGTTCGGGCAAACAGCTCACTCAGGTGACTGGTGGCGTAGAACATATAACCAAAGTGCTCATACAGCTCCAGAGGACTGATCGGACAGTGTTTGCGCGCCAGGCTGATAATGCTGCACAAGCCGCTTTGCTCATGATGGAACGACTGGGACCAGCCATGTTGCATACCGTGATGCTGTAATCCTTGCCATAACGGTCGAGTATTTGCGAATACCGACTCGCACCAGACAATAGGTGACATCGAGTGATTGCAGTGTGCTATTAGTGGGTCAACTTTGCTGTAATTGTTTTTCTCGTATTGTGAATTCCATTCGTCAGGGTAGTTGTTGATTTGAAAGGTTTTAAGAGGCATATCGCGATGTAGTGAAACAACTGAAATTGCACAAAAATTGAATCCGAGATTTTCTGCGAATTGCAATAATATCGGATAGGCAGTCTCTACTCCGTTGGCAAAAGTCAGTCTTTTTAACTGTGACTCCTTCCACGTTTCCATCTCTGAACACTCCATTGGCGTTGCGGGGGGCGCCGAATGGATCCAAAGGATCCGGCACGAAACGAAGTGTAGGATGTTTCTTACAATAAGCTTTAAATTTTTTCGAGATTGCAGATAGCCAAATATCCATAAAGCGTTCTTAGGATGCGCGATTTTTATATTGATGTTGTCATCTGATAATACTGCCGACTTGCTTAATTGATTGAATGTCATTACCAATCATCAGTGTTTAGACCAGTTAATTTGCGCGACACTGTCGGCAATCGTTCAATGGAGTGTCCCATGACTGCCAGCGCAGAGAAGTACACCACGCAGACGTTGCTCGATGTCCAACCCCTGACCTCGAGCCTGTTTACCCTGCGCACCAGCCGGGATGCCGGTTTCCGCTTCCGCGCCGGGCAGTTCGCCAGGCTGGGTGTGAGCAAAGCCGATGGCAGCATCGTGTGGCGCGCGTATTCGATGGTGTCGTCGCCTTTTGACGAGTTTCTCGAGTTCTTTTCCATCGTCGTGCCGGGCGGGGAGTTCACCAGTGAGCTGAGCCGGTTGCAGGTCGGCGACACCTTGCTGGTGGATCGCCAGGCATTCGGCTACCTGACGCTAGATCGCTTTGTCGACGGGCGCGATCTGTGGCTTTTGTCCACAGGCACCGGGGTGGCGCCGTTTCTGTCGATCCTGCAGGACTTCGAAGTCTGGGAGAAATTCGAGCGCATCATTCTGGTGTACAGCGTGCGCGAAGCGCGGGAGTTGGCTTATCAGGAGTTGATTGCCGGACTTACGCAGCGTGAATACCTCAGCGAATACGCGCACAAATTGCAGTTCATCGCCACGGTGACGCGTGAAGCTCACCCCGGTGCACTGCACGGGCGCATCACCACATTGATTGAAAGCGGTGAGCTGGAGCGCGCAGCGGGCGTGGCGCTGTCGGCGGAGCACTCACGGGTCATGCTGTGCGGCAATCCGCAGATGATCGATGACACACGCGCGTTGCTGAAAAAGCGCCACATGAGCCTAAGCCTGACGCGTCGGCCCGGTCAGGTGGCGGTGGAAAACTACTGGTAAACAAACGGCGCCTCGAAGGCGCCGTTGTTTCTATCGTGCACAGAATTCAGGGCCGGGTGTTCTGGGCCTTGAGCAAGTCGCGGATCTCGCCGAGCAACTCTTCTTCCTTGGTCGGAACCGGTGGCAGGGTAGGGGCCACGGCTTCTTCGCGTTTGAGACGGTTGATGGCTTTGACGCCCATGAAGATCGCGAAAGCGACGATCACGAAGTCCAGAACACTCTGGATGAACTTGCCGTAAGCCAGCATGACCGCAGGGGCATTGCCCTCGGCGGCCTTGAGCGTGATGGCCAAGTCACTGAAATCCACCCCACCGATCAGCAGGCCGATTGGCGGCATGATCACGTCACCGACAAACGACGAAACAATCTTGCCGAAGGCCGCACCGATGATGATACCGACGGCCATGTCGACCACATTGCCTTTGACCGCGAAGGCCTTGAACTCACTTAGCACGCCCATAGTTATTTCCTTGTTACAGATGAGTTTGGTGTACGCAGTGTAAATCAGCAAAACGCGTCCTGCGCGAAACACCTTCTTACAATGCCCGTTTTTATCGACACATCAATCGGCGATTAGTTTGCAAAGTGCCATCAATCGCGCGCGAAATATACGGTAACTCGCTGATCGAACAGCCAATTTTCTCAATCATGGCGTTACGTTCTTTCTATTTATGTTCGACGTCGCAGGCCTCTAGCCTTGGCTTGGCGCATCTGGATGCGCCCCAAAATAACCAGAGGATCCTGATATGAACTCCGCACTTGGACTGGGGGCTTTTCCCCGTCGCCGCACCCTCGGTGTACTCACCGCCAGCCTGTTGACCTTCTCCGTAAACGCCGCGCCCCTGACCCGCGATAACGGGGCTGCGGTCGGCGACAATCAGAACTCGCAGACCGCCGGCGCCAACGGCCCGGTGCTGCTGCAGGATGTACAACTGATTCAGAAGCTGCAGCGTTTCGACCGTGAGCGCATTCCCGAGCGTGTGGTTCACGCCCGCGGTACCGGCGCCCATGGCACCTTCACCGTGACCAACGATCTCAGCGACCTGAGCAAGGCCAAGGTCTTTGCCGCCGGTCAGACAACGCCGGTGTTCGTGCGTTTCTCTGCGGTGGTGCACGGCAATCACTCGCCGGAAACCCTGCGTGATCCGCGAGGTTTCGCCACCAAGTTCTACACCGCCGACGGCAACTGGGATCTGGTCGGTAACAATTTCCCGACCTTTTTCATCCGCGACGCGATCAAGTTTCCCGACATGGTGCACGCGTTCAAACCGGACCCGCGGACCAACCTTGATGACGATTCGCGCCGATTCGATTTCTTCTCCCATGTACCGGAAGCCACCCGTACCTTGACCGAGTTGTATTCGAACTCGGGAACGCCTGCCAGTTATCGAGAAATGGACGGCAACGGCGTACACGCTTACAAGTTGATTAATGCCAAGGGCGAAGTTCACTACGTCAAGTTCCACTGGAAGAGTTTGCAAGGACTTAATAACCTTACGCCAAAGCAAGTCGCGAAAGTTCAGGGTCAGGACTACAGTCACATGACCAATGACTTGGTGAGCAACATCAATAAAGGTAACTTCCCGAAATGGGACTTGTACATTCAAGTGCTGAAACCACAAGATTTGTCCAAGTTTGATTTTGATCCATTAGACGCGACCAAGATCTGGCCAGGTATTCCTGAGCGAAAAGTTGGACAAATGGTATTGAACCGTAATCCGGCAAATGTATTCCAGGAAACCGAACAAGTGGCCATGGCGCCGGCGAATATTGTTCCGGGTATCGAACCTTCTGAAGACCGTTTGTTGCAAGGCCGAGTGTTTTCTTATGCCGATACACAAATGTATCGCCTGGGTGCCAATGCCCTGCAATTGCCGATCAATGCGCCGAAAGTTGCCGTGAACAATGGCAACCAGGATGGCGCGATGAACTTCGGCGCCAGCAACAGTGGTGTGAACTACCAGCCAAGCCGACTGCAACCCCGTGACGAGACGCCAGGCGCACATTACAGCCAGTTGGCGCTGTCGGGCAGCACGCAGCAGGCGAAGATCCAGCGTGAGCAGAACTTCAAGCAGGCCGGCGATCTGTATCGCTCGTTCAGCAAAAAGGAACGCCGGGACCTGATCGACAGCTTCGGTGGCTCGCTGGCGACCACCGATGACGAGAGCAAGCACATCATCCTGTCCTTCCTTTATAAGGCCGATCCGGAATACGGCACCGGCGTCACGGAAGTGGCCAAGGGTGACCTGAGCCGGGTCAAGGCGCTGGCGGCCAAATTGGTCGACTGATACCGACATAGCGCACACGGGGCCTGAGCCAGGCCCTGTTCCGTGCAAGGAGACTACGATGCGAACCTGTCTTTTACTGTTGGCCGGTTGTCTGTCGTTCGCGGCATGGGCGGCACCGGTCGAGCAGACTCCCGAGGCGATCAAGGCCCAGTTACAGGACTACTATTTCGACGCGGCCCGGCGCGGTGATGTGCCGATGCTCGACACGTTCATCGAGTCCGGCTATTCCCTCGACACTCGTGACAGCAAGGGTTACACCGCGCTGATTCTGGCGGCCTATCACGGTCAGGCACCGGCGGTGGAACGTTTGCTCGCTGCTGGCGCCGATGCCTGTGCCCAGGATCAACGCGGCAACACCGCGCTGATGGGGGCCATTTTCAAAGGTGAACTACAGATCGCCCGACGCCTGATGGCCACCGATTGCAGCCCCGACCAGCGTAACGGTGCCGGGCAGACGGCGGCGATGTACGCCGGGTTGTTCAAGCGTCTGGAATTGCTCGATGCACTGAAGGCCAAGGGCGCGGACCTGAATGCCGAAGATCCGTTGGGCAACAGCGCCGCGCGTCTGGCCAACGGCGAAATCCGCACCGCCACGCCGCGCTGAGCGGTGGCTGCGTTATCATCGCGGTTTTTGCCGGGGGATCCAGATGGCCAAGGCCAAGCGCATGTACGGCTGCACTGAGTGCGGCGCAACCTTTCCCAAATGGGCGGGCCAGTGCGGCGAGTGCGGCGCCTGGAACACCCTGACTGAAACCATGATCGAAAGCGGCGGGGCCACGGCGCCGACCGGCCGCACCGGCTGGGCCGGGCAGCAGGCGCAGATCAAGACCCTGGCCGAAGTCAGCATCGAAGAGATTCCGCGCTTCTCCACCGCGTCCGGTGAACTGGACCGGGTCCTTGGCGGCGGTCTGGTCGACGGTTCGGTGGTGCTGATCGGTGGTGATCCGGGGATCGGCAAATCGACGATCCTGTTGCAGACCCTGTGCAACCTCGCCAAAAGCATGCCCGCCCTGTACGTCACCGGCGAAGAATCCCAACAGCAAGTGGCCATGCGTGCCCGGCGCCTCGGCTTACCGCAGGATCAACTGCGGGTGATGACCGAAACCTGCATCGAAACCATCATCGCCACGGCCCGTCAGGAAAAACCCAAGGTGATGGTGATCGACTCGATCCAGACGATCTTCACCGAACAGTTGCAATCGGCTCCCGGTGGCGTCTCTCAGGTGCGTGAGAGCGCGGCGCTGCTGGTGCGGTATGCCAAGCAGAGCGGTACGGCGATTTTCCTCGTCGGCCACGTCACCAAAGAAGGCGCACTGGCCGGTCCGCGGGTTCTCGAGCATATGGTCGATACCGTGCTGTATTTCGAAGGCGAATCCGATGGGCGTCTGCGTTTGTTGCGTGCGGTGAAAAACCGTTTCGGCGCGGTCAACGAATTGGGTGTGTTCGGCATGACCGACAAGGGTTTGAAAGAAGTCTCCAACCCTTCGGCGATTTTTCTCACCCGTGCGCAGGAAGAAGTCCCGGGCAGTGTGGTCATGGCGACGTGGGAAGGCACTCGGCCGATGCTGGTGGAAGTGCAGGCGCTGGTCGATGACAGCCATCTGGCCAACCCGCGACGGGTGACGTTGGGCCTGGATCAGAACCGTTTGGCGATGTTGCTTGCGGTTTTGCATCGCCACGGCGGAATTCCGACTCACGATCAGGATGTGTTCCTCAACGTCGTGGGTGGGGTGAAGGTGTTGGAGACGGCTTCAGACCTGGCGCTGATGGCGGCCGTGATGTCGAGCCTGCGCAACCGGCCATTGCCGCATGATCTGTTGGTATTTGGTGAAGTGGGGCTGTCCGGTGAGGTGCGGCCGGTGCCGAGCGGGCAGGAGCGTTTGAAGGAAGCGGCCAAGCATGGCTTCAAACGGGCGATCGTGCCCAAGGGCAATGCGCCGAAGGAATCTCCGCCAGGCCTGCAGATCATCGCCGTGACCCGCCTCGAACAGGCTCTCGACGCGCTCTTCGAATAACTTGAACCCACTGCATAACCTGTGGAGCTGGCTTGCCAGCGATTGCGTTCTGTCCGTCGACATATTCGTCGACTCTGAAATCGCTATCGCTGGCAAGCCAGCTCCCACAGGGTTCAATTGTGGATTCTAGATTTCGATCAGGGCAGCCAACTCGCGCTCCAGTTCGGCCTCATCCGCCAGATTCAACTCGATCAGGCGCCGCAAGCGCTGGATCGATTCCAGGCTTATATGTCGGCAGACAAAGCCCAACTGGTTATTTTCTTCGTGTGCCAGATGCACATCCATCTTGATATCGACGTCATCGCTCAGGTGAATGTCGACGAAAAAATCCTTCTCCGCATCCCCCAACCACGGCTCCGGCCTTTCGATCAGCAATCCTTTGAGCGACAGGTCGATCAGCTTGACCGGCCAGATGTAATCGCCCTGACTCAGCTCGGTTCTGGCATCGAACGCAATACGTTTGAAGCGACGACGGTTGGCTGGGTGTTCGCTCATGGCGCAATCCTCATGAAGGTTCGCTGACTATAGACCGCGAATGCGGGCGCCAGCCAATCGCTAAAGCGTCTAGACCAACGTCGGGGTATGGCCTTTGGCGCCGTAAGCGCTAAACTCGGGGTGGCTGTCTTTCTTGTCCACCCTGGCTGGAATAATAAAATGAAAAATAATAATAGCCTGCTACGCCATTTACCCTGGCTAGTGCTGGCAATCGTAGGAGCGTGCGCCCTGGGCGTAGTGGCATTGCGCCGCGGCGAGGCGATCAATGCCTTGTGGATTGTGGTCGCAGCCGTGGCCATTTATCTGGTTGCGTACCGTTACTACAGCCTGTTCATCGCTAACAATGTGATGCAACTCGATCCGCGTCGGGCCACCCCCGCCGTGCTCAACAATGATGGTCTGGACTATGTGCCGACCAACAAACACATTCTTTTCGGTCACCACTTCGCCGCGATCGCGGGCGCCGGACCTCTGGTCGGCCCGGTGCTGGCGGCGCAGATGGGCTACTTGCCTGGCACGCTCTGGCTGATTGCCGGCGTGGTGCTGGCGGGCGCGGTGCAGGACTTCATGGTTCTGTTCATGTCGACCCGGCGCAACGGCCGTTCCCTGGGCGACATGGTGCGTGAAGAAATGGGCCGCATTCCCGGTACCATCGCCCTGTTCGGCTGCTTCCTGATCATGATCATCATCCTCGCGGTGCTGGCTCTGATCGTGGTTAAAGCGCTGGCCGAGAGCCCGTGGGGCATCTTCACCGTGATGGCGACCATCCCGATCGCGATGTTCATGGGCATTTACATGCGCTACATCCGCCCGGGCCGTATCGGCGAAATCTCCGTGGTCGGCGTGTTGCTGCTGCTGGGTTCGATCTGGCTCGGTGGGCAGATTGCCGCTGATCCGGTGTGGGCCAAGGCGTTCACCTTCACCGGCGTGCAGATTACCTGGATGCTGGTCGGTTACGGTTTCGTCGCTGCATCGCTGCCTGTTTGGCTGATTCTGGCACCGCGTGACTATCTGTCGACGTTCCTCAAGATCGGCACCATCGTCGCCCTGGCGATCGGTATTCTGATCACCATGCCCGAGCTGAAAATGCCGGCGCTGACCCAGTTTGTCGATGGCACTGGCCCGGTGTGGAAGGGCGGTCTGTTCCCGTTCCTGTTCATCACCATCGCCTGCGGTGCGGTGTCCGGTTTCCACGCACTGATTTCTTCGGGCACCACGCCGAAGCTGCTGGATAACGAAACCAACGCCCGTTACATCGGCTACGGCGGCATGCTGATGGAGTCGTTCGTCGCCATCATGGCCATGGTTGCCGCTTCGGTGATCGAGCCAGGCGTCTACTTCGCCATGAACAGCCCGGCTGCCGTGGTCGGCAGTGATGTCGCTTCGGTTGCGCAAGTGGTTTCCAGCTGGGGCTTCGCGATCACGCCGGAAGCGCTGCAAGCGGTAGCACACGACATTGGTGAAACCACCATCCTGGCCCGTGCCGGTGGTGCGCCGACCCTGGCGGTCGGTATCGCGCAGATCCTGCACAGTGTCCTGCCGGGTGAAAACACCATGGCGTTCTGGTACCACTTCGCGATCCTGTTCGAAGCACTGTTCATTCTGACCGCAGTCGACGCCGGTACCCGTGCCGGTCGTTTCATGCTGCAGGACTTGCTCGGCTCCTTCGTTCCGGCGCTGAAACGCACCGAATCGTGGACCGCCAACCTGATCGCCACCGCCGGTTGTGTGGCGATGTGGGGCTGGTTGCTGTACCAGGGCGTGATCGATCCACTGGGCGGCATCAACACCTTGTGGCCGCTGTTCGGTATTTCCAACCAGATGCTGGCCGGTATCGCGCTGATGCTCGGCACTGTGGTCCTGATCAAAATGAAGCGCCAGCGCTACATTTGGGTCACCCTGCTGCCAGCCACCTGGCTGCTGATCTGCACCACGACCGCGGGCTTCATCAAACTGTTCGATGCCAACCCGGCGATCGGCTTCCTGTCGCTGGCCAAGAAATACAGCGATGCGCTGGCCAATGGTCAGGTGCTGGCACCGGCAAAAAGCGTCGAGCAGATGCAGCACGTGATCTTCAACGCTTACACCAACGCAACGCTCACCGCGCTGTTCCTGTTCGTGGTCTTCAGCATCCTGTTCTATGCGCTCAAGGTCGGCATCGCCGCCTGGGGCAAAAAAGAACGCACGGATAAAGAATCGCCATTCCAGGCCCTGCCGGATGCGTAACCAGAGGATTGCAGCATGTTCAATGACCTGAGTC
Source organism: Pseudomonas sp. IT-P395 (assembly GCF_949767675.1). Classification (NCBI taxonomy): domain Bacteria; kingdom Pseudomonadati; phylum Pseudomonadota; class Gammaproteobacteria; order Pseudomonadales; family Pseudomonadaceae; genus Pseudomonas; species Pseudomonas sp. IT-P395. Next base: position 224,356 of record NZ_CATKPW010000055.1, read on the forward strand.
GCCTCGGTAAATACCTCGGTCAGGCCGCGCGCCTGATGGTCGGCATGCCCGACTACGACACCTACGTCGAGCATATGCAAACCAAGCACCCGGACAAACCGGTGATGAGCTACGAGATGTTCTTCCGCGAACGTCAGGAAGCCCGTTACGGTGGCAAGGGTGGGCCGAAGTGCTGTTGAGCTGACAGCGCAAGGTTGAGGTAATCCCCCTGTGGGAGCGAGCTTGCTCGCGAATACGGAGTGTCAGTTGATGAATGATTTGACTGACACACCGCTTTCGCGAGCAAGCTCGCTCCCACAGTTGTTTTTGTGTTGTTCATTCATTTTGTGAAGGAGATCGAGTTTTGTCCTCTCCCATCCCGGTCACGGTACTCAGCGGTTTCCTCGGCGCCGGCAAGACCACTTTGCTGCGCCATATCTTGAAAGCCGAGCACGGCCTGAAAATCGCCGTGATCGAAAACGAATTCAGTGACGCCGGTATCGACACGCAGCTGTTGGGTGACGAACCGGTGCAAGTCATGACCCTGGCCAACGGCTGCGTGTGCTGCACCATTCACACAGACCTGACCAAGGCGCTGTACTTGCTGCTTGAGCGTCAGGACAGTGGCGAGATCGCCTTCGACCGTCTGGTCATCGAGTGCACCGGTCTGGCCGACCCTGCTCCAGTGGCACAGACCTTTTTCATCGACGAAGAACTGCGCGAGCGTTACCTGCTCGATGGCATCATCACCCTGGTCGATGCCGCCCACGCGGACGTGCACCTGACCCAGACCATCGCTCAGGCGCAGATTGGTTTCGCCGACCGCTTGCTGGTGAGCAAGACTGATCTGGTGGACGAGGCGACTTTCAACGCGTTGAGCGAACGCCTGACGCGAATCAACCGTCGCGCGCCAGTCCGCGTGGTTGAACATGGCAACATTGATCTGGCTGAACTGCTGGATGTGCGTGGCTTCAACCTCAATGCCGATCTTGGCGGCGGATTGAGCCTTCGCCCAGTGAGCAAGGCACCGTCGATTGATCGCATTTCCAGTCTGGTGTTGCGCACAGATCAGCCGCTGGATATCGATCAGCTCAGCGAGTTCATGAATGAACTGCTGGAAGAACACGGCAAGCAATTGCTGCGTTACAAAGGCGTGTTGAACATTGCGGGTGAGGATCGGCGCTTGGTGTTTCAGGGTGTGTTGAAGCTTTACGGTTTCGACTGGGACACTGAATGGGCCGAGGGTGAGGCGCGGGAAAGTGTGATTGTGTTTATTGCCGATGACTTGCCGGAAGAAAAGATTCGGGCGGGGTTTGCCAGGGTGGCTTCTGCCTGATGGGTTTGTAGTGTCAATGATGACGCCATCGCGAGCAGGCTCACTCCTACAGGGGAACGCGTTTCAAATGTAGGAGCGAGCCTGCTCGCGAAAGCGATCTAACCGACAGCACAATGTTCACGATCTGAACCCAGCAACGTCTGCTCAAGATGATCCAGATGCCGATTCATCAGCATCCCGGCCTTGGAAGCATCCCGATTTTCCACCGCTTCAACCAATGCCAAATGCTCTTGCCATGCGCAACGGCTGTGCGTTTGACGCTCACTTCGCGCAACCGCCAATGACGTCAACGGCACCAGACTGCCGAGAAAATGCGCCAACGGTGCATTCCCCGCCATCTGCGCCAAGTGCAGATGAAACTCCCCGGACAAGCGAATCGCCGCACCACGCCGATCCTGCTCGACAGCCTGACGCTCACGCTCGATCAACCCGCGCAAGCGTTTCAACCCTTCCGCTTGCGCGCGCTGACAGGCCAAATGTACCAGCGTGCTTTCGGCCAGCCGCCGCGCATGCAGGGCCTGTCGTGTCTGCTCCCGATCAGGTGCTGCCACACGCGGCCGATGGTTGGCCCGCAGCACAATGACGTGCTCAAGCGACAACTGCGTCAACACCCGCCGCACATCGGCGCGGCTGGCGCAGAACATCTCTTTCAAGCTGTCCTCGGTAAATCGGCTGGTCGAATCGATGCGCTGTTCCAGAATCGCATCGAACAGTCGCGGATAAAGACCCTCTGCCGGTTCGCGGAGGCGGGAGAAGGGCAGGGGCGCAGTAGTCGATTGGGTTTGCGACGGTGAAGCGAAACTGTTCATGGCCTGTCTCCAATAGAAATCAGCGACTCAGGTTGTCTTCCGGAATATTCAACTCAATCCCCATCCGCTGGCCTTCGCGCAAAATGTGCCGACGCATTTCCGCACTGGCCTGGGCGCTGTTCTTGCTGCGGATCGCGCGGACCACCGCTTCGTTTTCTTCGAGGCGCTCGGCCAGATGTTCTGGAGAATTACGCAGCACCTCGGCGCTCTGCTTGAGGGCGTTGCTGGTTTGCTGCACCACACTCTGGAAGATCGGATTCGACGTGAGCGTGAACAGCTCTTCGTGGAAGGCGATGTAAGCGCTGACCCCGGCCTCGCTGTCGCCGGCCTCAAGGGCTTCGCGCATGTCCATCAGGGTCAGGCGCAACTGGCCGACTTCCTTGCTGCTGATCGACTGCGCAACCAGACCGACAATGAACGGCTCGAGGGTATAACGCAGTTGCAGCACGTCTTCGAGGCTGGCACCGGCCACCGCGCTGTCGTGGCTCTGGTTATCGCTCAATTGCGCGTCGAGCACGACCACGCCTTTGCCCGGCATCGAGCGGACGAGGCCGAGGGTTTCCAGGACGATCACTGCTTCGCGCAGGCTCGGGCGGCTGATGCCCAATTGTTCGGCCAGTTCGCGCTGGCCCGGCAGCATGTCGCCGGAGCGCCACTGGCCACGGGCCAATGCGGCGCGGAGTTTTTCTACGACTGAGTTGACGACGGTTGATGTGGTTATCAAGGGTCTTGCTCCATTTGCCTGGGGGGAGATAGCCGCAAACTCAAGATCAAAAGATCGCAGCCTGCGGCAGCTCCTACAGGGGTTAAATCAGAACTCCTGCTGGTGCGCCGGAGTTGCTGTTTTACGCGGCTGAAAGGTGTAGCCCTGCTGACCGCTGAGTACTTTGTTGGCGCGTTGCACGTCGATGTCTTTTTCCCAACGGGCGATCGCAACCGTGGCGACGCAGTTGCCGATCAGATTGGTGAGTGCCCGGCCGATGCCCATGAACCAGTCCACTGCCAACACCAGCACCAGACCGACCACCGGGATCGCCGGAATCGCTGTCAGCGTTGCCGCCAGAATCACCAGTGCCGACCCCGGAATCCCGTGGGCACCTTTGGAGGTAATCAGTGACACCAGCAAAATGGTCAGCAGATCGGTCATGGCCAGCGGCGTGCCGGTGGCGTTGGCAATGAACACGATGGCCAGGGTCAGGTAGATCGAGAAACCGTCAAGGTTGAACGAGTACCCGGTTGGAATCACCAGACCCACGGTCGAGCTGCCAATGCCGAGGTGTTCGAGTTTGCGCATGATCTGTGGCAGCACGGCGTCGGACGATGCCGTGCCCATGACGATCAGCAGTTCTTCGCGCAGATACTTCAACAGCGGCCACATGCGCAGGCCGGAAGCGCGCATCACCAGACCGAGAATCACGCTGACGAACGCGATGCAGGTCAGGTAGAACAAACCGACCAGACTACCCAGATGTTGCAGGGAGTCGAGGCCATATTTGCTGGTGGTGAAAGCGATGGCGCCGAACACGCCGATCGGCGCCAGACGCACGATCATGCCCATGATGCGGAAGATCACATGGCTCAGCTCGTTGATCAGCCGCGAGATCCCGGAAGCCGCTTCACCGACCAGATTCAACGCGCTACCGAACAGCACCGAAAACAGCAGCACTTGCAGGATGTTGTTGTCAGCGAAGGCGCCGATCACCGAGGTCGGGATCAGGTCCATCAGGAACTGCGTGGTGGTGTGCATGTGCTGGCTGCGTTCGGCGAGATCGCCCATGTCGGCCGCAGACAGTTGCTCGAGATGGATGTTCGCGCCGCTGCCGATGCCGGTGCTGAAGGCGAAGACCAGGCCGATCACCAGAGCGATGGTGGTCAGCACTTCGAAATAGATCACCGACTTGAGGCCGATGCGCCCGACCTTCTTCAGATCGCCGGCGCCGCTGATGCCGCTGACCACCACGCAGAACACGATGAGGCCGATGAGCATCTTGATCAGTTTGATGAAGCCGTCGCCGAGCGGTTTGAGCTGGGCCGAGTATTCAGGAAGGGTCAGCCCGCAGACGATGCCGAGCATCAGTCCGAGAACCACTTGGAGGAAGATTGAACGCGAGCACCATCTGAGCATGGGAGGAATCCTGGTCGGTGTCCTGGCTGCCGTGCGCTTGAACGCATCAGATTCAGAACTTAATTATTGTGGTCTTACCGGTATGTCCAGTGCAGGCGCAGTCTAGGCGCTGGATTTCTTTGATCGCAAGTGAAAAATGACGAATTGGCATGACCGGTCTGACCAGTTGTGCGGCAAGTCCCATTCTTGAGCGGTTCAGGCGTTTGAAAATATTCAGGCGAAAAAAAACCGGCCAATCACTTGGCCGGTTTTTCATGGTGCAGATTTAACGTCGCAATTAAGCGCCGTATACCGGCAGTTTCTTGCAGATGGCTTTGACTTTCTCACGAACGGCGTCGATCACCGCTTCGTTGTTCAGGTCAGCCAGGATGTCGCAGATCCAGCCAGCCAGCTCTTTGCACTCAGCTTGCTTGAAGCCACGAGTGGTCACAGCCGGAGTACCGAAACGCAGGCCGGAAGTGACGAACGGCGAGCGTGGATCGTTTGGCACGGAGTTCTTGTTCACGGTGATGAACGCTTTGCCCAGAGCGGCGTCGGCGTCTTTACCGGAGATGTCCTGCTTGATCAGCGACAGCAGGAACAGGTGGTTCTTGGTACCGCCCGAAACCACGTCGAAACCGCGCTCGATGAACACTTCGGCCATGGCCTGGGCGTTCAGTACCACTTGTTCCTGGTAGGCCTTGAACTCTGGCTGCAGCGCTTCCTTGAAGCAGATCGCTTTAGCGGCGATCACGTGCTCCAGCGGGCCACCCTGGGCGCCCGGGAATACCGCGGAGTTCAGCTTCTTCTCGATGTCGGCGTTGGCGCGCGCCAGGATCAGACCGCCACGTGGACCGCGCAGGGTCTTGTGCGTGGTGGTGGTCACGACGTCAGCGAAAGGCACCGGGTTCGGGTACACGCCAGCGGCAACCAGACCGGCTACGTGAGCCATGTCGACGAACAGGTAAGCACCGACTTTGTCCGCGATGGCGCGGAAACGCGGGAAGTCGAGAATTTGCGAGTAGGCAGAGAAACCGGCCACGATCATTTTCGGCTTGTGTTCAACTGCCAGACGCTCGACTTCGTCGTAGTCGATCAGGCCGTTGGCGTCGATGCCGTACTGCACAGCGTTGTACAGTTTGCCCGAGGAGGAAACGCTGGCGCCGTGAGTCAGGTGACCGCCGTGGGCCAGGCTCATGCCCAGAATGGTGTCGCCACCTTGCAGCAGGGCCAGGTAAACAGCGGCGTTGGCTTGCGAACCGGCGTGCGGCTGAACGTTGGCGTAATCGGCGCCGAACAGCTCTTTGGCGCGGTCGATGGCCAGTTGCTCAACGATGTCGACGTACTCGCAACCACCGTAGTAACGCTTGCCTGGGTAGCCTTCAGCGTACTTGTTGGTCAGGACCGAGCCTTGAGCTTCCATCACCGCTGGGCTGGTGTAGTTTTCCGAAGCGATCAGCTCAATGTGTTCTTCCTGGCGCTGAGCTTCTTGCTCCATGGCGGCAAAAAGGTCGGCGTCGTACTTGGCAATAGTCAAATCACGGCTGAACATGGCGGTCCTCAAGGATCGGGGGCAGAAAAGGGGGGCATTCTAACCCAATGGGTTTTGGATGGCATATGAAACGACATCATGTCGCAGACAAGTGGCGTTCATGCGCAGATAGATGGTGATTGTGCTGGCCTCAAAAGATCGCAGCCTTCGGCAGCTCCTACAGTAATCCGAGCTGATCCCGAATACTGTGACCGACATCAATCCTTGCAGGAGCTGCCGAAGGCTGCGATCTTTTCGGTCGCGCCGCCGATGTTCAGTCGAACATGAACAGCGCGTCATTGCTGAACTGCGCCTCAAACCGCCCCGCCGGCATCGGCCGCCCGAACAGATAGCCCTGAACCTCATCGCAGCCATGTTCGCGCAGGAAGTCCAACTGCTCATGGGTCTCCACACCCTCGGCGATCACCGCCAGATTCAGACTGTGCGCCATGGCGATGATCGCCCGGGCGATCTGCGCGTCCTGCTCACCGGACGGCAGGCCATCGACGAACGTGCGGTCGATCTTCAGCACGTCGATCGGGAATTGCTTGAGGTAGTTCAGCGATGAGTAACCGGTGCCGAAGTCATCGACCGCGATGCTCAGGCCAAGGTTTTTCAGCCCGGCAAGAATCTGCATGGCCTCGCTGACTTCACGCATCAGGATACTTTCGGTCAGTTCCAGTTCCAGGCACGCCGGCGGCAGGCCGGTTTCGCGCAGGATTGTGGCGATCCGCGTGCCGAGCTGGCCATCGGAGAACTGCCGCGCGGAAATGTTCACCGACACCTTCGGCACGCGTACACGATTCTGGTGCCAGGTCTTAAGTTGACGGCACGCTTCGCTGATCACCCAATCGCCAACGTCGACCACCAGACCAAGCTCTTCGAGCACCGGAATGAAATCCCCCGGCGGCACCAGTCCACGACGTGGATGGCGCCAGCGCAACAGCGCTTCGGCGCCGGTCAGACGCTTGCCGTCGCCGCTGAATTGCGGTTGGTAATACAGGACGAATTCGTTTTGTTCCAGGGCGTGGCGCAAGTCGCTTTCCAGCTCCAGACGCTCCAGCGCACTGGCGTTCATGTCGGCCTGATAGAACTGGAAGTTGTTCTTGCCGCGCTCCTTGGCGTGGTACATCGCGGTGTCGGCGTTCTTCATCAACTGGCTGAGTTCGTTGCCGTCCTGCGGACTCAGGGCGATGCCGATACTGGCGGTGACGAAGAACTCGCGACCTTCGAGCACGAACGGCCGCACCAGGCTGCCGAGGATCTGTTCGGCGACATGAATCGCCCGGTTCAACGCCATTTCGCGACTGGAGCGATGTTGCAGCAGCAGCGTGAATTCGTCACCGCCCATGCGCGCTACAGTGTCGTCATCGTCGACACAGGCCAGCAGGCGCGTGGCCATGTCTTTGAGCATGCGGTCGCCGGCGGCGTGGCCGAGTGAGTCGTTGATCGGTTTGAAACGGTCGAGGTCGAGGAACATCAGCACCACCCACGACTTCTGCCGCTCGGCCGATTGCAGCGCGGTGTGCAGGCGATCCTGGAACAGCGTGCGGTTCGGCAAATGGGTCAGGGCGTCGTAGTAGGCGAGGCGGTGAATGCGCTGCTCGCTGGCCTTGCGCTCGCTGATGTCGCTGAAGAAGCACACATAACTGGCCAGATCGCCTTCGTCGTCGAGCACCGCGGTGATGCCGACCCACGCCGGGTAGTGCTCGCCGTTACGGCGCTTCATCCAGACTTCGCCTTCCCACGTGTTGTGCTCGTGCAATTGCTTGATCACGTAACGCAGGTGCGCGTCCTGCTGTTCGTCAACGGTGAGCATGTTCGGCAATTGGTCGAGCACTTCGCTCACCGCGTAACCGCTGACGCGGCTGAAGGCTTCGTTGGCCTGCACGATGTATCCGGCCGGGTCGGTGATCAGGATCGCCGAGGTCGAGTGTTCAAATACTGTGGCGGCCATGCGCAGGTCTTTTTCGGCGCGGCGCTGCTGACTGATGTCGCGACCGACACCGAGCACGCCTTCGAACGCGCCGTGCTCGTCCCACACCAGCACCAGACGCAACTCGATCGGGATCTTGCGGCCATCGGCGCGCAGGCAGTCGAACAGGAACAATTGCGTTTGCACCTGATTGCGCAACACCGCCAGTTGCTCGGGCTTGTCCAGCGCCTTGCTGACCCGATCCATCAGCGTATAGATGCCGCTCAGTTGCTGCGGGTTGGCGATGGTCGATTGCCAGCCGTTCTGGAAAATCCACTCGGCGTCGTAGCCCAGTACCGCCTGCACCGACGGGCTGACGTAGTTCAGCGAGAGCTTGCTGTCGGTGGAAAAAATCACGTCACTGATGCTTTCGGCGAGCATGCGATAACGCTGCTCGCTGTCGCGCAGGGATTCGCTGGCTTCGATCTGTTCGGTGATGTCCTTGGCCACGCCGATGATTCGCGTCACCTGATCGTGTTTGTCGCGAGCCAACGCCTGTTCGCGAATGTCGAAACGCCGCCATTTGCCGTCGCGATGGCGGAAGCGCAATTGGCACTGAAGCAACTGACTGTAACCGGCGTGCCGCTGCATCTGCCGCGAGCGATGGTAGTAGTCGGCGTCTTCCGGGTGCAGGAGGATTTCCCAGAAATACTCGCCCATCTGATGCAGTTCAGTGCGGTTGTAGCCGAGGGTTTGACCGAGGTGGTGGTTACTGAAAATCATCCGCTGGCTGATCACGTCCTGCACGTACAGATGATCCGGCACGGTGCGCACCACGTCCGACCAGAAGCCTTCGCGTTCAAGCAGCGACAGTTCGATCAGCTTGCGGCTGGTGATGTCGTTGATGCTGAGGATCACCGCCTTGTAGTCGTGCTGCTCGTTGGGCAGGCGCAAGACCATCCACAGGTGCTGGTCGCGGCCGTTGACGTCCGGCAGTTTGATTTCCAGTTCCAGCTGCTTTTGTTGCTGCAGGACGGCGTCGAGTACTTGATTGCCGATGGCGCACTGGCGGTGTGGATGGCCATCGATCAACAGTTGCCAGGCGTGCTCGCAAGAGTTGACGTTGAGCAGTTGCAACGCGACCTGGTTGACCTCGGTGACGCGCAATTCCTGCAGCAGTTGTTGACGTTGCGCCGGCTGGTCGAGCCAGGCTTTGAGCTGGTCGCTGGTCTGGATCTGCGCCTTGTCGAACACCTGCTTGAGGCCGGACAGATCAAGCACACACAGCGCCACGCCGGTGCCTTCGAAAATGTCTTGATAGCGTCGGCGACCCTCATGCAACTGGCGCTGGCGGCGGCGCATGTTGAGCAGGGCGATCACCGGCAGCATCGAGAACGCCAGGCCCAGCAGGCATTTGCCGATAAACGCCGGCAGCAATTCTTCGAGCACGCGCTGGCGGTCGAACAGGCCACGCAATTGCCAGTCGCTGCTGCTCAGTGGCACGGTCAGCACGGTGTTGGCCAGGTCGTCCGGGCTCAGCACGCCGGGCTTGGCCGAGGGCAACGCTTCATCGCGGCTGATGATCTGATGGTTGATGCGGTTTTCCACCAGCCACAACGGGCGGATGCCGGTTTCGCCCTGTTTGGTCAGCGAGTCGAAAAAGGTCGGGGTCAGGCGCAAGGCCCAATAACCGCGCGTGCTGCCGCTGGCTTGATGCAGCAATAGATGCACCACCGAGCCGTCGTCGGCGTTACTGAAATAATGTGCCTGGGCACGGCTGCGGCGCACCAGTTCGGTGAGGTAGTCGGCATCGTGACTGTCGACGGCGCTGTCGTTGATGATTCGTCCGGAAGGACTGAGCAACGCCAGGCTGCGCAAATCGGGCAGCGATTGCTGGAGCTTGCGCAGCAACGCCTGCTGTTCGTCGGCTGATTGCGGTTGTTCGACGATCGGTAGCAGGTTGAGGGCGATTTGCGCGTTCAGCGCCATGTTCAGGCTGACCTGCGAGGCGAGGTCGGCGGTGTAATCGATGGTGTATTGACGCTGGTTTTTCTGGGTTTCGCGCAGTTGATCGAGCAGTTGCCAGAACAGCAATGCGAGCAACAAAAGCACAAGCGTCGCCAGCGCACCCTTTAATGTACCGCGCAGGGACGAGCCGGGCGCCGGTGGGGTGCTGCTCACAGAGGCTGGCGGAGTGACATTGGACAAGCTGGAATCCTGCGGTTTGGCTGGACTGGCGCGACGTGCACTATAAGCCGGACGCCCAAAGGGCGGCTAGCATGCCTTGAGTCGTGGCGAAGTGCCAGCCCCGCGCGGCTGGACTGCCTTTCATCATTCAGGTAGCTTTGCCGGTTACGCGGGAGCCCAGACACTGTTAAAACTACTGCGCTCGGAAATACTGCGTTGAAAACAGGCTCGGACTGCTCATTTACAACCCGTAAACTCCGCGTCCTCGCCTGTTTTCGCCTTGTCTTTCCTTCGCTCGTTACGTTTTAACAGCGTCTGGTCCAGCTCCTAGACTCAGACTTTTTCAGCGCGCACGCATTGATAACCATCAAGTGAACGACGCGCATGGTCTGGCCGGGCTTCGCCTGCGCTGCAATCATTCATCTGTCACTGACCCAAGGTTCTCCATGGCTCAATACGTCTTCACCATGCATCGGCTGGGCAAAGTTGTTCCGCCGAAGCGGGAAATTCTCAAAAACATTTCGCTGTCGTTCTTCCCCGGCGCCAAAATTGGCGTACTCGGCCTCAACGGTTCGGGTAAGTCCACGCTGCTGAAAATCATGGCCGGCGTCGACACCGAGTTCGAGGGCGAAGCCCGTCCGATGCCGGACCTGAACATCGGTTATCTGCCACAAGAGCCACAACTTGACCCGACCAAGACCGTGCGTGAAGTGGTCGAGGAAGCAGTCAGCGTGATCAAGGATGCGCAAGCGCGTCTGGACGAGGTCTACGCCGCTTACGCCGATCCGGATGCCGACTTCGACAAGCTCGCCGCCGAGCAAGCCAAACTCGAAGCGATCCTGCAGGCCAGCGATGGGCACAACCTTGAGCGTCAACTGGAAGTCGCTGCCGACGCCCTGCGTCTGCCGGCCTGGGACGCAAAAGTAGAACACCTGTCCGGTGGTGAAAAGCGTCGTGTGGCCCTGTGCCGTCTGCTGCTGTCCGCCCCGGACATGCTGCTGCTCGACGAACCGACCAACCACTTGGACGCTGACTCCGTGGCGTGGCTGGAGCACTTCCTGCACGACTTCCCGGGCACCGTGGTAGCGATTACGCACGACCGTTACTTCCTCGACAACGTCGCCGGCTGGATTCTCGAACTCGACCGCGGCGCGGGCATCCCGTACGAAGGCAACTACTCGGGTTGGCTCGAAGCCAAGTCCGATCGTCTGGCGGCGGAATCCAAGCAGCAGTCGGCCCACGAAAAAGCCATGAAGGAAGAACTGGAGTGGGTGCGCAAAGGCGCCAAGGCCCGCCAGTCGAAATCCAAGGCACGTCTGCAACGCTTCGAGGAAATGCAATCGCAGGAATTCCAGAAGCGCAGCGAAACCAACGAGATCTACATCCCGGCCGGTCCGCGCCTGGGCGACAAGGTCATCGAATTCAAGAACGTCACCAAGGGCTACGGCGATCGCGTGCTGATCGACAACCTGTCGTTCTCGATGCCGAAGGGCGCCATCGTCGGCGTGATCGGCGGTAACGGTGCCGGTAAGTCGACCCTGTTCCGCATGCTGATGGGCAAGGAAACACCGGATTCGGGCAGCATCGAAGTCGGCGAAACCGTGCAACTGGCCTGCGTCGATCAGAGCCGTGACGACCTGGATGGCAGCAAGACTGTGTTCCAGCAAATCTCCGACGGTTCCGACCAGATCCGCATCGGCAACTACGAGATTCCGTCGCGTACTTATGTCGGTCGCTTCAACTTCAAGGGCGGCGATCAGCAGAAGTTCGTCAAGGATCTGTCCGGTGGTGAGCGCGGTCGTCTGCACCTGGCGCTGACCCTGAAGGAGGGCGGCAACGTCCTGCTGCTCGACGAACCGTCCAACGACCTCGACGTTGAAACCCTGCGTTCCCTGGAAGAAGCCCTGCTGGACTTCCCGGGCGCTGCGATTGTGATCTCTCACGATCGGTGGTTCCTTGACCGTGTGGCGACACACATCCTGGCGTACGAAGACGACTCGCAAGCGATCTTCTTCGAAGGTAACTACACCGAGTACGAAGCGGATCGCAAGAAACGCCTCGGCGAAGCGGCTGCCCAGCCGCACCGCGTACGTCACAAGAAACTGGCCTGATATCGGGTTGGTTGCATGAAAAAGCGGAGCCTTCGGGCTCCGTTTTTTTTTGCCTGGTTTTTCAGGGATACCGAGTTGGATTCATCGCTGGCAAGCCAAGCTCCCACAGGGTTTTGTGGGGTGTTCGAGATAGGTGTTTCACCGATGTCCACTGTGGGAGCTGGCTTGCCAGCGATGGCGGTATAACTGTTGGTGCATCACTTGAATTTGATCTCACCATTCAGGTGCAAAACTGGGCAAAAACCAGCCGGATTTATATCTTGTGCACCATTTAATTTCATAACTGCGACATTTTGCTCTGTTCCTGTGCGCATTTCGTTTGTTACAGTCCGGCCCAATCTCCTCCAACGACAATAAATTTGCCGAGACTTTTGCCATGATCGAATCCGTTGAATCCTTCCTCGCCCGCCTGAAAAAACGCGATCCGGATCAACCCGAATTTCACCAGGCCGTCGAAGAAGTCCTGCGCAGTCTGTGGCCGTTCCTCGAAGCCAATCCGCATTACCTGAACTCGGGGATTCTGGAACGTATCTGCGAGCCGGAGCGTGCCGTGGTGTTCCGCGTGTCATGGGTCGACGATCAGGGCAAAGTGCAAGTCAATCGCGGTTTCCGCATCCAGATGAACAGCGCCATCGGCCCGTACAAGGGCGGCTTGCGCTTTCACCCATCGGTGAACCTGGGCGTGCTGAAATTCCTCGCCTTCGAGCAGACCTTCAAGAACTCCCTGACCTCGTTGCCGATGGGCGGCGGCAAGGGCGGTTCCGACTTTGATCCGAAGGGCAAGAGCGACGCTGAAGTCATGCGCTTCTGTCAGGCGTTCATGAGCGAGTTGTATCGCCATATTGGCGCCGACGTTGACGTGCCGGCCGGTGATATCGGTGTCGGTGCGCGCGAGATTGGCTTCCTCTTCGGCCAGTACAAACGCTTGAGCAACCAATTCACCAGTGTGCTGACCGGCAAAGGCATGACCTACGGCGGCAGCCTGATTCGTCCGGAAGCCACCGGTTTCGGTTGCGTGTATTTCGCTGAAGAAATGCTCAAGCGTCGCGGGCAGGGCGTTGAAGGCAAGCGCGTGGCGATCTCCGGTTCCGGCAACGTTGCGCAATACGCGGCGCGCAAAGTGATGGATCTGGGCGGCAAAGTGATTTCCCTGTCCGACTCCGAAGGCACGTTGTATTGCGAAGCCGGGTTGAGCGAAGAGCAGTGGCTGGCGCTGCTGGAACTGAAAAACGTTAAACGCGGGCGCATCAGTGAATTGGCGGCAGCGTTCGGTCTGGAATTCCGCGCCGGCCAGTTGCCGTGGTCGCTGCCGTGCGACATCGCGCTGCCGTGCGCTACGCAGAATGAGCTCGACGCTGAAGCCGCACACGCGTTATTGCGCAATGGCTGCGTGTGCGTGGCTGAAGGCGCGAACATGCCGACCACACTGGAGGCTGTGGATATCTTTATCGAGGCGGGGATTCTGTTCGCCCCGGGCAAAGCATCCAACGCCGGCGGCGTGGCGGTGAGTGGTCTGGAGATGTCGCAGAACGCCATGCGCCTGCTGTGGACGGCGGGTGAGGTGGACAGCAAGCTGCACGCGATCATGCAGTCGATCCATCACGCTTGCGTGCATTACGGCGAAGAGAACGGGCGGATCAACTACGTCAAAGGTGCGAACATCGCCGGCTTCGTCAAAGTCGCCGACGCGATGCTCGCGCAGGGCGTGGTTTAAGCCGGTTCGATGCGGATCACTTCAATCATTTGATCGCCGGCGGGGCGCTGCCACAGCACCTCGTCGTTGAGTCGGGCACCGAGCAGCGCCCGGCCCAAGGGTGAGCCCCAATTGATCAGGCCTTTGCTGGCATCGGCCTGATCTTCGCCGACCAGTTGTACCCGGCGCTCAGTGTCGTGTTCGTCGGCGTAGGTCACCCAACTGCCGATTTGCACCTTGTCCGTGGACGTAGCAGCGACGGCGACTTGCGCGCTGCTCAGGCGTTGATTGAAATAACGCAAATCCCTTTGCAGATCCGCCAGCCGTTGCTTGTCAGCCTGCTCGCCTTTGGCGGTTTGTTCGGCATGCAGGCTTTGCAGCTCGGCGACTTTGGCCTGCAACTGCGCCAACCCTTGCGGCGTGACGTAATTGGGCTGCTCGCTGACCTGTCGTTCAACCGGCTGATCGGCTTGTGCGGCGGCGTTGTCTTCGTTGACGAATGCGCGACTCATGGTGTCCTCCTCGTATGAGGTTTGGGCCATGCTCGCAGGCATTTGGTTTCACTGGATGTCTGGAAGCGACCTATTGCGAGCGATAAGCCCGTCCGGCGTCCTGATCTTTCTGCTGCTGCCAGGCGCGTTCTCGTTGGTCCCAGTGTTCGTTGCGATACTCTTCGCGTCCCTTGTTTTCCAGCATCGCCTGACACTGGCGGAAGCCGTCGGTCCAGCCTTCGGCGTATTGCTTGTCTTTAAGATAACGCGGCACGTTCTTGCGGAATTCGCCGCTGATCGAACCGGCCGCCTGGCGACCGCTGATGCAACCGTCATCGAAGCCGTCGGCGAAGGCCGGTGGATAACCCTTGGCGATCAGATCTTCATGGGTGGTCTGGCAACCGCCCAGCAACAACACAACACCCAACAAACCCGCACACCGCCACATCGCACTCTCCCGCGCCGGTTGTCCGGCTTATGGGGAAAGTCTAGAAGGGGATTCGTTGGTGGGGTGTGAAAGAAAGATCAAAAGATCGCAGCCTGCGGCAGCTCCTACAGGTGAAACACATTCCAAATGTAGGAGCTGCCGAAGGCTGCGATCTTTTAATAGTGATACCACTTCACTTCAAGCATGACCTCGGTTTCCGGCGTGGCGAGATGGCTGAACTCACGCTGCGCACTCAGGCGCAAACCAAGGTTGCGCGACAATTCCCACTGCTGATTCAGACTCAGGCTGCGGCGCACTTCGCCATTGAAGAAGTAATCGCCCTTGGCCTCCAGGCTGAGATTGCCCAGCGGATTTTTCCACAAGACGCCGGTATTGAAACCGCCGGCCGGGGACACGAACTCGGCGAAATCATTGTTGTGTTCAACGCGCACGGTGCCGAGGGCAAAACCCAGCACATCGTCACCCAGCGCCCACGTGCCACCGCCACCACCGTTGACGTGGCTGACCAGCGTCTCGTCATCATGCTTGCCCGGTACGCGCTCCAAACCACCAGTGACCTGCCACGACAGCGGTTGCAGCAGCTCATTACGCGGCGTCAGCGAACGAATCGTCGCCAGATCCAGTTGCTGGAACTGCCAGTGATTGCCTTCGTACTGACGCAACTTCATCTGCAGGATCTCGATTTGTGCGCCGAGCGGGAAGCTTTCGGCGTTGTCGTTGAGATCGTGATAAGCCATGCGCAAACCGTACTCACCGAATGCACGATCACCACGGGTGCCGAGACCGGCCTGCCAGGTGCGGGATTCGTGGCCGTCTTCCGGCAAGCCTGGCTGCGGAATGTCCAACTCAGGCGCCGGGTTCTTGTTGATCGCCCGCAGCAATTCGAAACTGCGTTGCGCTCGCTGCGGATCACGCTCCTGACCGTTGGCGCGGTAGCGCTCCAGACGATACGCCGCGTCGATGATCAACGCCTGACGGTCGCGTGGCAGGGCTTTGAACGCCGGATCCTGCAACTGCTGCTGATCGGCGCTGACGTTCAGCACCCATTGCTGCTCTTCACCGCTGAGCGGCTCGGCGCGGCTGAGCAGTTCGCGCTCGCGGGACGGACGATATTCGATGCTTTCCACCAGCCCGGCTTCTTTCACCGCTTTAACGGTGTCGGTAGGAATGGCGGTCAGCGGGAATTGTTCGGTCAGGCGCAGGCTCGGGCGTGCGACTTGCAGCAGTTCCAGCAAGCGATACGAGCAGTTTTCGTCGAAGAAAAAGTAATCGAACTGAATCTGCTTCAACTCCCACACATGCTCGACCATGCGCGCGGTTTCTTCTTGGCTCAGATTGAGCCGGTATTCCCACAGGTCGCGGTTTTCCAGGCTGCGGTATTCCGAGAGTTTTTCCTGATACGGCACCAAGGCGAACAATCCCGGATAACCGCCCATCAAACCTTTCCAAGCGTAGAGAATGCTGTTGTCCGAGCCTTCGATGTAGGCGCCAAAGTTGATCGCATAACTGAGCAGCGACGTTTTGTCGGCCTGCACGTCAGCCTGATCGATACGCAGCAGGGTGTGACCGAACATCGATGACGGACTGTTCAAATAAGCCGCCGGGAAGATCATCACCGCGCTGTGCGGCGAGACATCCTTGAACCACTTCTTGTATTCAGCGCATGCCGGTGTCGGTAGATCCCCGAGATTGAGCTGCGCTTTCAGCCAGCGGGTGCGCGCCGGATAAACGCATTGCGCATGTTGCTCGCCGAGACTGGCCGGGGCGTACAGCGCTTGCACGGTGGCCGCCAGTTCATGATCGGGGTGTTCGTTGCCATCGGGCGCCAGAAAAAACTTCTTGTCGCTGACATAGCTGCGCCAGCCGCCAAGCTTGGCGGTTTCGTAGTGACCGAGGGAAATCCAGAAGCGGTCGTTGGCCAGTTGCTGCAAACGTTGAGGGTCGATGGTTGGCGCGGCGGACAGCGGGGCGCAGACACAGAGCGCCAGCCAGGCAAGGCGTTTGAGCATAGTCGGCAACTTGAACAGGAAAGAAATAAAGACCCAAGGAGGGCGGGCCGAAAAAATAAAACCCGCTTCCCGAAGGAAGCGGGCGAGGTCGAGCTTAAGCCTGAGTTGCGTACTTGGCCAGACGAGGATCCGATTTCAGTACGGCCAGGGTGTTGGTATGCACGTCTTCAGCGGTCACGTCAGCCTTGCTGAAGATCTGCTGGAAGTGCTCGTGAGTCACCGCCGCGAAGTGCGCACGGTCTTCCGGCGCCACGCCCAGTACCACGGCATAAGTCGTCAGCGCTTCGCCGTTGCCTTTGGCCATGTCTTCGGACAGCTCGTTCATCATGCCATTCATGGCAAACCAGGATTTGCCGCCGTAGGTCAGCGATGCGTTGGTCGAGCAACCGTTGGTGCCGGACGTCATCCCGAAGGTGGCGTTACCGGAAGTACCGTTGGTGGTGGAAGCGAGGAAGTGAGCAGGGGTGCCACGCTGACCTTCGAACAGCATGTTGCCCCAACCGCAATCCGGGCCGCCTGGAGCTTGCGCCATTGCGTTGATGGATACAGCGGTGAAGAGAGTACCGAGAAGAATCCGTTTCATAGCTTTTTTCTCTTTGTGTGCATACCAATGGACAGGGTTCTGGCCGGCTCTAAACGTAAGCTGCCTGCGCGACGATCATGCTGCGTTGAAAACAGGCTCGGAATGCTCATGTAGGACCCTACACTCCGCTTCCTCGCCTGTTTTCGCCTTGCCTGATCGCCGCTCGGCGAGCTTACGTTCAGAGCCAAACGAAGCCAGTGGGCCGGTATTAGTTCCAGCCGCGCAGTTTGGAGTTTAGGCACGTTCCAGGGGTTCCGTGGTTTTTTGCAAAATATTTGGAATAAACCCCGGTTTCAGGGGGCGGGCCGCCGGCTTGGCCGGTTGTCTATGCTTTGTGGTGTGGCGCGCCTTGCCAGTGGGGCACGGGCAGCGCCAGAATGCCGCTATCTGCCCCGCCTGATTGTTAAGGAAGCCCGATGCCTGATCCTGTTGCTGCCAGCTTGCGTCTCGCGCCCGAAGCGCTGACCCGTCCGTTTTCCGCTGAACAGTTCAGCTTCACTACCACCAATGATCTGGAGCCCTTTCGCGGTGTGCTCGGCCAGGAACGCGCGGTCGAAGCCTTGCAGTTCGGTGTGGCCATGCCACGCCCCGGTTACAACGTATTCGTGATGGGCGAGCCCGGCACCGGCCGCTTCTCGTTCGTCAAACGCTACCTGAAGGCCGAAGGCAAGCGCCTGCAGACCCCGGCCGACTGGGTCTACGTGAATAATTTCGACGAGCCGCGCGAACCGCGTGCACTGGAATTGCCTTCTGGCACTGCCGGCGTCTTTATCGGTGACATCAACGGCTTGATCGACAACCTGCTGGCAACGTTTCCAGCGGTGTTCGAGCACCCGTCCTACCAGCAAAAGAAAAGCGCCATCGACCGCGCCTTCAACCAGCGCTATGACAAGGCCCTCGACATCATCGAGCGTCTGGCCCTGGAAAAAGACGTCGCCCTGTACCGCGACAGCAGCAACGTTGCCTTCACGCCGATGCTCGACGGCAAGGCTCTGGACGAAGCGGAATTCGCTCAGTTGCCAGAGGCTGATCGCGAGCGTTTTCACGAAGACATTTCCGGCCTCGAAGAGCGCCTGAACGAAGAACTCGCCAGCCTGCCGCAGTGGAAGCGCGAGTCGAACAATCAACTGCGTTCGCTCAACGAAGAAACCATCACCTTGGCGCTGCAGCCATTGCTGTCGCCGCTGTCGGAGAAGTACGCCGAGAACGCCGCGGTCTGCGGTTACCTGCAAGCCATGCAGGTCTACTTGCTGAAAACCGTGGTCGAGCAATTGGTCGATGACAGCAAGACCGACGCCGTCGCGCGCAAGCTGCTGGAAGAGCAATACGCGCCGAGCCTGGTGGTCGGCCATCCGGTGAGCGGCGGTGCGCCGGTGGTGTTCGAGCCGCACCCGACTTACGAAAACCTCTTCGGTCGCATCGAATACACCACCGATCAGGGCGCGCTTTACACCACCTATCGGCAGTTGCGTCCCGGTGCCTTGCACCGCGCCAACGGTGGTTTCCTGATTCTTGAAGCGGAAAAAATGCTCAGCGAGCCGTTCGTGTGGGACGCGCTGAAACGCGCCCTGCAATCGCGCAAACTGAAAATGGAATCGCCGCTGGGCGAGATGGGTCGTTTCGCCACTGTGACGCTCAACCCGCAGCACATACCGTTGCAGGTCAAAGTCATCATCATCGGTGCGCGGTCGCTGTATTACACGCTGCAGGACCTTGATCCGGACTTCCAGGAGATGTTCCGCGTCCTCGTGGATTTCGACGAAGACATCCCGATGGTCGACGAGAGCCTGGAACAATTTGCCCAGCTGTTGAAAACCCGCACGTCGGAAGAAGGCATGGCACCGTTGACCGCCGATGCGGTGGCACGTCTGGCGACGTACAGCGCTCGTTTGGCCGAGCACCAGGGGCGTTTGTCGGCACGTATCGGTGATCTGTTCCAACTGGTCAGCGAAGCGGATTTCATCCGTCATCTGGCCGGCGATGAGATGACCGATGCCGGGCATATCGAACGTGCGCTGAAAGCCAAGGCCACACGCACCGGTCGAGTGTCGGCGCGGATTCTCGACGATATGCTCGCCGGGATCATCCTGATCGACACTGATGGTGCGGCGGTCGGCAAATGCAATGGCCTGACCGTACTCGAAGTCGGTGATTCGGCATTCGGTGTGCCGGCGCGGATTTCCGCCACGGTGTATCCGGGCGGCAGCGGCATCGTCGACATCGAGCGTGAAGTCAACCTTGGGCAGCCGATTCACTCCAAAGGCGTGATGATTCTCACCGGGTATCTGGGCAGCCGTTACGCTCAGGAATTCCCGCTGGCTATTTCCGCGAGCATCGCGCTGGAGCAGTCGTACGGTTACGTCGATGGCGACAGTGCGTCGCTGGGTGAGGCGTGCACGCTGATTTCGGCGCTGTCGAAAACCCCGTTGAAGCAGTGCTTTGCGATCACCGGTTCGATCAATCAGTTTGGCGAAGTGCAGGCGGTGGGCGGGGTCAACGAGAAGATCGAAGGCTTCTTCCGTCTCTGCGAAGCACGCGGGCTGACGGGCGAGCAGGGCGCGATCATTCCGCAGGCCAACGTCGCTACGCTAATGCTCGATGAGAAAGTCCTGGCGGCAGTGCGTGCCGGGCAGTTCCACGTGTACGCGGTGCGTCAGGCCGACGAGGCGTTGAGCCTGCTGGTCGGTGAACCGGCCGGTGAGCCGAATGCCGATGGCGAATTCCCGGAAGGCAGCATCAACGCGCGGGTGGTGGAGCGCTTGCGCGACATCGCTGAAATGATCAGCGAAGAAGACCTCAAGGAAGCCGAGAAGGAACTGGCGCAAGAGGCCTTGGCCGAAGCCAAACCGGCTTAAGCCTGGCGCGGTCAAACTGTAGGAGTGAGCCTGCTCGCGATAGCGGAGTGTCAGTCGGCGAATAAGTCGACTGGTTCACCGCTATCGCGAGCAGGCTCACTCCTACATTTGTTTTGTGGGGATCTTCGGGAAAATCGCCACTACTCTGGCGCCAATATTCACACAATGACCATTCGGCGCCTTCTGGTTTCATTCGGCTTGCGCAGCGGACTTTTCTTCTATTCTCAGCTCAAGGATATCGACAGTATCACTGGATCGAGCCAGTCCTCCCGTGGGGGCTGAATACCGGCTTCACCGAGGGTCGCCGCCATGTCGCGCAACCTCTGCCTCACCCGTCAATGCCTGGGTCTTGTGACCCGTATCGAATGCGCCATCAAGCCGTTGGCCGGCGATAACGGTATGTGGACGCTGCTCTTCGCGGCCGGCATGGCCGGCGAACAACCTTCTGCCATCAAAGCCCAGGGCCCGTTTCATGGGCCGGTCGCCGCCGAATCGATACTCGACACCATTGTCGAAAGTCTGACCTTGCATGGCTACGAACTGGCTGACGATCCGCAGATCTGGAGCCTGCACCTGCAAGCGCAGTTGCGGCAGATCAACGGTGGTCGCGGCCGCGCTCTTTAGGCGCTGCCGCAGGCTGAGATCTTTTGATCTTGCCCTTCAAGGGGCAGCATCAGGCATTGGCGCCTTGTCGAGCTTGACCTCAAAACCGTATTGCACGGTGGCGAGGTCGGTTCGCTGATAGGCTTCGACGTGGGTCGGGCGGCCATAGAAATAATGCACGCCAAACAACGCCGGGCCTTCTGCGCTTGCATCGTGGCTGACCGAGAGAATCTGCTTGAGGTAGTTGCCACTGTCGTCTTTGACGAAGAAACGCCACTCGTTGGGCGGGAACAGTTTCAGATCCACCACCAATTGGTTGTTCTTGATCTCCAGGCCTTTGGGCAAGGACTTGGCGTCGTATGCCTGTTTGGCCACCGTGGCGAGAAACAGTGGCATTGAGCCTACCGCAATCGCCGGGGTTTCCGGGAACAGGTTCAGGTCGTAGGTGATCGTCGCGCGCAGCGGATCGACTTGATAGGCCTCGGGCGGCAGTTCGATCGGTTCATCGAGCTTGCCACTGCGCTTTTCGGTAAAGAACGTGACCGGACTGACGCCCGGACTGAAGTCATCGCCCAGCAACTCATCGTTGAACGTGCGGCGATGGGAAAACTCGATGCGCGCTGCGCTCGGTTCTTCCACGGACTGATGGACGCGGATGCCAGCCTTCAATTGCTCTTCGGTCAGGCTCGCCCCCTTGAGCCAGTTAACCGCCAGATCGTCGTACACCGTCACCGAGGGATCCAGCGGCTGGATGGTTTTCTCCGTGGTGTGCTGATTGAACGTACGAATCGGCAGATCCAGCGATTTGCGGGTCACGGTCGCCGAAGAAAAATCCAGCACGCTGACTTCCAGCGTTTCGATCGGGCCATTGAAATAGACCTTGTTGTAGCGACGCGGGTGTTTCTGCTCGAAATCCTGTTGTTCCTGGGTCAGCTGCTTTTCCAGCGTAGCGCTCCAGGCTTTCTGCTGTTGCAGGTACGTCAGTTGTTTTTCGTAGAAGGCTACTTGCTCCGGACCCTCGTTGATCGAACCGGCGCGTACCAGATACTGCCCGGTTTTATCGCGGGCCTGGACGATCAGCGGATTGAGCTGCGCCTCTGCGACTTCCGCAGCCAGTGGCAGGTTGTTGCTGAATTCGACTTCGGCGTAGTTGTTTGCAAGTTTCAGCAGTTTGACGCTGAGGTTGTCATTGCTGCGGGTCTGGCCGACGTCCTGTTGTGTCAGGTCGAAGCTGTACAGGCGGCGCGGGGCGATGACTTCGATCTGGCCTTGCAGGCTGACCGGTTGCGGCAGGGACTTCTTGTCCACGTTCAGCCCATCAATGAACGGATAGGTCACGGTCAGGTCATCGGGGTTGGTGACGTTGGAGCTGGAAGGGCTGAGCTGAATGCCAGGATCGGTTTCTGACCATTCCGGCTGATAGGCGATCACACGGTTGTTGCTCAAGGTCACTGACTGCCATTCCACGCCATGGGGGAACAGGAAACCGCCGGGAATGTTCAGGTTGAACGGGAACACCGGTTGCAGATCGGTGAGGTAATCGGAACTGGCGTCCTTGTGCAGCACGAACAAGCCATTGATAAACGTGTCGACCAGCGTCTGCGGGGCAGGGTAGTGCTTGAGCACGGCGAGGGCGTCTTCACCGTATTCGGTGTGCGGTGGGTTGTCGTCGAGTTTGATCTGCGCCCGTTCGAGCAGCAGCAGCGAGCCGCCGAGTTCAGTGATGGCGTCCTTGAGTTTTGGATCGGTGATGGCGTCCAGTGACTGTTCGAACTTTGCCGTTTTTTCTTCAAGGCTGGCGGCGTGTTTCTCGTCGCCGGGCGAGCAACCGCTGATCAACAGAGCAAGGCAGATTCCGGCCGTCATTATCGGTAATCGCACATCCATTTCCACACGTCCTGTCTACAGTCACTGGGCTGTCAATGGTTTGGACACTAGCAGAAAAAAAACGCCCACACGCGCAGGTGGCGGATTTTCGGGCAGTTTCTGGCTGTCATGGGGGGCTGGTATACTCGCGGCCATTTCCAGCCCCCTGTGTGAGATTCAATGGAACGCTTTATCGAAAATGCAATGTACGCCTCGCGCTGGCTGCTGGCGCCGATCTATATCGGGCTGTCCCTCGGGCTGCTGGCGCTGGCACTGAAATTTTTCCAGGAAGTTTTTCACATCCTGCCCAACGTGTTCTCGATGGCCGAGTCGGAACTGATTCTGGTGCTGCTGTCGCTGATCGACATGGCGCTGGTTGGCGGCCTGCTGGTGATGGTGATGATTTCCGGCTACGAGAACTTCGTCTCTGAACTGAACATTGATGAAGGCAAGGAAAAACTCAGCTGGCTCGGCACCATGGACTCTTCGTCGCTGAAGATGAAAGTGGCGGCCTCGATCGTGGCGATCTCTTCGATCCACTTGCTGCGCATCTTCATGGATGCCAAGAACGTCGATCCCGAGCACTTGATGTGGTACGTGATCATCCACATGACCTTCGTCGTCTCGGCGTTCGCCATGGGTTACCTGGACAAGGTCACCAAGCACTGATCAACCGTTGATCGCTGCAAAAACACCGCCCGTCTGTTGCGAAACAGACGGGCGGTGTCATTTGTGGCTTGTGCTTTGATGCGTGCGGGCATATCCCTGTAGAGGTCCTGATTCGCCACTGTCTGAGGTGCGTTCATGAACCTGCAAGAGTTGAATGCGTATGCCATCGCCAAGAAGGTCGATGAGTTGAACCTGATCTCCATGGAAGGCGGGATTTATCTGCTCGAAGCACGGATGCATGGTGCGGCATATCCGTTAAGTGATCTCAAAGGCAACATGCTGACACTGCGTTCGGTGGAGCATGCGCGGGATTTGCTGCATGCCTTCCCGGTGCTGCCGTTCAATCTCGTACACACCTCGGTACACGATGAAATGTGTGGCCTGGGCCCGAGCAGCGAGGAAAGTCTGAAAGTGCCACTGGCCTGGGGTTCGGCGCTGTAGGCCTTGCGCGCCATCGCCTGAGCATCTGTGCTAGTCTGCTCGCCCTTTTGATTCCGGGCGCGCCGGGACGCGCTGTGCACGCACGGCAAGTCTTGTGGCCGTCCGCACAGCGGAGCAGTGTCATGTCCGAAGTAAATCTGTCCACCGACGAAACCCGCGTCAGCTACGGCATCGGCCGTCAGCTGGGTGACCAGCTGCGCGACAACCCGCCACCGGGCGTGAGCCTGGACGCGATCCTGGCTGGCCTGACCGACGCGTTCGCCGGTAAGGAAAGCCGTGTTGGCCAGGAAGAAATGTCCGCCAGCTTCAAGGTTATCCGCGAGATCATGCAAGCCGAAGCGGCTGCCAAAGCTGAAGCCGCTGCTGGCGAAGGCCTGGCCTTCCTGGCTGAAAACGCCAAGCGTGACGGCATCACCACCCTGGCTTCCGGCCTGCAGTTCGAAGTGCTGACTCAGGGCGAAGGCGCCAAGCCGACCCGTGAAGATCAAGTACGTACGCACTACCACGGCACACTGATCGACGGCACTGTGTTCGACAGCTCCTACGAGCGTGGCCAGCCTGCAGAATTCCCGGTTGGCGGCGTGATCGCCGGCTGGACCGAAGCCCTGCAACTGATGAATGCCGGCAGCAAATGGCGTCTGTACGTGCCGAGCGAACTGGCTTACGGCGCTCAAGGCGTTGGCAGCATCCCGCCGCACAGCGTTCTGGTATTCGACGTCGAGCTGCTGGACGTTCTGTAAGACCGGGCCTGTCTTGATGGCGGGCTAATGTGGGAGCCAGCCTGCTGGCGATAGGGTCGACCGGGTTTTCCTTCAGGACCGCGTTGATACCATCGCCAGCAGGCTGGCTCCCACAGTTTTTTGGGTGATGCTCATAGTTCTATCTTGTGATGCAGCTCACTGGTCGGGCGCAAGGCCCGGGCATAGCAGAACAGGAACAGATTGCGCACCAGCTCCTTGAGCACCAATGGCTCGCTGGAATTGAGGCTGCTGACGTCCAGATCCCCTTGGTCTTGCAGCTCATGCAGGGCCTCTTCTTCAAGCACCGCGCAGACTTCACCGGTTTCCCGATGGAGGATTCTGAGGTAAGGGTGTGGGCGATCCAGCCACGCGTCGATCAAATAAGTCATGGTTCTCATCTCCTTGAAGGGTTTCAATGAGAATAATTCTTATTCATTAAATAGCAAGCGTCTATTGGCGGATTCTGAGATTTTCCGGGTAAAGATTGCGTAAGGTCAAAACGGCTGGCGTTTGGCTATTGCGTGATTTTATTGGGGCGGAGCGCGGAGGGCGAAGCTCCATCCCACGTCTGGCGCGGGATGGATGACAACAGATTCAGACCTTTCTGACGAACTCGGATTTGAGCTTCATCGGGCCGATACCGTCGATCTTGCAGTCGATGTCGTGGTCGCCATCGCACAGGCGGATGTTCTTGACCTTGGTGCCGACCTTGACCACCAGCGAGGTGCCCTTGACCTTGAGGTCCTTGATCACGGTGATGGTGTCGCCGTCCTGCAGGACGTTGCCGACCGAATCTTTCTTCACGGCATCATCGGACGCCACTTCGGTTTCGCCGCTGGCGGACCACTCGTGGGCGCACTCCGGGCACACCAGTTGGCTACCGTCTTCGTAGGTGTATTCGGAATTGCATTTCGGGCAGGGTGGCAACGTGCTCACTAAGGCTCCTTGGGTATGGATCGCTAAAAGTCGCACATTGTATAGGGTTTTAGCTTTTCAGGCAGTCAAAAGCAAAAGATCGCAGCGTCGACAACCCCTGTAGGAGCTGCCGAAGGCTGCGATCTTTTGATCTTGCTTCAGCGATATCAGTGCGTACGGGCGACCGCAAACTCGCTCAGTTCAACCAGTGCATCCCGATATTCACTGGCCGGCAGCGCCTCAAGGCACTTGATCGCACGGGCCACATAATCACGGGCCAGTTGCGCGGTGTACTCCAGCGAACCGGAAGCTTCTACGGCAATACGGATGCTTTCCAGGTCTTCGATCCCGCCTTTCTGGATCGCCTGACGTACCAGTGCAGCCTGTTCCGGCGTGCCTTCGCGCATGGTGTAGATCAGCGGCAGGGTCGGCTTGCCTTCGGCCAGATCGTCACCGACGTTCTTGCCCAGGGTTTCGGCGTCACCCTTGTAGTCAAGCAGGTCGTCGACCAACTGGAACGCCACACCGAGGTGATCACCAAACGTGCGCAGCGCTTCGCTCTGTTCGGCGGTAGCGCCAGCCAGTGCGGCAGCACTGTGGGTTGAGGCTTCGAAGAGCATCGCGGTCTTGCCGCGGATGACTTCCATGTAGGTTTCTTCGGTGGTGCTGGCGTCGCGCACCTTGGACAGTTGCAGCACTTCGCCTTCGGCGATGATGCGCGTGGCCTGGGAGAGGATCTTCATCACCGGCATCGAGCCCAGTTCGACCATCATTTCGAACGAGCGCGAATACAGGAAGTCGCCGACCAGCACGCTCGGGGCGTTGCCCCACATGGCGTTGGCGGTCGAACGGCCACGGCGCATGCCGGACATGTCGACGACGTCGTCATGCAGCAGAGTGGCGGTGTGCAGGAATTCGATGGTGGCGGCCAGCAGACGCATGTCGTCGCCTTCGCGACCCAGGGCCTTGCCACACAGCAACACTAATAAAGGACGCAGACGTTTGCCGCCGGCCGAGGTAATGTAATCGCCGATTTTCGATACCAGCGGTACTCGGGAAGTCAGCTGCTTCTTGATGATGCCGTCGACGGCGCTAAAATCGTCCGCCACCGCGCGGTAGAAAGCTTGGGGTTGCATCAGCGAGAGTCGCTCCAGAAGGGTTGCGCGGCATGCTAGGACCCCCGTCCAGACCTGTCAAGGCGCGATGGACGGCTACTTGCAAGGCTGCCGCGCCTTGCGTACAATCGCGCACCCTGAACTTCCTGGGCAGCACCTGCCTTACGCAATTGCAACGGGCCTTCCAGCCTAATGCAGCCATGCCAGCCAATACCTCTTCTTATAAAGAGCTGGGTGAGCAGGATTATCGGAGAAATACCATGTCTTATGCAGTAATCGTTACTGGCGGCAAGCAGTACAAAGTCGCCCCAGGTGAATACCTGAAGATCGAAAAACTGGAAATCGCTACCGGCGAATCCGTTACCTTTGATCGCGTTCTGTTGGTTGCCAATGGCGACGACGTGAATATCGGCGCTCCAGTTGTTGCTGGCGCTACCGTTGTGGCTGAAGTGATCTCCCAAGGTCGTCACGATAAAGTCCGCATCATCAAGTTCCGTCGCCGTAAGCACCACATGAAGCGTATGGGCCACCGCCAGTGGTACACCGAGATCAAAATCACCGGTATTCAGGCTTAATTTCAGCCTAATTCCTCACTAGGAGAATTGACTCATGGCACACAAAAAAGCTGGTGGTAGTACCCGTAACGGTCGCGACTCAGAAGCCAAACGCCTTGGCGTGAAGATGTATGGCGGCCAGGTCATCAAGGCCGGCAACATCATCGTGCGTCAGCGCGGCACCCAATTCCACGCTGGTTACGGCGTTGGCATGGGTAAAGATCACACCCTTTTCGCGAAAATCGAAGGCGTGATCAAGTTTGAAGTAAAAGGCGCTTTCAACCGCCGTTACGTGAGCGTAATCGCGGCTTAATCGCGAGATCGCTGGAAGAGCCCTGTCTTGCGACGGGGCTTTTTCGTTTGTGGGGTGAGTCTCTTGCAAAACTGTTTGTATGGGCTGTCGGCGTGCGATACATGTCGTGTTTTGGGGTCGCTGCGCTCATTTTTGCAAGAGTCTTATGTCTTGATTGTTTTTCGGCTCGTCCGTATGGCGAGAGGCGTTGGTTATGAAGTTTGTTGATGAAGTATCGATTCGTGTAAAGGCTGGTGACGGCGGCAATGGCGCCATGAGTTTCCGTCGGGAAAAGTTCATCGAAAACGGTGGCCCGAACGGCGGTGATGGTGGTGATGGCGGTTCCATCTACATGATGGCCGATGAAAACCTCAACACACTGGTCGACTACCGTTACACCCGGCACTTCGATGCCGAGCGTGGTTCCAACGGCGGCAGCACTGACTGCACCGGTAAAAAAGGCGAAGACCTGATCCTGCGCGTGCCGGTCGGCACCACGGTGATCGACTCTGCTACCCAGGAAGTGATTGGCGACCTGACCAAGGCTGGCCAGAAGCTGATGGTCGTGCAGGGCGGTTGGCACGGGCTGGGTAACACCCGTTTCAAATCCAGTACCAACCGTGCGCCGCGTCAGACCACTCCGGGTAAGCCGGGTGAGCAGCGCGACCTGAAGCTGGAAATGAAAGTCCTGGCTGACGTCGGTCTGCTGGGCTTGCCGAACGCCGGTAAAAGTACCTTTATCCGTTCCGTATCGGCCGCCAAGCCGAAAGTCGCCGACTACCCGTTCACCACGCTGGTGCCGAACCTCGGTGTGGTCAGCGTCGATCGCTGGAAGAGCTTCGTCATTGCCGACATTCCGGGTCTGATCGAAGGTGCTTCCGACGGTGCCGGTCTGGGTATTCGCTTCCTCAAGCACTTGGCGCGTACGCGTCTGCTGCTGCACCTCGTCGACATGGCGCCGCTGGATGACAGCAGTGCACCGGATGCCGCTGAAGTGATCGTCAACGAGCTGATCAAGTTCAGCCCGTCCCTGGCTGAGCGTGATCGTTGGCTGGTACTGAACAAGTGCGACCAGATCCTTGAAGAGGATCACGATGAGCGCGTCAAGGAAATCGTTGATCGCCTCGAGTGGACCGGTCCGGTCTACGTTATCTCGGCCATCGCCAAGATCGGTACCGAGCGTCTGTGCCACGACATCATGCGTTACATGGAAGATCGTGCCGACCGTTTGGCTGCCGACCCGGCGTACAAGGAAGAGCTGGCCGATCTCGATCAGCGCATCGAAGACGAAGCTCGCGCGCAACTGCAGGCGCTGGATGACAAGCGTGCCCTGCGTCGCAGCGGTGTGAAGTCGGTCCATGACATCGGCGACGATGATTGGGACGAAGAAGATGTGGATGACGAAGACGGTCCGGAAATCATTTACGTGCGTGACTGATTCGTTGGGTAGGAGCTGCCGCAGGCTGCGATCTTTTGATCTCCAGAAGATCGCTGGTGTGTGCTGAGTCTTCATCTCGGGGCGGTGTTATCATCGCTGCAAGCCGTTTTTCTATGGCGCCGCTCAATCGAGCGGCGTTTTAGTATCTGGAAATCGCAAGTCACAAATAACGTCATGGGCGGCGCTGGGTCGCGCTGCCCTCAAGCTAAGGTTGAAGATGATGCGGAGCAAGGTGACAGGTGCGCAGCGTTGGGTCGTGAAGATCGGCAGCGCTTTGCTGACAGCTGATGGCAAGGGGCTGGATCGCGCGGCAATGAGTGTCTGGGTCGAGCAGATGGTGGCCTTGCATGAGGCTGGCGTCGAGTTGGTGCTGGTGTCCTCTGGGGCGGTGGCGGCCGGCATGAGTCGTTTGGGCTGGACCGCACGACCCAGTGCGATGCACGAGCTCCAGGCGGCCGCTGCTATTGGTCAGATGGGTCTGGTGCAGGCGTGGGAGTCGAGCTTCGCTGAGCATGGCCGGCACACTGCACAGATTCTGCTGACTCATGACGACCTGTCCGACCGCAAGCGCTACCTGAACGCCCGCAGCACCTTGCGCGCACTGGTCGAGCTGAAAGTCATCCCGGTGATCAACGAAAACGACACTGTGGTCACTGATGAAATCCGTTTCGGCGACAACGACACGCTGGCGGCGTTGGTGGCGAATCTGGTCGAGGCGGATCTGCTGGTGATCCTGACCGATCGCGACGGCATGTTCGACGCTGATCCGCGTAACAACCCTGAAGCGCAGCTGATTTACGAAGCGCGCGCCGATGATCCGAGCCTCGATGCGGTAGCGGGCGGCACGGGTGGTGCGCTGGGGCGCGGCGGCATGCAGACCAAGCTGCGTGCGGCGCGACTGGCTGCGCGTTCCGGTGCGCACACCATCATTGTCGGTGGGCGTCTTGAGCGCGTGCTTGATCGCCTGAAAGCGGGTGAGCGCATTGGCACCTTGCTGTCGCCGGAGCGCGGCATGCTCGCGGCGCGCAAGCAATGGCTGGCCGGGCATCTGCAAACTCGCGGCACCCTGGTGCTGGATGAGGGGGCGGTGTCGGCGTTGTCCAAGGGCAATAAAAGCCTGCTGCCTGTCGGTGTGAAGTTGGTGCAGGGCAGTTTCCGCCGCGGCGAAATGGTGGTCTGTGTGGCGCCTGACGGTCGTGAGATTGCCCGGGGCCTGGCTAACTACAGTGCGCTGGAAGCGCAAAAAATCATCGGTCAGTCGTCGGATGCGATTGTCGGTTTGCTCGGTTACATGGCGGAGCCGGAACTGGTTCACCGTGACAACCTGATTCTGGTCTAAGGAAAACTCGATGCGTTTAGCGAAAGGATTGTTGGGCTTGCTGATGGCAATGCCATTGCTCGCCTCGGCCGAGGAAATCGGTCAGGTGTCGACGGTGTTCAAGTTTGTCGGCCCGAACGACCGCATTGTGGTCGAGGCTTTCGATGATCCGAAAGTCGAAGGGGTGACCTGTTACCTGTCGCGCGCCAAGACGGGCGGTGTGAAGGGCGGTCTCGGTCTGGCTGAGGATCGCGCCGAAGCGTCGATCGCCTGTCGCCAGGTTGGTCCGATCAAGTTCAAGGGTGATCTGAAGGATGGCGATGAGGTGTTCAAGGAGCGCACTTCGCTGGTATTCAAGACCATGCAGGTGGTGCGTTTCCTCGACAAGAAGCGCAACACGCTGGTGTATCTGGTCTACAGCGACCGCTTGATCGAAGGCAGTCCGCAGAATGCCGTGACCGCCATCCCGATCCTGCCGTGGGTGCCGGTCCAGCAATAACGCCGCGAAACCAACTGTAGGAGTGGGGCTGCTCGCGATAGCGGTGTGTCAGTCGATGCAATTATTGACTGTGACACCGCTATCGCGAGTGGGCTCACTCCTACATTTTTTTGCGCTGGGATTTGTTAAATCACAGGCAATAAAAAACCGACCCTAAGGTCGGTTTTTTAATGACTACGTCGGATTAAGCAGCTTCTTTCAGTGCTTTGACGTGGCCATTCAGACGGCTCTTATGGCGAGCAGCCTTGTTCTTGTGGATGATGCCTTTATCGGCCATACGGTCGATAACTGGCACAGCCAGAACGTATGCAGCTTGAGCTTTTTCAGCGTCTTTTGCGTCGATGGCTTTAACTACATTCTTGATGTAGGTGCGAACCATGGAACGCAGGCTGGCGTTGTGGCTGCGACGCTTCTCAGCCTGTTTTGCACGTTTTTTGGCGGAAGGTGAGTTGGCCACCGTCGAGCTCCTCGAAAGACTTTTTAGGAAATAGCAAACAAAATAGGCCGCGAATCATGCCGATGAGTTGAAGTCTTGTCAAGGGCACTTGAAACGTTCCGCTAAGTGGTAGGTATAAAGAGGCGGGATATTTATTTCCGGCGCTTGACCTGTAAACTCGCGAGCTTTGGCTCTGTGCTGCTGCGGCGCGGAGTATCGCACAAGTAGGCGCTTTGTTCGCCTGCTGTTTATCGACAGGCACAAATTCCCTCAATGAATCTGCTCAAATCGTTGGCCGCCGTCAGCTCTATCACGATGCTTTCCCGGATTCTGGGCTTTGTTCGTGACACGCTGATTGCCCGTACATTCGGCGCCGGGATGGCGACGGATGCCTTCTTTATTGCCTTCAAATTGCCCAATCTGCTGCGACGAATCTTCGCTGAAGGTGCGTTTTCTCAAGCATTCGTGCCGATTCTCGCTGAATACAAAAGCCAGCAAGGTGAAGAGGCAACCCGTACGTTCATTGCCTATGTCTCGGGTTTGCTGACACTGGTGCTCGCGGTGGTGACTGCGCTGGGCATGATTGCCGCACCCTGGGTGATCTGGGCTACGGCTCCGGGTTTTACCGACACGCCGGAAAAATTCCAGCTCACTTCTGATCTGTTGCGGGTGACCTTCCCTTATATATTGCTGATCTCCCTGTCCTCACTGGCGGGCGCGATTCTCAATACCTGGAACCGTTTCTCCGTGCCGGCCTTCGTGCCGACTCTGCTTAACGTCAGCATGATCGTGTTTTCGCTGTTCCTCACACCGTACTTTGACCCGCCGGTGATGGCGCTCGGTTGGGCGGTGCTGGTCGGTGGTCTGGCGCAATTGCTCTACCAGCTGCCGCACCTGAAAAAGATCGGCATGCTGGTACTGCCGCGTCTGAATCTGCGCGATACCGGCGTCTGGCGCGTAATGAAGCAGATGCTGCCGGCGATTCTCGGCGTCTCGGTCAGCCAGATCTCGCTGATCATCAACACCATCTTCGCCTCGTTTCTGGTCGCAGGCTCGGTGTCGTGGATGTATTACGCCGACCGCCTGATGGAGTTGCCATCCGGCGTACTGGGTGTGGCGCTGGGCACAATCCTGCTGCCGACCCTGGCAAAAACTTACGCGAGCAAGGATCGCCACGAATACTCGCGAATCCTCGATTGGGGCCTGCGTCTGTGCTTTGTGCTGGTGCTGCCGTGTGCGCTGGCGCTGGGGATTCTCGCCGAGCCGCTGACGGTTTCGCTATTCCAGTACGGTCAGTTCAGCGGCTTTGACGCCGAAATGACTCAGCGCGCATTGATTGCTTACTCTGTCGGGTTGCTCGGGATTATCGTGATCAAAGTCTTGGCGCCGGGCTTTTATGCGCAACAGAACATCCGTACGCCGGTAAAAATCGCAATCTTCACCCTGGTGGTCACTCAGTTGTTCAACCTGGTACTGATTGGCCCGTTGGCGCACGCGGGGCTGGCACTGGCGATCAGTGCCGGTGCCTGTCTCAACGCCGGATTGCTGTTCTATCAACTGCGCAAGCAGCAGATGTATCAGCCGCAGCCGGGTTGGGCCAAGTTCGGTTTCAAACTGGTTATCGCGGTGGCGGTGATGTCGGCAGTGCTGTTGCTGGGCATGCATTTCATGCCGGCGTGGGATCAGGGGCACATGCTTGAGCGCTTTCTGCGTCTGGGCGCATTGGTCGCGGCGGGCGTGGTCGCTTATTTCGGTATGTTGCTGCTGCTCGGTTTCCGCCTGCGAGACTTCAATCGCAAGGCCTTGAGCTAAGGTTTTACCCTTTATAAGCAGGCCCGGGCCGGCAGTTTTGTCGGCTCGTTCACTTTGCGTTACGGTGTTGCCTGTCGTCGACCGTCGGGTGTGGTTATAATCGACCACTTTATGAGCAAGAAGCGCGTTATGCAGCTGGTTCGAGGCCTCCACAACTTGCGCCCCCAGCATCGGGGCTGCGTCGCCACTATTGGCAACTTTGACGGTGTTCACCGTGGTCACCAGGCTATCCTGGCCCGACTGCGTGAGCGTGCGCTCGAGTTGGGCGTACCCAGCTGCGTGGTGATTTTCGAGCCGCAGCCACGGGAGTTCTTTGCCCCCGAGACTGCGCCGGCGCGTCTGGCAAGGTTGCGCGACAAGCTGCAATTGTTGGCTGCCGAAGGCGTTGACCGGGTCTTGTGCCTGGCGTTCAACCAGCGCTTGAGCAAGCTCAGCGCGAGTGAGTTCGTCGACACCATCCTCGTCGATGGCCTCGGCGTGCAGCACCTGGAAGTCGGCGATGATTTCCGCTTCGGCTGCGACCGCCTCGGCGATTTCGATTTTCTGATGCAGGCCGGGCAGATGCACGGTTTTACCGTCGAAGCGGCACAAACCGTCGAGCTGGACGGCATTCGCGTCAGCAGCACACAAGTGCGCAACGCCTTGGCCGCCGCCGATTTTGCCTTGGCCGAACGTTTGCTCGGCCGCCCGTACCGCATCGCCGGTCGCGTGCTGCATGGCCAGAAGCTGGCCCGGCAACTGGGTACGCCGACTGCGAACATTCAACTCAAGCGTCGTCGCGTGCCGTTCACCGGGGTGTACCTGGTGGATGTCGATATCGACGGCAAGACCTGGCCCGGTGTCGCCAATATCGGCGTACGGCCTACGGTGCAAGGTGATGGCAAGGCCCACCTTGAAGTCCATCTTTTAGATTTTGCCGGCGATCTGTATGACCGGCGTTTGACGGTGGTTTTCCACCAAAAGCTGCGTGAAGAGCAGCGCTTCGCCTCCCTGGAGGCATTGAAAACGGCGATCAATGCGGATGTCGCCACCGCCCGTGCACTAGCCGCACCTAGCGCCCATCGCTAATGAAGAGCCTTAAATGACCGACTATAAAGCCACGCTTAACCTTCCGGACACCGCCTTCCCAATGAAGGCCGGCCTGCCACAGCGCGAACCGCAGATCCTGCAGCGCTGGGACAGTATTGGCCTGTACGGAAAGTTGCGCGAGATTGGCAAGGATCGTCCGAAGTTCGTTTTGCATGACGGCCCTCCGTATGCCAACGGCACGATCCACATCGGTCACGCACTGAACAAGATTCTCAAGGACATGATCATCCGCTCGAAGACCCTGTCGGGCTTCGACGCGCCGTATGTTCCGGGTTGGGACTGCCACGGCCTGCCGATCGAGCACAAGGTTGAAGTGACCCACGGCAAAAATCTGGGCGCGGACAAGACCCGCGAACTGTGCCGTGCCTACGCCACCGAGCAGATCGAAGGGCAGAAGTCCGAATTCATCCGTCTCGGCGTGCTGGGCGATTGGGCTAACCCGTACAAGACCATGGATTTCAAGAACGAGGCCGGTGAAATCCGCGCCCTCGCGGAAATCGTCAAGGGCGGTTTCGTGTTCAAGGGCTTGAAGCCTGTGAACTGGTGCTTCGACTGCGGTTCGGCTTTGGCTGAAGCGGAAGTCGAGTACGAGAACAAAAAGTCCTCGACCATCGACGTGGCCTTCCCGATCGCTGACGAAGCCCAACTGGCTGCCGCGTTCGGTCTGCCATCGTTGAGCAAGCCTGCCTCGATCGTGATCTGGACCACTACCCCGTGGACCATCCCGGCCAACCAGGCGCTCAACGTGCACCCGGAATTCAACTACGCGTTGGTTGATGTCGGCGACAAGCTGCTGGTACTGGCTGAAGAGCTGGTCGAGGCCTGCCTGGCGCGTTACAGCCTGGAAGGTTCGGTCATCGCCACCACCACCGGTAAACAGCTGGAACTGATCAACTTCCGTCACCCGTTCTACGACCGTCTGTCGCCGGTGTACCTGGCTGACTACGTCGAACTGGGCGCTGGCACCGGTGTGGTTCACTCCGCTCCGGCCTACGGCGTGGACGACTTCGTGACCTGCAAGAAATACGGCATGGTCAACGACGACATCCTCAACCCGGTGCAGAGCAACGGCGTGTACGTGCCGTCGCTGGAGTTCTTCGGCGGTCAGTTCATCTGGAAGGCCAACCCGGCCATCGTCGACAAGCTGACCGAAGTCGGTGCGCTGATGCACACCACCGTCATCGAACACAGCTACATGCACTGCTGGCGTCACAAAACCCCGCTGATCTACCGCGCGACTGCGCAGTGGTTCATCGGCATGGATAAAGAGCCAACCAGCGGTGACACCCTGCGTGTGCGCTCGCTCAAAGCCATTGAGGACACCAAGTTCGTTCCGGCCTGGGGCCAAGCGCGCCTGCACTCGATGATCGCCAACCGTCCGGACTGGTGCATCTCGCGTCAACGTAACTGGGGCGTGCCGATCCCGTTCTTCCTCAACAAGGAAAGCGGCGAACTGCACCCACGCACCGTCGAGCTGATGGAAGAAGTCGCCAAACGCGTTGAAGTCGAAGGCATCGAAGCCTGGTTCAAGATGGACGCTGCCGAACTGCTCGGCGACGAAGCGCCGCTGTACGACAAGATCAGCGACACCCTCGACGTCTGGTTCGATTCGGGCACCACGCACTGGCACGTCCTGCGCGGTTCGCACCCCATGGGCCACGAGAGCGGCCCGCGTGCCGACCTGTATCTGGAAGGTTCCGACCAACACCGTGGCTGGTTCCACTCGTCGCTGCTGACCGGTTGCGCCATCGACAACCACGCGCCGTACCGCGAACTGCTGACCCACGGTTTCACCGTCGACGAAGCCGGCCGCAAGATGTCCAAATCGCTGGGCAACGTGATCGCGCCGCAGAAGGTCAACGACACCCTGGGCGCCGACATCATGCGTCTGTGGGTGGCTTCGACCGACTACTCCGGCGAAATGGCGGTTTCCGACCAGATCCTGCAGCGCAGTGCGGACGCCTATCGTCGTATCCGTAACACCGCGCGTTTCCTGCTCTCGAACCTGACCGGCTTCAACCCGGCCACCGACATCCTTCCGGCCGAAGAAATGCTCGCGCTGGATCGTTGGGCGGTCGACCGCACCTTGCTGCTGCAGCGCGAGCTGCAAGAGCACTACGGCGAATACCGTTTCTGGAACGTCTACTCGAAGATCCACAACTTCTGCGTGCAGGAGCTGGGCGGTTTCTACCTCGACATCATCAAGGACCGTCAGTACACCACTGGCGCCAACAGCAAGGCCCGCCGTTCGGCGCAAACCGCGCTGTTCCATATCTCCGAAGCGCTGGTGCGCTGGATCGCGCCGATCCTCGCCTTTACTGCTGACGAACTGTGGGAATACCTGCCGGGCGAGCGTAACGAATCGGTGATGCTCAACACCTGGTACGAAGGCCTGACCGAACTGCCGGCTGACGTGGAACTGGGTCGCGACTACTGGGAACGCGTGATGGCGGTCAAAGTAGCGGTCAACAAAGAAATGGAAATCCAGCGCGCAGCGAAAGCTGTCGGTGGCAACCTGCAAGCCGAAGTGACGCTGTACGCCGAAGACGCCCTGAGCGCCGATCTGGCCAAGCTGAGCAACGAACTGCGCTTTGTCCTGATCACTTCGACCGCAAGCGTTGCGCCGTTCGTTCAGGCACCGGCTGATGCGGTAGTGACTGAAGTCAGCGGCCTGAAGCTGAAGATCGTCAAATCGGCCTTCCCGAAGTGCGCCCGTTGCTGGCACTGCCGCGAAGACGTCGGCGTGAACCCGGAGCATCCGGAAATCTGCGGTCGTTGCGTCGACAACATCAGCGGCGCTGGCGAGGTTCGTCACTATGCCTAATGCCGTTGGCCGTTTCGGACGGTTGAGCTGGCTGTGGTTGAGTTTGCTGGTTCTGGTCATCGACCAGGCCAGCAAGTTCTACTTCGAAGGCAAGCTCGAAATGTTCCAGCAGATCGTGATCATTCCCGATTACTTCAGCTGGACCCTGGCTTACAACACCGGCGCTGCTTTCAGCTTTTTGGCTGACAGCTCCGGCTGGCAGCGCTGGCTGTTTGCCCTGATCGCGATTGTGGTCAGTGCGGTGCTGGT
Source organism: Pseudomonas sp. IT-P395 (assembly GCF_949767675.1). Lineage (NCBI taxonomy): Bacteria > Pseudomonadati > Pseudomonadota > Gammaproteobacteria > Pseudomonadales > Pseudomonadaceae > Pseudomonas > Pseudomonas sp. IT-P395. The sequence continues at coordinate 261,267 of NZ_CATKPW010000055.1, forward strand.
GGTCTGGCTCAAGCGTCTGGGCCGCAACGAAACCTGGCTGGCCGTCGCGCTGGCGCTGGTATTGGGCGGCGCGCTGGGCAATCTGTATGACCGCATTGCCCTGGGCCATGTGATCGATTTCATTCTGGTGCACTGGCAGAACCGCTGGTACTTCCCGGCGTTCAACTTCGCCGACAGCGCGATTACCGTTGGCGCGGTGATGCTGGCACTGGATATGTTCAAAAGTAAAAAGACCGGAGAAGCCGTTCATGACTGAACAGGTATTGGCTGAGCAACGCATCGGCCAGAACACGGAAGTCACCTTGCACTTTGCATTGCGCCTGGAGAACGGCGACACCGTCGACAGTACGTTCGACAAAGCCCCGGCGACCTTCAAGGTCGGCGACGGCAACCTGCTGCCGGGTTTCGAAGCAGCGCTGTTCGGCTTCAAGGCCGGCGACAAGCGCACGCTGACCGTCGAGCCGGAAAACGCCTTCGGCCAGCCGAACCCGCAGAACGTGCAGATCATTCCGCGTTCGCAGTTCGTCGACATGGAGTTGTCACCGGGTTTGCTGGTGATCTTCAACGATGCGGCCAATACTGAGCTGCCGGGTGTGGTGAAAGAGTTCGACGACACGCAAGTGACCATCGACTTCAACCACCCGCTGGCGGGCAAGACGCTGACCTTTGACGTCGAGATCATCAACGTTAAAGCGCTGTAAAAATGTGGGAGCGAGCCTGCTCGCGAATGCGGTGTGTCAGGCGACATCAGTGTTGAATGTCAGTCAGCTTTCGCGAGCAGGCTCGCTCCCACAATTAGTAATTCATTGTTTTCGCGCGCAAGACACGAGGCACAGCATGCAAATCAAACTCGCCAACCCCCGTGGCTTCTGCGCCGGCGTGGACCGGGCGATCGAAATCGTCAACCGCGCCCTGGAAGTCTTCGGGCCGCCGATCTACGTGCGTCACGAAGTGGTGCACAACAAGTTTGTCGTTGAAGACCTGCGTAGTCGCGGGGCGATCTTCGTCGAGGAGCTGGATCAGGTGCCGGACGATGTCATCGTGATTTTCAGTGCTCACGGTGTTTCCCAAGCTGTGCGCACCGAAGCCGCCGGCCGTGGCCTGAAAGTATTCGACGCCACTTGCCCGCTGGTGACCAAGGTGCACATCGAAGTGGCGAAATACAGCCGCGACGGTCGTGAGTGCATCCTGATCGGTCACGCCGGTCACCCGGAAGTCGAAGGCACCATGGGCCAGTACGACGGCAGCAATGGCGGCGCGATCTACCTCGTTGAAGACGAGAAAGACGTCGCCGAATTGCAGGTGCACAACCCGGACAAACTGGCTTTCGTCACCCAGACCACGCTGTCGATGGACGATACCAGTCGTGTCATCGATGCGCTGCGCACGCGCTTCCCGGCTATCGGCGGCCCGCGCAAGGACGATATCTGCTACGCCACGCAAAACCGTCAGGACGCGGTCAAGCAATTGGCTGACGAGTGCGACGTGGTGTTGGTGGTCGGCAGCCCGAACAGCTCCAACTCCAATCGTCTGCGTGAACTCGCCGAGCGCATGGCCACACCGGCCTACCTGATCGACGGTGCCGAAGACCTGCAAAAGAGCTGGTTCGATGGCGTTGAGCGTATCGGCATTACCGCCGGTGCTTCCGCGCCGGAGGTACTGGTGCGCGGCGTGATTCAGCAATTGCAGGCCTGGGGCGCTACCGGTGCCGATGAACTGGCCGGGCGTGAAGAGAACATTACGTTCTCGATGCCTAAAGAGCTGCGCGTGCGTTCGATCTGACGTTTTCGGTTTTTTGACACAGCGCCTGCTCAGTCTCTTGACTGTTCAGGCGCACGCGACCGGTCGCCGCCAGTACTATCTGGCGCTGACTGACCGGCTCGCGAGCCGAGCAGACATGTAATGTCCCAGCCTGAAACGCCCGCCCGGGCATCAGTGGTTGCCCCAGACTGCTGAAACGTACGTAACCACTCACCGACCAATTGCCGACAATCGGCACCTGCGTGTCACTCGCACGCTCTTGCAGCAGCGGATTGCTGCTGTCCTTCGGCCCTTTGCCGCTGATATCCAGAATGATTCGCCAGCCCTGACTCCAGTCGCCGTTGATGCCATGAATCACCACGCTCTGATTGCGCGTGATGGCCAGTGTGCGAGCGTTACGCAGGCCATCGAGCAGCGATTGCGCCGCTTGATCCCGATGGCTCGATTCTCTGAGCGTGGCGAACGCCGGACTGACCAGCAGCAGAACAATTGCGCCAATCGCCAGTCCCATAAGCAGTTCTATCAGGCTGAAACCCTGTTGCGGCATGAAAACACCCTCCGTGGAATGTGATGAACGGCGCGCTCCGTGCGCCGGGCAGGGCAAATCAACCGACGCGGGCCGGTTGAATGTTCTAGCGTGTAGAAGCAGGTATAGCCGACGGCAACGGAGGGCATCGATGGATCTTCGTACAAAAGGTTTCACGCTGATCGAGTTGTTGGTTGCGATCGCGATCTTTGTGATCCTGATTACCCTGGCGGTGCCGGCGTTCACCCGTTCGGTACAGGGCAGCAGGGCTGATACCGAGATGGGCGATCTGCAACGGGCGATCAATTTCGCCAGGCTCGAAGCCATAAATCGAGGTACTACCTTGCGCCTGCGCCCGACTGCCGGCGGCAGCGTCTGGACCGGTGAACTGGCGGTTTATGACAGTACTGGCACTCCGGCCAATGTGTTGCGGGTTGTTCCCGCGATGAGCAGTGGTGCGACTCTGACGCTACCCTCAGGAGTGACCGCACTGGATTTCAACAACCTTGGCGGTCTGGCGGCGCCGTCGACGGCGGTGGTCATCAGTTACACGCTGGGAACGCAAAGCAGGACGCTGAACGTGTGTTTGAACGGACGAATTCAATTGGGTGGAAGTTGCGGATGAGGGCAGGGAGCAAAAATGCACAGCACGGCATGACGCTGATCGAGGTGCTGGTCGCGTTGCTGATTCTGACGGTCGGGCTGCTGGGCGCGGCAGCGGTGCAACTGAATGCGCTGAAGTACACCGATAGCTCACGGATGACCAGTCAGGCCAGTTTCATTGCCTACGACATGATGGACCGCATCCGCGCCAACTCCGGCGCCGACTACACCGCCACGCCGCCGACCTCGGGCAATCTGAGCGTTGCCCGCGATCAGGACCTCTACGATTTCACTACCAACATCACCAACTTCGGTGGGCCGACCGCGACTGGCAGCATCACCCTCAATCAGCGCGTCTACACCATCACCATCAACTGGAGCGATGCGCGAGCCGCCAACACCGCCAGCGCCCAGCGCAGCTTTGTCCTGACCAGCCGCGCTGCGGTTGATCCGGTGGCCACGCCATGAAGCAGCAAAACCGTGGATTCGGTCTGATCGAATTACTTATTGCTTTGGCACTGGGGCTCATCGTGGTGCTGGGCGTGGTGCAGATTTTCATCGCGGCGAAAAATACTTATGTCAGCCAGAACACTGCCGCGGCGATGCAGGAAGACGCACGGTTTGTGTTGAGCAAGATGATTCAGGAAATTCGCATGGTCGGGATGTTCGGCTGTCTTGGCACCATTACCGATTCGAGCAGTGCGGGCGACTTCAACGCTGCGCAGGTCACGCCGATCAACTGGGACAATGCCAACCTCAAACTGACGCTGGTCACTGCCGATATCGGCAGCGGCGGGGGCACGCCAACCTGGACCGTGGTCTCCGATTGCCGCAACAGCGCAACGGCCTATACCGGCTTGCGCTCCCCGGCGAGCGGGCAGATCGCGTTCCCGATCCGGCGTCTGATCTACAGCTTCAGCAACAATCAGATTCTCATGGGCACCGGCAGCGGCAATCCTGCGCAGCAGGTGCTGGTGAACAACGTCAGTGCGTTCACCGTGATGTTCGGTCTGGCCAGTTCGGCAACGGATGTGGCCGCTTCGACTTACAGCGCCAATCCCAGTGATCCGGCGCGCATCCGCAGTGTGCGCCTGAGCCTGACCCTCACCGACCCGAACAACCGGGTGCGCAATCAAACCTTCAACGTGGTTGCCGCTTTGCGCAACCGCTTGCAGTGAGGGGCGCGGCGATGAGGATGACTCTCCACACCCGTCAGGCGCAGCACGGCATGGTCTTGCTGGTCAGTCTGGTATTCCTGTTGTTACTGACCCTGATTGGTCTGTCGTCGATGCAGAGCGCCAACCTGCAGGAAAAAATGGCCGGCAGCGTGAGCCTGCGCAATCAGTCGTTCCAGACTGCCGAGGCGGCGTTGCGCATTGGCGAAAGTGCGGTGCAACTGGACAGTTATTCGCTGGCTGTATGCAGCGGTACCACGCAATGCGCGCCGCCGGCGGAGTCGTCGGTGGTCAGCGCGGCGGGACTCAATTCGACTTCCGGGGTGACCTGGATTGCGGCCGGCAATGGATTCTATGGAGTACAGAACATCGGTACGACTCTGACGGCCGTGAACGTACCGAGCAACACCTCGGTGACGTTGTATCGGGTTACAGCGGTCGGCATCGCCGGCACTTCGCGTAGCGTGGTGGAGAGTGTTTATGCGAAGTATTGAGCGCTGCATATCACTATGGATCGGCATGCTGCTGAGCTGTTATCTGGCCGCGCCGGCGTATGCGTTCACGCCTTCCGATTCGCCGCTGTTGAGTGCGGCAGCGGTACCACCCAACGTCATGCTGCTGATCGACGATTCGGGGAGTATGAACAGCATCATCTATGCGACCGGTTTTGACCCCACCGACAATTTCACCCCGGCCCGGCAATGCAACGCCTTACTTGGCCTGTGCCTGAGTTCGACAGCGATTACCGGCGATACGATCTTTCTGTCCAGCCTGCCGACATCAGGTTGCTCCGGCGGCGCCTATGCGTTCTACAACAACAGTCTGGCGCCGTTGTGCCTGAAGCTGCCGGATCCGGTCGGCAGCGGCAATACGCGTTACTCAGGGGATTACATTTCCTACGTATTCGGCATGGCCATCAACAACGGCACACGCGATTTCACCACCGGGGCGATTCCCAACGACTACCGCATCAACGTCGCGCGCAACGTCTCCACGGCATTGGTCAGCAGCAACCGCACGTTGCGTATGGGTCTGTCGACATTCAATCCGGCCACCAGCAACAATTCCGGCAATGGCGGTTTCATTGCTCGTGCGATCAGCGATTTGTCGCCGGTGTCCGGCAGCGTGACTCAAGCCCAGGCCGACTCCAATTACAACGCACTGATCTCTTCCATCAACGGTTTGAGCGCCGTGGCCAACACGCCGTTGGCGGAAACCTATTACGAAATCACTCGTTACATGCGTGGCATGGCGCCGTACTACAACAGCACACCGACCACCTACACCAGCCCGATTCAGTACCGCTGCCAGAAAAACTATGGTGTGGTGATCACCGACGGCTTGCCGACCTTCGACCGTACTTTCCCCACCAATGACCCACTGGGCGGCAGCCGTTTGCCGAACTGGGATGGCGTCAACAATGACGGCAACAACCTTAACGGTGATGGTGAAGGGGATACGCTGTATCTGGATGACATCGCCAAGTTTGCCTTTGACATCGATATGCGTTCGACCGGCACCGACGCAGCGGGTAAGAGCTGGAGTGCGGTGGATTTTCCCAAACAGAACATGAACACCTACACCGTGGGTTTCACCGCCGATAATGACATGCTGTCGGACGCCGCCAGTTATGGACAGGGCAGGTATTACCAGGCGACCGACAGTACCGGGCTCAACGCCGCCTTATCCTCGGCGCTGAGCGACATCACGTCCAAGGCCGGCTCCGGCGGCGCGGGAGTCACCAGCGGAACCACACTGACGTCCAGCAGCAGCTTTTATCAAACCACTTATGACCCCAAGGACTGGCGCGGCACGATCAAGTCGTTTGGGTTCACCTCGACCGGGACGGTCAATACCTCGGCGGCGCAGTGGACGACCGACACCACCATCGTGCCAGCCGCCACCGCCGCGACCTTTCAGTCATGGAATACCCTGAGCAACGCAGCGGTAACCCTGGCTTACGGCAACTTTTCCCCGGCCCAGCAGACCACGCTGAGTCAGGGATTGCCCACCGGTATCAGTGGCATTGATCTGGTGGAGTGGAGCAAGGGCACGAACAAGGCCGGGCTGAAAGTGCGCAGCGTGCTGCTCGGCGACATCATCAATTCGCCGCTGGTGCTGGCTTCGCCATCAGACAAAACCGCCTCCGATCTTTCCGGCGACACCAGCTACAGCACTTACCTGGCCACCAAGGCTGCGAATATGAACACCAGCCTGGTCGTCAACGCCAACGATGGTTTCGTCAACGTGATCAATTCGGCGAACGGTACTCGCCGTTACGCCTACATGCCGTCCAGTGTGCTGCCGTCATTGCGCCTGATCGCCGATACCAACTACGTCAACGGTGTGAGCCACAAGTTTTTGGTAGACGGTCAGGTTGGGGTGTTCGACGCGCAGTCCGGCACCGCGTGGAAAACCCTGGCCATTGGCGGCACCGGTGCCGGGGGTAAAACCTTCTACGGGCTGCAACTGTTTGATGCGTCTGCGGGCAATGTGATCAAGGCCTTGTGGGAGGTCAGTGCGCCGGCCACCGCCAGTGCTGCGAACGCATTCAATGATCTGGGTTATGCCTACGCCCGTCCGGAAGTGGCACGCTTGGCCAATGGTCGCTGGGCGACATTCATTGCCAATGGCTACGGCAGTAATTCGGGCGTGGCGGCCCTGTATGTACTGGATGCGCTGGACGGTTCGCTGATCAGGAAAATCGTTATCGACAGCACGGAAACCACCAACGGTTTGTCGTCGGTGAAACTCAAGGTCAACTCTTCGAATGTGGTGCAGGCCGCTTACGGTGGCGACTTGAAGGGGCGGTTATGGAAGTTCGACCTGAGTGCCACGTCCTCCGATAGTTGGGGCGTGGCGTTTTCCGGCAAGCCACTGTTCACCACGGCGGGCGGGGCGACTCAACCGATCACCGCGCAGCCGTTACTGGCGGATAACGCGCTGGGCGGCAAACAGGTCTTCGTCGGTACCGGCAAGTTCAATGAAACGGCCGATAAGACCAACAAGGATTTGCAGGCGTTCTATTCCGTGTGGGACGCCGATGGTGGTTCTGGACAGTTGACCGTCAGCAGTTTGCAGCCGCAGGCGATCACCGGATCATTCTCCGGCAGCTCTGGACAGTTTCTGACCACAACGCAGAATGACACGACGTATCCGGCGGAGAAGGGTTGGTATCTTCCGCTGGTGTACAACAACGTGCTGACCGGCGAGCGGGTGATCAATCAGGCGAGTATCGTGCTGGGCCGTGTTGTCTTTACCACGGCGAGTGTTGATACCACTGATCCCTGTGCGAGTTTTGGTACCGGCAAACTGGTCGAACTGGATGCGTTCAGCGGTAAGATGCTCAATTACGCCGTGCTCGATACCAGCTCTGACGGTTTGGTCGACAGCAATGACTCGATCTCCAGCGGCGTGATATTCACCGGTGGCATTCCGACCCTGAACTTCGTCTCCAGCGATGGCAAGCGCAAGGGTACGACCGACACCAGTGGCACCATCACGATCATTGTAGAAAAGGGCGGTGGCGGCAGCCGTCGTATCATGTGGCGACAAATACAGTAAGCGAGAGTTTGAGGCATGCGCAGATCCAACCGAGGCTTCACCCTGATCGAAATCATGATCGTGATTGCGATCATCGGGATCGTCATCACCATCGCCGCACCGAGCTATACCGAATATGTGAAAAAGGGCCGTCGCGCCGAAGTGGTGTCGCTGCTCTCGGAGCAGGCGCAGACCCTTGAACGTTTCTACACCAAGAGCAATGTCTACACCGGCGTTACCGGGCTCAGCACGGGCACTGATTTCTACACCATCACCCCGACCATCGCTGACCAGACCTTCCTGTTGACCGCCACCCGCAAGACGGGCACGGCCATGGCCACCGACAAATGCGGGGATTTCACCCTGACCAACACCGGTGTCAGAAGCATGAACAACGCGACTACCGGGCTGACCACCAAGGATTGCTGGGGCCGCTGAGGCGCTTTCTTTCGGGTGCCTTTTGCGCCCACTGTCTTTTTTACGGTTGGATCAAACATGACCAGGCAACAGCAAGTGGTGATTGTCGGTGGCGGGGTGATTGGCCTGCTGACCGCCTACAATCTCGCCTCCGAAGTACGCAGCGTGGTGCTGCTCGATCGCTCGAACCTCGGCCAGGAATCGTCCTGGGCGGGCGGCGGTATCGTTTCGCCGTTATATCCGTGGCGTTATAGCCCGGCGGTCACGGCACTGGCGCACTGGTCGCAGGATTTTTATCCACAGCTCGGCGAGCGTTTGTTCGCTGACACCGGGGTGGATCCTGAAGTACATACCACCGGCCTGTACTGGCTGGATCTGGACGATGAAGCCGAAGCGCTGGCCTGGGCCGAGCGGGAAAACCGGCCGCTGCGGGCTGTGGATATCTCGGCGGCGCATGATGCGGTGCCGGTGCTCGGTGGCGGTTTCTCCCGAGCGATCTACATGGCGGATGTCGCCAACGTGCGCAATCCGCGTCTGGTGAAATCACTGAAAGCGGCGTTGCAGGCACTGCCTAACGTGACGATTCATGAACAGTGCGAAGTCAGCGGGTTTGTCCGTGAGGGCGGGCAGGTTGTTGGCGTCGAGACGTCGAAGGGTGTGATCAACGGTGATCAGGTCGTACTGACCGCGGGGGCGTGGAGCGGTGATCTGCTCAAGACGCTGGATCTGACATTGCCGGTCGAACCAGTCAAAGGCCAGATGATTCTCTATAAATGTGCGGCAGATTTCCTGCCGAGCATGGTGCTGGCCAAAGGGCGTTATGCAATTCCGCGTCGTGACGGTCATATCCTGATCGGCAGCACGCTGGAGCACGAAGGTTACGACAAGACCCCAACCGACGTTGCGCTGGAAAGTCTCAAGGCTTCAGCGGTGGAATTGTTGCCGGCGCTGGCAGAGGCCGAAGTGGTAGGGCACTGGGCAGGGTTGCGTCCGGGGTCGCCGGAGGGCATTCCGTACATTGGCCGTGTGCCGGGGTTTGCCGGGTTGTGGCTGAACTGCGGACATTACCGCAATGGGCTGGTGCTGGCGCCAGCGTCGTGTCAGTTGTTTGCCGATGTGATGCTGGGAAGGGCGCCGATTATTGATCCGGCGCCGTATGCGCCTGAAGGCCGCATTTAGTCTGATATTTCTCTGTAGCCTGGCAGATCGCTTTCGCGAGCAGGCTCGCTCCCACAGTTGATCTTTGTCGGTCAAAAAATCCAATGTGAGAGCGAGCTTGCTCGCGAAGGGGCCCTCAGTCCAAACCGAGTTTTTTCAGCCTGTAACGCATCGACCTGAACGATAGACTCAAGCGCTGCGCCGCCGCCGTACGATTCCAGCGCGTCTCCTCCAGCGCTTGCAGAATCAGCTTCCGCTCGACGTTCTCCAGGTAATCCTCAAGATTGTCGATCTGCGTCAGATCGGCAATCCCGCCATCCGCCGCGCAGTTCCCCTCGCTCAAGCGCAAATCCTCTGCCTCGATCGTGCGGTTTTCACACAAGGTGTGCGCCCGTTCGAGCACGTTTTCCAGCTCCCGCACATTCCCCGGAAACCGGTAATTCTTCAGCGCTTCCAACGCCTGCGGATGCAAGCGTGCTGCTGGTTGGCCGGTGTCCTTGGCGAGGCGCTTGAGCATATTGGCTGCCAGCACTTCAATGTCATCACGGCGCTCACGCAGGGACGGCACGCGCAATTCAATCACGTTCAGGCGGTAATAAAGGTCCTGACGAAAGCGTTCGGCCGCGACCTCGGCATCGAGGTCCTTGTGCGTGGCACAGAGGATCCGCACATCGACCACGCTTTCCTGCTGACCGCCAACACTGCGCACAGCTTTTTCCTGAATCGCTCGCAGCAGTTTTACCTGCATCGACAACGGCAAGTCTGCCACTTCATCGAGGAACAACGTGCCGCCGTGGGCCGCCTGAAACAGCCCCGGCTTGTCTTCGACCGCGCCGGTGAAACTGCCTTTGCGATGGCCGAAAAACTCGCTTTCCATCAGCTCCGAAGGTATTGCCCCACAGTTCACCGGCACGAACGGCTGGCTGGCGCGTGGCCCTTGTTCATGGATCAGCCGCGCGACCAGTTCCTTGCCACTGCCCGACTCGCCACTGATGTACACCGGCGCTTGGCTGCGAGCGAGTTTGTCGATTTGCTTGCGCAGACTGCGCATCGGCTGCGAATCGCCCAGCAAGCGCCGTTCTATCGTTGTAGAGCTGCCTCCTGCCGCCGGCATGCGCAGGGCCGTGCCGACCAGTTCGCGCAGGCGCGTGAGGTCGACCGGTTTGGTCAGGAAGTCGAAAGCACCTGCTTTCAAAGCGTTGATGGCCGTTTCCAGGCTGCCATAGGCGGTGATCATCGCCACCGGCAGTTGTGGATAACGTTGCTGGATGTGCTGCACCAGTTCCATCCCCGTACCATCGGGCAGGCGCATGTCGGTCAGGCACAGATCGAAGTTCTCGCGGTTCAGCAGCGCCTGGGCTTCAGCCAGATTGCGTGCGCTGTAGGTGTCGAGCTTCATCCGTCCCAGAGTGATTTCCAGGAGTTCGCGGATGTCCGGTTCGTCGTCGACGATGAGGATTTTTTGCCGTGGGCTCGTATTCAACTTTGTTTCCGTCCGTGAGCAAAGGTGATGCGAAAGCAGCCGCCGCCTTGGCGTGATTGAAAGTCTAGGCGCGCTTGGTTGCTTTCGCACAGCTCACGGGACAGATAAAGCCCAAGGCCGGTGCCCTGGCTGCTGGTGGTGAAGAACGGTTCGAACAGATGCGCCTGTTCATCGGCAGGCACGCCGGGGCCGTTGTCCTGCACTTCAAGGACCGCCAACTGGCTGTCGGCGTCGATGAACAGGGCCAGCCAGACTTGCGCCTGATCGTGCAGCAGGGCGCTGTGGCGCCAGCCGTTGCGTAACAGGTTGTCGAGAATTTGCGTGAGCTGGTTGGGGTCCATCAGCGTGGTGAAATCCCCCGAATTGATTCGCAGGTGAATCTGCTGTCGCTCGCTGGCCTGTTCGCGGCTTTCAACAACGAAGTTTTCCAGCCACGGCTTGAGATCCAGTCGTTGCGGGGCGCTCTGTTGGCGGCGAGACAGTTGCAGGACGTTTTCGATGACTCGGTTCATGCGCTGGGAGTGGTCTTGAATGATCTGCGTCAGACGCCGATCGGCGCTATCGAGTTCCTCGGATTCAGCCAATAGCTGTGCGGCGTGACTGATGGCACCCAGCGGGTTGCGGATCTCATGGGAGATGCCAGCGGTCAGTCGCCCCAACGCAGCGAGTTTCAGTTGCTGAGCTTGTTGGGCGATTTGCGCGAGGTCTTCGAGAAACACCAGGGTTTGCTGGTTTGGGCTTTGTTCGAGGGCGATGAAACTCGGTTGCAGCTCCAGGCCGTTGCCGGGGATTTTCAGGCTCTGTGGGCGCAGGGTCGGGTTGTTCATCCACAGTTGCAGGCGATCAACCAGCGCCATCGAATAGTCATCGATCAGATGTCCCTGAAGTTGCGATTGCGCGAGCAGGGTTTGTGCGCTGTGGTTGGCCAGTTGCACCCGACGCGCCTCGTCGAGCACCAGAATGCCGGTGCGCATGCGTTGCAGGATCAGCGCGTTGAGGGCTTCGAGCCCCACCACTTCGCTGGCGCGTTGCTCGGCCAGGGTTTCGCTGACCTCCAGGCGTCGGATCAAGCCTTGCACCAACAGCGAGGCGGCAAAGCACAGAGCGCCGAGGGTGCCGGCCTGCAAGTATTCATTGGCGCTCAGGGGATGGTTGAAGCCGAGCAGGAAACTTGAGCCGACGATGCCCAGCGCACCGATAGCGGCGATCAACAGGCCGATGCGTCGCCGTAGCAGGGTGTTGCTGATCGCCACCGAGACAATCAGCAAATTACCCAGCGCACTGCCGACGCCGCCCGCAGCAAAGAACAATGCGCATAAAAGCAGGATATCGACGAGGGCCAGGCTGAATAGCTGCGCCGGCCGTCGTGTGTTCTCCAGGAACACCACCAACAGAATATTGAGGATCAGGTACAGCCAACTGCCACCGCGCAGCAATTCGTCATTGGCCGACGTCAGCAGGCGGTTGTCCATGTTGCTGGAGATCAGCAGCACCAGGGTGATGCCGATGCTTAAGCGGTAGAGATGATAAAGGCGCAGCAGGCGCTGCGCCTGTTTGCTGTCGGCGTGGGTGGCCTCAGCGATCACTGGAGCCCGGGCCTTGCTCGAGGTGAGCCTGGCTGCAATACCACTGTTGTTGCACGCTCAGCGCACGGTCGCGCGGCAAATGTACGCCGCAATGGGCGCAGCGCACCATCGGTGGCGCGTCCTGTTCGCGATTTGGGCGATTGGATGGGTTGGATGCGGCAGGCGCCTTGAATTTACGCCACAACCATATCGCGGCAAAAATCACGACGATCCAGAACAATAAACGAAGCATGATGAGCGGCTTTTCGACTGATGATCCGGCAGTTTAGCCAAGGAGCTGACGAGCGCACAGCGGATTAAAGCGCAGAAATGAAAAAGGGAGATCCGCAGATCTCCCTTTTCTGTACCGCCGGTGTGATCAGTCGAACACGCCGAAAGTCATGTAGCTGAACCACGAGCGGTCGGTGTTGCTCGACTCTGGTTCCGGCTCTTCGATCACGTCGCCGTTTTCGTCTTTAGGCTTGAGCTCGTTCGGGATCGCGTCTTTCGCGTCCTGGAACTGCTTCTGCACGTCCTGGTTGGCGCGGGTTTCGCCCGGCGGCAGCGGTGGACGCGACTCGATCAGACCCAACGTCGCCTTGCTCAGGAACGAACGGTTGTCGGCTTCGGCAACCCGTGGCACGAACTGGCCGTCTTGCAGGCTCGGGTGGTTCGGGTAGTTGAGCTTCAGGGTTTCCAGGCTGGTGGCCGCCAGTTCGTCCAGGTGCAGACGCTGGTAGGCTTCAGTCATCACTGCCAGGCCGTCGCCGACCGATGGGGTTTCCTGGAAGTTTTCCACTACGTAACGGCCACGGTTGGCAGCGGCTACATACGCCTGACGGGTCAGGTAGTAGTCGGCCACGTGGATTTCGTAAGCGGCCAGCAGGTTGCGCAGGTAGATCATGCGCTGCTTGGCGTCCGGCGCGTAGCGGCTGTTCGGATAACGGCTGGTCAGCTGTGCGAACTCGTTGTACGAGTCGCGGGCGGCGCCCGGGTCACGCTTGGTCATGTCCAGCGGCAGGAAGCGCGCCAGCAGGCCGACGTCCTGGTCGAAAGAGGTCAGACCTTTCAGATAGTAGGCGTAATCCACGTTCGGGTGCTGCGGATGCAAACGAATGAAACGCTCGGCGGCGGACTTTGCAGCTTCCGGCTCGGCGTTCTTGTAGTTGGCGTAGATCAGCTCCAGCTGTGCCTGATCGGCGTAGCGACCGAACGGATAACGCGACTCCAGAGCCTTCAGCTTGGCTGTGGCGCTGGTGTAGCTGTTGTTGTCCAGGTCAGTCTGAGCCTGCTGATACAGCTCGGCTTCGCTGAGGTTTTCGTCTACGACTTCCTTCGATGAGCAAGCAGCGGTCAATGCGAGGATGGCGATCAGCAGCAGGTGTTTCACTTGCATGGCGGCTTGCGTCCCTATGACGGCCGCTGTCTTGGGCGGGGCCGTCCTGTTATGATGAGCGCCCCGTTGAAAAGCCTCGGGGCAAAAGACGCCGTATTTAACCACAAGCGCGCAGCCGAAACCAAAAGCTGTGCCGACGCACAGTCAGAGCATGTCCGATAAAATTGAACTTCGCGCAGAGGTGCCGTCCGAATTGGGCGGCCAACGCCTCGATCAAGTCGCTGCCCAACTCTTCGCTGAGCACTCACGCTCGCGCCTTTCCGCCTGGATCAAAGAAGGTCGCCTGACTGTGGACGGGGCGGTCATCCGCCCGCGCGACATCGTGCATGGCGGTGCCATCCTTGAGCTGACTGCCGAGCAGGAAGCCCAGGGTGAATGGATCGCTCAGGACATCGAGCTCGACATCGTCTATGAAGACGACGACATTCTGGTGATCAACAAGCCTGCGGGCCTGGTGGTACACCCGGCTGCCGGTCACGCCGATGGCACCTTGCTCAACGCCTTGCTGCACCACGTGCCGGACATCATCAATGTCCCGCGTGCCGGCATCGTGCATCGTCTGGACAAGGACACCACCGGTCTGATGGTGGTGGCCAAGACCATTCAGGCGCAGACCAAGCTTGTTACTCAACTGCAGAGTCGCAGCGTCAGCCGCATCTATGAGTGCATCGTGATTGGTGTCGTGACCGCCGGGGGCAAGATCAACGCCCCGATCGGTCGTCACGGCCAGCAGCGCCAGCGCATGGCGGTTATGGAAGGTGGCAAGCCTGCCGTCAGCCACTACCGCGTGCTGGAGCGCTTCCGCTCCCACACCCACGTACGGGTGAAGCTGGAAACCGGTCGTACGCACCAGATTCGCGTGCACATGTCGCATATCAACTTCCCGTTGGTCGGTGATCCGGCGTATGGCGGCCGTTTCCGCATTCCGCCGGCGGCAAACCCGACGATGGTTGAGTCCCTCAAGCATTTCCCGCGTCAGGCCCTGCATGCGCGCTTCCTTGAACTCGATCATCCGACGACCGGTGTGCGCATGAGCTGGGAATCGCCGCTGCCAGAAGATTTCGTCTGGCTGCTGACCCTGCTCAAGCAGGATCGCGAGGCCTTCGTCGGATGAACTGGCTGACGCCGGACTGGCCTGCGCCGGCCAGCGTCAAAGCCTGCGTCACCACCCGCGAGGGCGGTGTCAGCGAGGCGCCGTTCGACAGCCTCAATCTGGGCGATCATGTCGATGATCGTCCTGAGGCTGTTGCCGAGAACCGACGGCGCCTGACCGATCACTTCTCTATACAGCCTGCCTGGTTGCAGCAAGTGCACGGGATTGCCGTGGCGCATGCTGATCCGGGCATTGTTGCGACTGCCGATGCCAGCTGGACGGCAACGCCGGGCATTGCCTGCGCGGCGATGACGGCAGACTGTCTGCCAGCATTATTCTGCGATCGTGCCGGTACTCGCGTCGCAGCGGCTCACGCCGGTTGGCGTGGTCTGGCGGCGGGTGTGCTGGAAGCGACCCTCGACAGCCTCAATGTTCCGGCTGAAGACGTTTTGGTCTGGCTCGGCCCGGCGATTGGCCCGAAGGCCTTTGAAGTCGGCCCGGAAGTGCGGGAAGTCTTTATTGATCAATTGCCCGCAGCGGCAGATGCCTTCGTGCCGAGCCACAATGCCGGCAAGTTCATGGCTGACATCTACTTGCTGGCGCGCCTGCGCCTGGCGGCTCGTGGTGTCACAGCGGTTTACGGCGGTGGCTTCTGCACCGTGACCGATCCACGCTTCTTCTCCTATCGCCGTGCTTCACGCACCGGTCGCTTCGCCTCCTTGGTTTGGCTCACCCGCTAGACTGTCTGATCTGCATCAACTGCCTGACGCTTGAATCTTGCAGAATCGACCGCATCTACAGTGGTATCTGGCAGGTTTCTTTATTCAGGATGGTTTTTTAGGTCCGGCCTGCTCAAAAGGAAGGTGACCCATGCGTATAGACCGTTTAACCAGCAAATTACAGTTGGCCTTGTCCGACGCCCAGTCGTTGGCTGTCGGCCACGATCATCCGGCCATCGAGCCGGCGCACTTGATGCAAGCCATGCTTGAACAGCAGGGTGGTTCGATCAAACCTCTGCTGATGCAGGTGGGCTTCGACGTCAACAGCTTGCGTAAAGAGCTGACCAAAGAGCTCGACCAATTACCAAAAATCCAGAACCCCACTGGCGACGTCAACATGTCGCAGGATCTGGCGCGCCTGCTTAACCAGGCTGACCGGCTGGCCCAGCAGAAGGGCGATCAGTTCATTTCCAGCGAACTGGTGTTGCTCGCGGCGATGGACGAGAACAGCAAGCTCGGCAAGTTGCTGCTCGGCCAGGGCGTGAGCAAGAAAGCTTTGGAAAACGCGATCAATAACCTGCGTGGCGGCGAAGCGGTTAACGACGCCAACCACGAAGAGTCGCGGCAGGCGCTGGATAAATACACCGTCGACCTGACCAAGCGCGCCGAAGACGGCAAGCTCGATCCGGTGATCGGTCGTGATGACGAAATCCGTCGCACCATTCAGGTTCTGCAACGCCGCACCAAGAACAACCCGGTGCTGATCGGCGAGCCCGGCGTGGGTAAAACCGCAATCGCCGAAGGCCTGGCGCAGCGCATCATCAATGGCGAAGTGCCGGACGGCCTTAAAGGCAAGCGTCTGCTCTCGCTGGATATGGGCGCGTTGATTGCCGGTGCCAAGTATCGCGGTGAGTTCGAAGAGCGCCTGAAATCGCTGCTCAACGAGCTGTCGAAGCAGGAAGGGCAGATCATTCTGTTCATCGACGAACTGCACACCATGGTCGGCGCCGGTAAGGGCGAAGGTTCGATGGACGCCGGCAACATGCTCAAGCCAGCACTGGCGCGCGGCGAGTTGCACTGCGTCGGTGCGACCACGCTCAACGAGTACCGCCAATATATAGAGAAGGACGCGGCGCTCGAGCGACGCTTCCAGAAAGTATTGGTGGATGAGCCAAGCGAAGAAGACACCATCGCCATCCTGCGGGGCCTCAAAGAGCGTTACGAGGTTCACCATAAAGTGGCGATCACCGACGGCGCGATCATCGCCGCGGCCAAGCTCAGCCATCGCTACATCACTGACCGGCAGTTGCCGGACAAGGCCATCGACCTGATCGACGAGGCCGCGAGCCGTATCCGCATGGAAATCGATTCCAAGCCGGAAGTGCTCGATCGTCTGGAGCGTCGCCTGATTCAGTTGAAGGTGGAATCCCAGGCGCTGAAGAAAGAAAGCGACGAAGCGGCGATGAAACGTCTGGAAAAACTCCAGGAAGAAATCGTCCGTCTGGAGCGCGAGTACTCGGACCTGGAAGAAATCTGGAACTCGGAGAAAGCCGAGGTGCAGGGTTCTGCGCAGATTCAGCAGAAGATCGAACAGTCGCGTCAGGAGCTGGAAGCCGCACGCCGTAAGGGCGACCTTAACCGCATGGCCGAGTTGCAGTACGGGGTGATCCCGGATCTGGAGCGTAGCCTGCAAATGGTCGATCAGCACGGCAAGAGCGAAAACCAACTGCTGCGCAGCAAAGTGACTGAAGAAGAAATCGCTGAAGTTGTATCGAAGTGGACCGGCATCCCCGTGTCGAAAATGCTCGAAGGCGAGCGCGACAAGCTGATGAAGATGGAAAGCCTGTTGCACAAACGCGTGATCGGCCAGGAAGAAGCGGTGGTTGCCGTCGCTAACGCTGTACGCCGTTCGCGTGCCGGGTTGTCCGATCCGAATCGTCCAAGCGGCTCGTTCATGTTCCTCGGCCCGACCGGTGTCGGTAAAACCGAACTGTGCAAGGCGCTGGCCGAATTCCTCTTTGATACGGAAGAGGCGATGGTGCGGATCGACATGTCCGAGTTCATGGAGAAACATTCCGTGGCGCGTCTGATCGGTGCGCCACCGGGATACGTCGGCTATGAAGAGGGCGGTTACCTGACCGAAGCGGTGCGTCGCAAGCCTTATTCGGTGATCCTGCTGGACGAAGTCGAGAAGGCGCACCCGGATGTGTTCAACATCTTGCTGCAAGTGCTCGAGGACGGTCGCCTGACTGACAGCCATGGCCGTACGGTGGACTTCCGCAATACCGTGATCGTCATGACCTCGAACCTGGGGTCGGTACAGATCCAGGAGCTGGTCGGTGATCGTGAAGCGCAGCGTGCTGCGGTGATGGATGCGCTGACGTCGCACTTCCGTCCGGAGTTCATCAACCGGGTCGACGAAGTGGTGATCTTCGAGCCACTGGCGCGGGATCAGATTGCGGGCATCACCGAGATCCAGTTGGGTCGCCTGCGTACGCGTCTGGCTGAGCGTGAGCTGAAGCTGGAACTGAGCCCGGAAGCGATGGATAAGCTGATCGCTGTCGGTTACGACCCAGTGTATGGCGCACGTCCTTTGAAACGCGCGATTCAGCGCTGGATCGAAAACCCGCTGGCGCAATTGATCCTTTCGGGTCACTTCATGCCAGGCGACACCGCAACCGGCGTGGTTGAGAACGACGAAATCGTTTTCAACTAAGTCCAAACGCCAATGAAAATTGGCAGGCCCCACCTTGTGGGGCCTTTTTTTTCGTTAGGCTGTTGAACTCAAAGGAAAAGGCTTGTAAAGTGCGCCCCGCAGTCAGTCGCCAAGACGGTCTCAGCTCACTGAGTTGAAATCTGAAATAAGTTGCAAATCATTAACTTGAAAGCAATTTAGGGGGTTGACAGAGGTGTTCTAGGTTGTAGAATAGCGCGCCTCAGACACACGAACGCAGCGATGCGAACGAGTGACTGAAAGCAACAAGTTTCACCGTTGTAAATTGAAATATGTAGTTCCGTGATAGCTCAGTCGGTAGAGCAAATGACTGTTAATCATTGGGTCCCAGGTTCGAGTCCTGGTCACGGAGCCAATTTCAAACCGGGGTATAGCGCAGTCCGGTAGCGCGCCTGCTTTGGGAGCAGGATGTCAGGAGTTCGAATCCCCTTACCCCGACCATTTTTGGGTCGTTAGCTCAGTTGGTAGAGCAGTTGGCTTTTAACCAATTGGTCGTAGGTTCGAATCCCACACGACCCACCATTTTTGAAACCAGTTAGCGCTGGGATCGAATCTTAAGATCAGAGGCCAAAAGCGCTGATCGAAGAAGGCGATCTTTGAAAGGTCGCCTTTTTTTTACCGGGGTATAGCGCAGTCCGGTAGCGCGCCTGCTTTGGGAGCAGGATGTCAGGAGTTCGAATCCCCTTACCCCGACCATATTAAAAATCCTCGTATCGAAAGATACGGGGATTTTTTTTGTCCGACAAAAACTCATTTCCCTTCAAGTCATCATACAACCTGCCGATAGCCCGCTAACACGAGGGGACTGCCATGGCTTTCGCCCCTTGAATCTGGCCAATACAAGAATAAGGGCGTGCGTCATGTTGCTTCGTCAGTTGAATATTGCTCCCCGGGCTGCCTTGGGATTTGCCCTGATTGCGGTGTTGGTCGCCTTGCTCGGCGTGTTTGCGCTGGGGCAGATGTCGAGTATTCGCGACAGTGAAGTTGCGGTAGAAAATCAGTGGCTGCCAAGCATTCGTGGCGGCGACGAGATTCGCGAGATCATGCTGCGCATTCGCACCATCTCGTTGCGCATGGCGCTGGACCAGGATGCGAACAATATCGCCACCTACCGCAGCCAGATGGACACCCGCGACAAGGAGCTGAGCGAGAAAATCGCCGCCTACGACAAACTGGTCAACACCCCGGAAGGCCAACAGTTATACGACCAGTTCAAAAAAACCTTCGCCGCGTATCGCAGCGGTATCGCTCAATCCTTCGCCCTTGCCGAGCAAGGCAAGCGTGATGAGCTGACCAAGTTGCTGTTGGTCGACATGAAAACTGTCGTCGATGGCTCCGGCAAACAACTCAACGACCTGGCAGACCTGTTTGCCAAACAGGTCGCGGCTGAAAGCCAGAAGTCCGCTGCGCACTACGAAAACTCGCGCACGATCGTCAGTTTGTTCATTGCGTTGGCCGCGCTGGCCACGGTAGCACTGGCGATGATGCTCACGCGCAGCATCGTTCGACCGCTGAGCAGTGCCGTGAGCGCCGCAGAAAGTGTCGCGCAGGGTGATCTGACCCGGCCGATCGAAACTCATGGCAACGACGAAGTCAGTCGTTTGCTCAAAGCCTTGGCGACCATGCAGCAAAACCTGCGCGAGACGCTGCAAGGCATCAGCGGTTCCGCCACGCAACTGGCGACCGCTGCCGATGAACTCAATGCGGTAACACTCGACAGTACGCAAGGGCTGCAACAGCAGAACCACGAAATCGAACAAGCCGCGACAGCGGTCAATCAGATGACGGCTGCGGTGGAAGAGGTCGCACGCAATGCGGTGTCGACTTCTGACGCGACCCGCCAGTCCAGCGAGTCGGCGCATCTGGGCCAGGTGCGTGTCAGTGAGACCGCCACGGCCATCAACGCACTGGCCAGCGATGTGCAACAGACCGGTGAGTTGGTGCAATCACTGGCCAACCAATCGCAGGACATCGGCAAAGTACTCGACGTGATTCGGGCGATCGCCGAGCAGACCAATCTGTTGGCGCTCAACGCGGCTATTGAAGCGGCGCGGGCCGGTGAGAGCGGGCGAGGTTTCGCCGTAGTGGCCGATGAAGTACGCGCGCTGGCCTATCGCACGCAGCAATCGACTCAGGAGATCGAGCAGATGGTCCAGGGCATGCGCAGCGGTTCGAGCCTGGCGCTGGATTCGATGCAGGCCAGTACCGCGCGGGCGACGACCACGCTGGCCTTGGCTGAGCGCGCCGGTGAGGCGCTGCAAACCATTACCGCGTCGGTGCATGAGATCCATGAGCGCAATCTGGTGATTGCCAGCGCTGCGGAAGAACAAGCGCAAGTCGCGCGGGAAGTGGACCGCAATCTGGTGAATATTCGGGATTTGTCGGTACGTTCTGCCGCCGGTGCCGACCAGACCAGCGCCTCCAGCCATGAGTTGTCGCAACTGGCCAATGCTTTGCAAGGCATGGTGCGGCGTTTCCAGCTGTAAATAACCACGCATAAAAAAGCCGCGCTTCTCTCAGGAGAAGCGCGGCTTTTTCTGCCGATCAGGCGCCGTCTTGATCTTTCAGGTGCTCGAACAGACCTTTTGGCATCTTCTTGCCGTTGGCTTCAAAGTTGGCCTTTACGTTGTTGTAGGCCTCTTGCTCGTCGATGAAACCGTCATGGTTGGTGTCGATCTTGTCGAAGTCGGACTTCGGTGCGACTTTGAGGAATTCGGCGCGGGAGACCTTACCGTCACCGTCGCTGTCAGTCTTGGCCATCGAGGCATCGCCGCATTTGCCTTCACCGCATTTGCCTTCCGGCGCTTTCACCGAGGTTTCCGCCGAGGCGACCATGTAGCCCTGTGCCAGTGGCTGGGCGGCAAACACCGATCCGGACAACATCAGCCCGCCAGCCAACGCTGCGCCGATCAGGCCAATGGATTTTTTACCGAGGGTCGAAGTACGGGACATTTACATTCTCCTGGCTGCACAACGCAACCACACGTTAAGGACGAAAGCCTGAGCAGGTGTGCTCGGGTGTGGCCATTAGGCGGTGGCGGTGTATCGCGACTGTGTCGCGCAGCGGGGGAGTTTGTAAGCGAAGGAGGGAAAAGCGGGGCGGGGATACAGTAAGAAACAGATCTTTCGATCAACACAAAACATTGTGGGAGCGAGCCTGCTCGCGAATGCATCAGATCAGTCGCATCAATAACGACTGACAGAACGCTTTCGTCGGATCGCCGCCCGGAGCAGGCTCGCTCCCACAGGTTTACATCAATGCAGTTTCAGACGCGGTTCAGTGCCACGGCCGATCTTGCTGCCCAGCATCAGCATCGCCGTGCGGAACGGCCCGTACAGCGCCATCTGGTGCATGCGGTACAGCGACACGTAAAACATCCGCGCCAGCCAGCCTTCAAGCATCACGCTGCCGGTCAGGTTGCCCATCAAGTTACCCACCGCCGAAAAACGCGACAGCGAGATCAGCGAGCCGTAGTCGGTGTACTTGTACTCCGGCAGGGTCTTGCCTTCGATGCGCAGCTTCAGCGACTTGGCCAGCAACGACGCCTGTTGGTGCGCGGCTTGCGCCCGTGGCGGCACGTTACGATCGGTGCCCGGTTGCGGGCACGCAGCGCAATCGCCGAAGGCAAAGATGTTTTCGTCGCGAGTGGTTTGCAGCGTCGGCAGCACTTGCAGCTGATTAATGCGATTGGTTTCCAGACCGTCGATGTCCTTGAGGAAACCTGGTGCGCGAATACCGGCAGCCCAGACTTTCAGGCTGGCCTTGATCTCATTGCCATCGGCCGTGATCAGACTGTCGGCGGTCACTTCGCTGACCGACGCGTTGGTCATGACCTTGACCCCGAGCTTTTCCAGGGTTTTGTGCACCGGCCCGCTGATACGCTCGGGCAGGGCCGGCAACACCCGTGGGCCGGCTTCGATCAGAGTGATGTGCATGTTTTCCGGTTTGATCCGGTCCAGACCATACGCCGCCAGTTCATGGGCGGCATTGTGCAGTTCTGCCGCCAGCTCGACGCCCGTGGCGCCAGCGCCGACGATCGCTACGCTGATCTGTTCGACCACATCGGTTTGCCCGGCGTGCGCACGCAGATAGTGATTGAGCAGTTGTTGGTGGAAACGCTCGGCCTGTTTGCGCGTGTCGAGGAACAGGCAGTGCTGCGCCGCGCCCTGAGTGCCGAAATCATTGGTGGTACTGCCGACGCTGATCACCAGCGAGTCGTACTGCACTTCACGCGCCGGCACTAGCTCGACGCCGTTTTCGTCGTAGGTCGCCGCCAGCTGGATTTTCTTCTGTGCGCGATCAAGCCCGCTCATGCGCCCCAGCTGGAACTCGAAGTGGTTCCATTTCGCCTGGGCAACATAGTTGAGTTCGTCTTCGGAAGAGTTCAGCGATCCGGCGGCCACTTCGTGCAGCAGCGGTTTCCAGATGTGTGTCAGGTTGGCGTCGACCAGCATCACACTGGCCGTGCCGCGCTTGCCCAGAGTCTTACCCAGACGGGTAGCCAACTCCAGACCGCCGGCGCCGCCGCCGACAATAACAATACGATGGGACATAGGGATAACTCGCAAGGTTTTTAAAGGAAATCGGTGTCGTTACCCAAGCGAGCGCGAGGCAGCTCATAGCGTCAGGTAACTGATAAATCGGCTCAACAGGCCCAGACCAATGGTCACTGCCAGCACCAGCACCAGGAGCATCCACGGCCGGAAAGGCCGGCGCTCGACTCGGTGTTGGGACAGTTGCAGGTACTCTTCGACATGTTTCTGGTCTTCGGGGTTCAGGCGGCTGGTCATATTTGCCTCGTCAGGTAGACGTTGCTGAATGGACAGAAGCTACAGCGGTTTTTATCCGGGGTTGAACGCAGCATAGCCGCTGTCCGGAACCGGCTCGACGCTGACCCGGTCTTCGAGGCGAATGATCCCGCTTTGTAACACCCGCGCGGTAATTCCGCCATGTCCGCGCACCGCTTGAAAGGTGCCCGGGCCGAGGTTGTTCTGCAGGCGTGCGCAGGGCTGACACCAGCCCGTGGTTTCGAATATTGCCTGACCGATGCGAAAGCGCCGACCTTTCAGGCTAAACAAATTGATACCGCTGATAACAAGGTTGCGCCGCAGGTCTTCAGGCCTGACGGGTTGATCGTCGGGGCGGCCCATCAATGCGCTGATCACTGCCAGATGTTCCCACTGGACCAACGTCACCTGCCGCGCGTTACGCACACCGGGACGGGCGTGATCGCCGGTCAGCCCTGCTTCCAGACGCGCTTCCACCGCATCAAGTTCGATCATCGGCCCACGGGATTCCGGACGCACGCCGATCCAGCGCACGCGGCCGGTTTGCGGCACATCGGCGATCAATTGCTGCAGCGGCGTCACAGGCTGATCCCGACATCGAAAACAATGCTGCGACCGAGGTTGCTGCGCAGAAAGTCCGGCGCATCCGGATGGGCGAACAGCACGCGGGCGAAAGTCGGGCCGACCAGCGACAGCGAGCGCCAGCCCTGGCGCAGATATTCGGTGGGCGGGGGGAAATGGCTGTTCAGATCCAGCACCTCACGTTTAAGACTGGCGAAGGCGATGATATCCAGTTCGCCCAGATCCATGCCGCGTTCCTTGTAGTTGTGGGCTTTTTTGCGCAGGGTCGGCGCCAGTCGCAGCAAGAATTCATTGGCCGGGATCCGTTTCGGTTTGGCTTCGCGGCGCACCAGTTGGCTGAGGGAAAAGGCGCTGCGGCGGCGCTGCAGTTCATCGCGCCATTCGTCGTTGAGTCGGCGCCCCTCGTCGAGCACGAAGAACACCTCGAAATTGGCATCGCGAAACAGCACATCCGGCGGTTCGCCGGCCGGCGCGAATTCGTCGGCGCGGTAGGGAATGTTGAGGCCTTGCAGCAGGCGTTGGCAGACCCAACGCTCACGCTCCCATTTGCGGGCATTGGACAGAAAGGCGTTGGCCTGCTCGGCCGCGATGGTCAGCAGGCGTAAATAATCTGAGTCATCCATAAGCCCAAGCTTAGCGTTCAAATGCGACAAGCTGAAAGCGTTACGCGGCAAAGTGCATCAGTGGGCAGTCGAGAAGGGCGGTGTAGACTCATGGCAATCGATTATTTGCGCCAAACCGTGAGGACTCATCGTGAAATTTCGCTGGCTGCTGCTGTTTGCTGTTTTTCCGCTGTGTGCCCATGCACTCGAAACCGGCGAGCGTCTGGCTCCCTGGACGTTACTCGATCAGTACGAGCAACCCTTCACCCTCGACAACAGCACCACCACGCTGCTGGTGGCGCGCGATATGGACGGCGCCAAACTGATCAAAGAAGCGTTGAAGGATCGGCCCAAGGGCTATCTGGAGGCGCGCCACGCAGTATTCGTTGCCGACATCCAGCGCATGCCGGCGCTGATTGCCAAAATGTTTGCCGTACCGGCCATGCGCGACTACCGCTATCGAGTCATGCTCGATCGAGAAGGTCGGGTTGCATCGCGCTATCCCGGCGCGGAAGGGCAGGTGTTGTGGTTGCAACTCAAGGACGGTCAATTGCTCTCGCAACGTGAATACGCCAACGCGAGCGAGCTGCGCGAGGCACTGGAGAAGGCGCGCCCATGATCGGCGTCGAGGTGCTGGCGACTGAAAGTCTGCTGCTGGGCTGGCTGATTTACTTGCCGGTGTTGCTCTGGGCGATCATGCGTGCACCGTGGGTCGAGTTGTTCAGCGACAGCCGGCGTCAGCATCTGCTGTTCGGCACCGTGTTTGCGTTGTTTCTGTTGTGGTTGATGCGCAGGGATTTCGATACCGGTGTGTCGTATCACTTCCTCGGCATGACGGCGGTGACACTGCTGCTGGACTGGCCGCTGGCGATCGTCGGCGGGCTGGTGGCGCAAATCGGCCTGGTGCTGCTCGGGCGTCAGGATCTCGCGGCGATGGGGGTCAATGGTGCCTTGTTCATTTTGCTGCCGGTGCTGGTCACCGAGTGTGTGGCGATCCTCGTCGAGCGGGCGCAGCCGCGCAACCCGTTCGTGTACATCTTCTGTTCCGGATTTTTTGCCGCCGCGTTGTCGGCCCTGTTGTGCCTGATCCTCAGCCTGACGCTGCTGTGGTACGACGGCCTCTTCGCCATGCCGGAGTGGCTGGAAGACTTCATCGGTTACGTGTGGCTGATCATTTTCCCCGAGGCGTTCATCAACGGCATGATCGTCAGTGCGCTGGTGGTATTCAGCCCGGAATGGCTGGAGACCTTCAACCGCACGCGCTACCTTTCGGCGCCGTGGAAGGACGACGACCCCAAGTCTTGATCCACATCAAACCCGCCACGCGCGGGAAATTTCATGCTCGCGCAAATCTCTTCAGGAGCAGCGGCATGAGCGTTTACGAGTGGGCAAGGCAGGAAACCCGACAGAGTCTGGACATGGCGCAGGAGGTGGGCTTTGACCCGGGGTTGAGTTTGCGCGCCTTGCTCAGTGCGGTGGTGCAGCAGAGCAAGGCCGTGCGCAACGCCGAAGACCTGGCCGACGAGTTGCGCTTTCTGGCGGAAAACCTCGACGACGATCAGGACTACGGCTTTATGCGGCCCTGAGAGGATCAGTGGCGCGGATCGAAGTCACCGGAAAACAGTTCGTCCTCGGCATCCGGTGCGACCGGAATTTTGTGTTCTTCCGACGCCCAGGCGCCGAGGTCGATCAGTTTGCAGCGATCGGAGCAGAACGGCCGAAACTTGTTTTCGGCGGTGAATTCTACGGGGGCGCCACAGGTCGGGCATTCAACGGTGGGGATCTGGCTCATGCTTGGCCTCCGGATAAAGTCAGGTAAAAGTGATGCAGACGCTCGACTTCGCTGTGCAGCCAAGCGAGATCGCGGTCGTTGACCACCACGTCGTCGGCGCGGCTTACACGGTCTTCGCGGCTCGACTGAGCCTTGAGGATCGCCTGAACCTGCTGCTCGCTGGTCTGGTCACGCTGCAAGGTGCGTTCGATCTGCAATTGTTGCGGGGCGTCGATCACCAGGATGCGCTGGGTCATCGCGTATTGCCCGGATTCGATCAGCAGTGGCGAAACCAGAATCGCGTAAGGCGATTTTGCCAGCGCCAGGTGATGGGCGATTTCTTCGGCGATCAACGGATGCAGCAGCGCTTCGAGCCAGCGACGTTGCTCCGGCAATTCGAAAATCAGTTTGCGCAGGGCGGCGCGGTCCAGCGTGCCATCGGCCTGCAGCACGCCGGGGCCGAAGTGTTCGGCAATCTTTGTCAGCGCCGCACGCCCGGGTTCAACCACCCAACGCGCCGCGTGATCGGCATCCACCACGTGGACACCCAGATCAATGAAGTGCTGAGCCGCCGCGCTTTTGCCGCTGCCGATGCCGCCGGTGAGGCCGAGAATCCAGGGTTTTTCCACAGGGGTATTCATTTCAAACCGACAAACTGCCAATAGAAGCCGGTTATTTGACCACCCCAGAGCAAGGCAATCCAGCCGGCAATTGCCAGCCAGGGGCCAAAGGGTATCGGCGTGGAGGTTTTCTCATTGCGCAAGCGCAGTAAAACCACCCCGATAATGGCGCCCACCAGCGATGACAGCAGGATGGTCAGCGGCAGAATCTGCCAGCCGCCCCACGCGCCGAGCAGCGCCAGCAACTTGAAATCACCGTGACCGATGCCGTCCTTGCCGGTCAGCAGTTTGAACAGCCAGAACACCGACCACAGCGTCAGGTAACCGGCCACCGCGCCCCACAGCGCATCGTGCAACGACACGAACAGGCCGAAGCTGTTGACGATCAACCCCAGCCACAGCAGCGGCAGCACCAGCACATCGGGCAGCAGTTGATGTTCGGTGTCGATCAGGCTCATCGCCAGTAACCCCCAGGTGAGCAAGATCAACAAGCACGCCGGCCAACCGAAACCGAAGTGCCAGGCGATGAAGGCCGAGAGCAACCCGCAAGTCAGTTCGGTCAAAGGATAGCGTTTGCTGATGGGCGCCGCGCACGCTGAACAACGCCCGCGCAGCCATAGATAACTGAGCAGGGGAATGTTTTCCCACGGACGGATCCGGTGGGCGCAATGCGGGCACTCGGAGTGCGGCAGCATCAGGTTGTAGGTGGGCAGCGGCGTTTCGCCGGGCAAACCGAGCACGTCGTGGGCCTGCTGGCGCCAATCGCGTTCGAGCATTTTCGGCAGGCGCCAGATCAGCACGTTGAGGAAGCTGCCAACCACCAGACCCAGCAGCAGGGCAGTGAAAACAAAGGCCAGCGGATACAGGGCAAACAGTTCGTCGATAGGCATGTCAGATCGCTGAGCCGAGTTGGAAGATCGGCAGGTACATGGCCACCACCAGCCCGCCGACGATAACGCCTAGCACCACCATGATGAACGGCTCCATCAGGCTGGTGAGGTTGTCGACCATGTTATCCACTTCCTCTTCGTAAAAGCCTGCAACCTTGTCGAGCATTTCATCTAGCGCCCCCGACTCTTCGCCAATTGCAGTCATCTGCACGGCCATGTTCGGAAATACCCCGGTGCTGCGCATCGAAAAATTCAACTGCATGCCGGTGGAGACGTCCTGGCGAATGCGCAACACGGCACGCTTGAACACCACATTGCCGGTGGCGCCGGCCACTGAGTCGAGCGCTTCCACCAGCGGCACACCGGCAGCGAATGTGGTCGACAGGGTTCGAGCGAATCGCGCCACCGCGGACTTGTACATCAGCGTGCCCACCAAGGGCAGTTTCAACAGCCAGGTGTCTTTGCGGTCGCGTAATGCCTGAGATGTTTTCAGTGCATGGCGGGTACCAAAGATCGCCGCGACCAGCGCGCCGAGCATCGCCCACCACCATTGCTGCATGAATTCCGACAGGCTGATCACCATCAGGGTGAAGGCCGGCAGTTCGGCGCCGAACCCCGAGAACACCGACTGGAATTGCGGCACCACTTTGACCAGCAGGATCCCGGTCACGACTGCCGCCACCAGCACCACGGCGGTGGGGTAGGTCATGGCTTTTTTGATTTTGGCCTTGAGCCGTTCGCTTTTTTCCTTATAGGTCGCGACGCGTTCCAGCAACGTGTCGAGGGCGCCGGACTGCTCGCCCGCATCGACCAGGTTGCAATACAACTCGTCGAAATACTGCGGCTTCTTGCGCAGGGCTGTGGCGAAGCTGTTACCGGCCGCGACCTCCTGTTTTATCTCGTCCACCAGCTTGCGCATGGCCGGGTTTTCAAAGCCTTCGCCAATGATGTCGAACGACTGCAGCAGCGGCACACCGGCCTTCATCATGGTCGCCATCTGCCGGGTGAACAGAGCGATGTCCTGGGCCTTGATGCGTTTGCCAAAACTCAACAACGATGCGGATTTTTTGCGTACCTTGCCGGGACTGATCCCCTGTTTACGCAGTTGTGCCTTGATCAGTGCCGGATTCTGTCCACTGAGTTCACCGGTGACTTTGCTGCCTTTCCTGTCCGTACCTTCCCAGGCATAGATACTGATTTTCGCTGCCTTGACCGCCATGTTCAGTCCTTGGTCACCCGGTTGATTTCTTCAAGGCTGGTGATGCCTTGCATGGCCTTGTGCAGCCCGGAGGTGCGCAGGT
Organism: Pseudomonas sp. IT-P395; assembly: GCF_949767675.1. Lineage (NCBI taxonomy): Bacteria > Pseudomonadati > Pseudomonadota > Gammaproteobacteria > Pseudomonadales > Pseudomonadaceae > Pseudomonas > Pseudomonas sp. IT-P395. Next base: position 289,994 of record NZ_CATKPW010000055.1, read on the forward strand.
CGTCGAAGCCGTCGCGGCGCATCTGCAGGTCGATTTCCAGCGAGTTGCCTTCGGCCATGATCAAGTGTTGGAGTGCTGGTGTGTTCTTCACCACTTCATATATCCCCACGCGTCCTTTGTAGCCGCCGTTGCAGTGATCGCAACCGACCGGCTCGTAGATCGTGAAATGGCCGATGCGTTCCTCGGGGAAACCTTCCTTGATCAAGGTTTCGCGCGGGATCTCGATGGCTTTCTTGCAGTGACTGCACAGTTTGCGCGCCAGGCGCTGGGCAATGATCAGGCTGACCGAGGTGGCAATGTTGAAGCCGGGAATGCCCATGTTGTGCAGGCGCGTCAGGGTTTCCGCGGCGCTGTTGGTGTGCAGGGTCGAGAGCACCAGGTGACCGGTCTGCGCAGCTTTGATGGCGATCTCGGCGGTTTCCAGGTCGCGGATCTCACCGACCATGATCACGTCCGGGTCCTGGCGCAGAAACGAGCGCAACGCCTGAGCAAAGTCGAGTCCTTGTTTAGGATTGACGTTGACCTGGTTGATGCCTTCCATGTTTATCTCCACCGGGTCTTCGGCGGTGGAGATGTTGATGTCGACGGTATTGAGGATATTCAGGCCGGTGTAGAGCGACACGGTTTTACCCGACCCGGTGGGGCCGGTGACCAGAATCATGCCCTGTGGCTGCTTGAGTGCGGCCATGTACAGATCCTTTTGCTCGGGCTCATAGCCGAGGGCGTCGATACCGATCTGCGCGCTGGACGGGTCGAGAATCCGGATCACCACTTTTTCGCCCCACAACGTGGGCAGAGTGTTGACCCGGAAATCGATCGACTTGCTTTTCGACAGGCGCATCTTGATCCGCCCGTCCTGCGGTTTGCGCCGTTCCGAGATATCGAGGCTGGCCATGACTTTCAGGCGTGCGGCGATGCGCCCGGCCAGTTGAATCGGTGGTTTGGCCACCTCACGCAGGATGCCGTCGGTGCGCACCCGCACCCGGTAGTTTTTCTCGTAAGGCTCGAAGTGCAGGTCGGAAGAGCCACTCTTGATCGCGTCGAGCAGCATCTTGTGCACGAAACGCACCACCGGCGCATCGTCGGCATCGAGGCCACCGATGGCGTCCTGCTTGCTGTCATCGACGGATTCGACATCGAGGCCGTCAAGATCGACATCGGCCATGTCTTCCAGGCCACTGCTGTGGGTGTCGAAGAACTTCTCGATGGCATCGGTGAGCTTGTCGTCCTCGACCAGAATGGCTTCGGTGCTCAGCCCGGTGCTGAACTGAATGTCGTTGATCGCTTGATGGTTGCTCGGGTCGGAGATGCCAACGAACAGCTTGTTGCCACGTCGCCACAGGGGCAGGGCATGGTGCTGACGCACAAGTTTTTCGCTGACCAGTCCTTTGGGTTGGGTTTCCTTGTCGAGGCAATTGAGATCAAGGAACGCCATGCCGAAATGCTCGCTGGCAATCTCGGCCACTTGCCAGCTCTTGACCAGTTTGTTCTGCACCAGATAGCTGACCAGCGACAGGCGATTGCGCTGGGCCTGTTGCCAGGCTTGCTGGGCGCTTTTTTCCGTGAGCAGTTCGGCCTGGACCAATTGCTTGGCCAGACCGCTCAGAGCGATGTCATTCATGGGAATTCCGCACACTTGCAGTTCATGACTTATAGCCTAGTCAAGTGACAGCGCCAAACACGGCGGGTGCAGGTGACAAAAAGTGTCAGATAGTGCGGTTGCGGGTTGTAGGAAATGGCGTTGTAGGTGGTTCGCGCCCAAGGGGCAGGGCCTCGAAGGCATTGGCATGGCCTATGCTGCGTCCCTTTCAGATCATGAGATTTCGACTCATGCATGGAGCGTGTCTATGAAAAAACAACAAGGTTTTACGCTGATCGAGCTGTTGATCGTGGTGGCGATCATCGGGATTCTGGCGACCATCGCCCTGCCGCAGTACTCCAAGTATCAGGCGCGGTCGAAGGTGACGGCGGGGCTGGCGGAGATCAGTGCGATGAAAGTGCCGTTCGAAGACACCATCAACCAAGGTACCGATCCGACGCTGACGCTGGTGGCCGGTAGTGCCACGGTCACAACGTCAAATTGCGCCGTGACCGCATCGGGCACCGCTTCGACCGGGGCCGGCACCATTGTCTGCACAATCAAGAACGCTCCTGGCCCTGTTCTGGACAAAACCATTACCTTGACCCGTTCATCGGGCACCGGTGCTGGCGTCTGGACTTGCGGCACCACGGTGGCACCGGACTATTCGCCAAAAGGCTGCACCGCCAGCGGTACATAAGTTGAATGTGTGCTGAACAGGATGCCCCGCTTTGCGGGGCATTTTTCATTGCGCGACACTTCACAAAAGCTTCAATAATTTCAGCGTCTTAGGAACTTTCCAAAAAACCGCAACTTGCATGTGAATATTGCGCATGTCATGCAAATTGCATGATTTCGAAAAACTGCGTTAAACATAAGATGTTGATTTATAAGGATTTTGTGTTGATGGAAAAGTTGGCACAGCGTTCGCAACTACCTTGGTAACCCTGCTGACAAGACAACCAGCAGACTTTCCAGAAAAACAGGAGTTACTCGTATGAAGAAGTTCGCTATCACTGCCGCTGCTGCTACCGCGCTGACCCTGACCATGACTTCCGGTGCATTCGCACAATCCACTCAGGCTACCCAGGCTCCAATGACTCTGGCTGCCGGTGAAGTCACCCAGGCTAAAGAAGCTACTTCTGACACCTGGATCACCACTAAAGTGAAAAGCGACCTGGTGACCGAAAAAGGCATCCCAGGCACTGACATCAAAGTAGAAACCAACAAAGGTGTTGTATCTCTGTCGTCGACTGTAGCCATTACCGAAGCTCAGAAAACCACCGCAGTGAATATCACCAAGAAAATCAAAGGCGTCAAAGCGGTCTCCGCTGACGGCCTGAAAGCCGAGTAAGGCATGACTTCTCGCCTGGACCGGGAGAAGACGCGACAGACGGGCCGAGCAATACGTCTGCCGCAACTTTAGAGTTCATGCGAACGGTCACACGGAGGTGACCATTACGGGCCCCGGCACTTGTGTCGGGGCCTGTTCTATTTTTAGAAGCAAAAGATCGCAGCCTTCGGCAGGTCCTACAGGGAAATGCATTCCAGATTGTAGGAGCTGCCGAAGGCTGCGATCTTTTGCTTTTTCAGTTGCCGCGTTTGCTGTTGATCTGCCGCAGGCGATTGCCTTCGAAGCGCAGGTATTGATACATGCCGTTGCTCGGGCCGTAAGTCCACTCCTCGACCTGAAACTCCTCGCGGCGATTGGCGCTGCGCTTGTAGCCCAACACATCACGGCTGACCGGCTCACCGCATTTCTGCAGGACTTCGCTGGACCGGTCGCCAAGGCTGATCAATTGACTGCCGCAGCGCAGGGTATCGGACGCCGAGGCGTGACTGGCCGCGAGCGTCATTGCGAGCAAGGCCAGCCACTGAAGTTTCATCACTCGGCATCCAGATGCATTTGCGTGACCACGCGGCCATCGCTTTCGGCCTCGCCAAGGTTGGCGTCGATGAAGTACACGCGGTCGTCTGCCAGTTGGCCTTTATCGACCAGATAATCCTTGATGCTGCTGGCGCGGTCCTGACCCAACTGACGCAACAGCACGTCGCTGCCACTCCAGAACTTGATCACGCCTTCGCGCATTTTCGCCGTACGTTCTTCCTTGCCCAGATCCTTCCATTCCGCCGGTGGCTGGGTTTTCAGGCGGGTGCGGTAAATGCCTTCGAGCAGCGGACCTTTCTCGCTGTCCGGCACTTGCAGCAACGACGCCTGCGCCGGGACTTTATCGCCGCGACGCTGGAGCATCTTGTAGTAGTTGTACTGGTATTCACGTTCCAGACGCTGCTCGGCGAGCAATGGGCCATCGCTGCTTTGCGCGGCAGTACCCTCGATTTCCAGGCGCAGTGCCGGACGTTCCTTCAGTGCTTGGGACAGCTTGATCAGCGCCGCTTCGGCATCCTTGCTCAACTCGCTGGAGCCGGGCGCAAACGACACAGTGCCAAGGTCTTGCGAACCGCCGCCACTGATCAACCCGCCGATCATTTTGAATGGCGCGGCTGCGGCTTTGACGATCAGGTTGCGCAGGGTCTGCCAGACGATCGGCATCACGCTGAATTGCGGGTTGTTCAAGTCGCCGGTCACCGGCAATTCGATGGAGATCTTGCCGTCGACGTCCTTGAGCAGGGCAATCGCCAGTTTCAGCGGCAGGCTCACGGCATCCGGGCTGTCGACTTTTTCGCCGAGCTGCAATTGTTCGACCACCACTTTGTTTTCGGCTTTGAGCTGGCCCTTGGTGATCAGGTAATGCAGGTCGAGGTTGAGCCGACCCTTGCGAATGCGGTAACCGGCGAATTTGCCGGAGTAGGGCGTCAACGTCGTCAGTTCGACCCGTTTGAAACTGGTGGCGATGTCGAGGCTGGCCATCGGGTCGAACGGATTGACCGCGCCCTTGATGGTCACCGGTGCATAGCGGTCGACCTTGCCTTTGATGTCGACGCTGGCCGGTTTCGCCTGACGGCTGTCGATGGTGCCGATCTGGCCGTTGAGCTGCTGCACGGCGGTGGCGAAGTTCGGCGTCAGGCTGAAATCGGCGAAGTTGGCCGAGCCGTCATTGATCGCGATGCCACCGATGTGAATGCCCAGCGGTTTTTCGTTGCTGGCTGGTTTGGCTGCTGTGCTTTTTGCGCCACTGTCAGCGGGCTGCGGGATCAGCAGATCATCAATGTTGGTGGTGCGATCATCGTTGATCATGAACCGCGCGTACGGCTGGAACAGGTTGATCCTGTCGATCGACAGGCTGTCGCCGTGCTGATAATTCAGGCCTTCGACCACCACTTGCTGCCACTTGAGGAAATCGCGGGTTTTCAGGGTGTCGAGGGTGTGCAGTTGATCGATCTGCGCGCGACCGGTGACGCTGAGCGCCAGCGGTTCGGTGCTCTTGAGGTTGAGCTTCAGGTCACTGCCGAGCATGCCGCTGCGCAGTTCCAGGCGAATGAAAGGATTGATGTAGGACTGTGCGACGCGCAGGTCGATGTCCTGGGTTTTCACGTTGAGCTGGGCGTTGACCGGGGCGAGATTGACGGTGCCGTCGGCGGTGATCTTGCCTTGCTTGCCCACGCCGCTTTCGAGCTTGAGCTTGAAGGGCGAGCCGTTGAGGCTGTCGAAATCCTGCAGGTCGACGTTGAGCGGGGTGATATCCAGTGCTACTGCCGGTTGGGCCGAGCGGTCGGCCAGATGCACGGTGTAGTTACGCAATTGCACGTCTTTGAGCAGCACTTGCCAAGGCTTGCTTGGCGCAGTCGGTTCAGCTTTCGGCGAGTCGGCAGCGGCGGGCGTGCTGGCAGGTTCTGCGGCGGCTTTGGCGGCCGGTTTCGACGGTTGGCTGGCGAACAGTTTCTGCCAGTCCAGTTGGCCGTCAGCTTCGAGCGCCGCCCAGGTTTCCAGTTTGTTGCTGCGGATCTTGCCGACCACGACTTGTTGCTTGGCCAGATCCAGCGAGGTTTCGCTGATGTCGAGACGTTCGAGTTTTGCCAGTGGGCGTCCATCAGGCGCCTTGATCGCGAAGGGCGCGATGCTCACTGCGACATTGTTCAACTGCAGTTCGGTTTCTTTCGACAGATTGAGTTTGTATTCGCTGCTGAGACTGATCACGCCGTCTTCAAGTACCAGCGGCACCGAGTCTCGCACGTAGGGCCAGAAGGCTTTCATCTTGCCGTCGGTGACTTTCAGGGTGCCTTCGGAAGTGAACGGGATCAGGCTGAAATTGCCACTCCAGTCGATCCGGCCACCGGCCGGGCCGATGGCGACCAGGGTCATGTCGGCGCTGTCTTCGGGCAGGGTGCTGAGGTTTTTCAGCTCGAAGCTGAGATCGTCGTAGAGAAACTCGATGGGTTCGCTGGGGCGCACGTCCTCAAAGTGCACGACGCCGCCGGCCAGTTTGATGTTGTCGATGCGCAGCGGGAACGGTTTGGCGTCCGGGTCGGCTGGTGTCGGCTCACTGGCCGGCACATTGAACAGGCCCAGCAGGTTGAGTTTGCCGTCTTTGGCGAAAAGGATTTCGCTCTTTGGTTTGTCCAGCTCGATGTTGGACAGATGCAGGGCTTTGGTCCACAGGCTGTCGATTTGCAGGTCGGCGTACAGGCGATCGAAGCCGATCTGTTCCTTGCCCGGCTCGCCGATGACCAGCCCCCACAGGGTGACTTCAAGGCTGAACGGGTTGAGCTCGATACGCTGGATATGCGCAGGCACCGTAGCGTAGGTGGCCAGTTGCTGATTGGCTACCCGCAGAGCGATGCCCGGCAAAATCAGAAACCCCAGCAGGCTGTAGAGGGCCAGAGCAGTCAACAAGGCGCCAATCGCGCGAATCAATCCTTTGGGCATGTGCGGCTTCATCTGTCTGAATCGGAGTGCCTTGGAGTATGGCACGCGATTCTGGTTCCGAAGTACCTCGCATGGAGCAGGATTGTTCAGATTTCTCTCAAAACACAGAACCCCTGTGGGAGCTGGCTTGCCAGCGATGAGGGAATACCAGTCGACAACTTTGTTGACTGACCCCCCGCAATCGCTGGCAAGCCAGCTCCCACAGGGTTGTTTATAGCTGCAGGATCAGGGTTTTCAGCGGCGGTTGCTGGTCCATGGACGGGAAGTCTGCACCCGGGGTCATCACGCTCCACTCACGCACCGGTCGCCCGGCCTTCTCGGCGCAGCGCAGCACCTGTTCGCGCCAATCGTCCATGCTGACTTTCGCCAGGTTGTTGCAGCAGATCAGCACGCCGTTGTCGGCGGTGGTCAGCAAGGCCGGTTTGAGCAGGCTCTGATAGTCGCGCAGCAGGTCGACGGTGCCGAATGCGCTCTTGGCCCAGGCGGGCGGATCAAGCAGGACCAGATCGTATTGACGCTGATCGAGGCGCTGGTAGCTCGGCAGTTTCTGCCCGCGACGCTGGCTGATCGGCAGGCCGGCGAGTTGGCGAATGGCCGGGAAGTAGTCCGACTGAATGAATTCCATCTCCGGCAACTGCGGGTTAAGCCGACCGTTTTCGCGTCCGACCGCCAGATTGCCTTCGGCGAAATCCAGGTTGCACACTTCACTCGCGCCGCCGGCAGCCGCACTGAGGCCGACGCCGCAGGTGTAGGCAAACAGGTTGAGCACGGATTTACCTTTGGCGTGATCCTTGACCCAGCCGCGCGTGTTGCGCAGGTCGAGGAACAGCAGCGGATCCTGCCCGGCATGACGCCCGCGCACACGGTAGTTGAGGCCCCATTCGTGACCGACCAGATCAACCAGTGCGGCGTCTTCGGCTTTGTAGACGCTGTCTTCACGGTCGATGCGCGAGTTGCCACGGGAGCGGTCGTTGTAGACCAGCAAGGTTTCCAGGCCCAGGGTTTGATTGACCATCGCGTGCAGTTGCAGCAGGTCATCGCGTTCCAGCGTCTGGTGAAAACTCTGCACCAGCAGTTGCGGGCCGTAGCGGTCGATGGTCAGACCGCCGGCGCCTTCCTGGCTGCCGTGGAACAGCCGATAGCAATCGGTGCCCTGGCTGTGCAGCACAGCGAGCAAGTCCTGGCGTTGATCGAGGGCGGCGCGCAGCGCCTGATTCAAGGAAGACATGCATGCGCCTTGCTGGAGAGAATTGGGGCGCGGGAGTTTAGCAGCTTGGCGGGTAACCGAGGTGCTGCCTTCGCGAGCAGGCTCGCTCCCACATGGGAATGCATTCCAAATGTGGGAGCGAGCCTGCTCGTGAAGCTTTTTAGGTCAACAGGCCCATCCGCCGTTTCGCTCGTTGCACCGAACCATTGCGCATCGCCCAACGCAGCATCGGTGCGCTGCGCCTGACGCTGGCGCGAATCAATTGCCGTTGCAGCGAGCTCTGCCGGACATCGAGCATGTCGCTGGCCCAGTCCGGCAGCAGGTCGATGCCGGCCTTCATCATCAAATCACCAAAGGGTCGCGCCAGAACACTCGGCGCCGGTGCTGCGAGCAACAATCGCAAAACCTCGCGGCTGCGTTCATCGCACAACAACTGCGGGCGCATGCGTTGCAGATAGTCGGCCACGGCTTGCCGTGATTTCGGCACATCCCGCGCGCCCAGGCGTTCGGCAATCACGGCGATTTCCGCGTAATAACGATCCTGATCCGCCCCCGACAACTGCGGATTGCGATAACGCAAATGCGCGGCGAGAAAGTTACTCACTTCCGCCACATGCACCCACGTCAGCAAATCCGGGTCGCTGGCCGCGTAAGGGCGGCCATCCGGCGCGGTGCCAACCACTTGCAGGTGAATGGTGCGCACCTTCTCGATCAACCAGTCGGCGTCGCGTCGCGAGCCGAACGTGGTGCCGGATACAAACTGACTGGTGCGCCGCAAACGCCCGAGCATGTCTTCACGAAAATTCGAATGATCCCAAACCCCGGCCAGTGCCAGCGGATGCAAAGCCTGCAACAACAACGCACTGATACCACCGATCAACATGCTGCTGAAATCGCCGTGCACTTGCCAACTGACTGAGTCGGGGCCGAACAGGCCGGGGTCGCCCTTGGGGTTTTCCAGGTCGAGTTGACCGAGCGACAGCCCGGTCAGGCTCATGAGTTGCTGTTCGATACGACTGCGGATGAATTCCATGACCACTCAGTGCGAAAGGGCGGGCGCGGTCGGTTGACCACGCCCGGGGTGTTACTGATTGAGGCGCTTGTCGATCAGTCCCTGCACCACACTCGGGTCGGCCAAGGTCGAGGTGTCGCCGAGGCTGTCGAGTTCGTTGCAGGCGATCTTGCGCAAGATGCGCCGCATGATCTTGCCTGAGCGGGTTTTCGGCAAGGCCGGCGCCCATTGGATCAAGTCGGGTTTGGCGAAGCTGCCGATTTCCTTGCTGACGTGGGCGAGCAGTTCTTTCTTCAGCTCGTCATTCGGTTCGGTGCCGTTCATGGGCGTGACGAAGGCGTAGATGCCCTGACCTTTGACGTCGTGCGGGTAACCGACCACGGCAGCTTCGGCGATGCTGTCGTGCAGCACCAGCGCGCTTTCCACTTCAGCCGTGCCGATGCGGTGGCCGGAAACGTTAATCACGTCGTCGATGCGCCCGGTGATCCAGTAGTCGCCATCCTCGTCGCGGCGTGCGCCGTCGCCGGTGAAATAGTAGCCGGGGTAGGGTTTGAAATAGGTGTCGACCATTCGCTGCGGGTCGCCATAGACGCTGCGGATCTGCGCCGGCCAACTCGACTTGATCGCCAGCACGCCGCTGCCGGCGCCTTTGATTTCCTTGCCGTGCTCATCGAGCAGCACCGGTTGCACGCCGAACATCGGTTGTGTGGCGCAGCCCGGTTTGATTCGCTGGGCGCTGACCAGCGGGCTGAGCATGATGCCGCCGGTTTCGGTCTGCCACCAGGTGTCGACGATGGGGCAGCGCTGTTCTCCTACGACATTGAAATACCATTCCCACGCTTCCGGGTTGATTGGCTCGCCGACGCTGCCGAGCAACCTGAGGCTGGCGCGCGAGGTTTCTTTCAATGGTTCGGCACCTTCACGCATCAACGCGCGCAGAGCGGTGGGTGCGGTGTAGAAAATATTGACCTTGTGTTTATCGATGACCTGCCAGAATCGTGAGCTGCTCGGATAACTCGGTACGCCTTCGAACATCAGCGTGGTCGCGCCGTTGGCCAGCGGGCCGTAGACGATATAGCTGTGACCGGTGACCCAGCCGACGTCGGCGGTGCACCAGAACACTTCGCCGTCGCGGTAATCGAGCACGTATTTGAAGGTCATCGCCGCTTGCAGCAAATAGCCGCCGGTAGTGTGCAGCACGCCTTTGGGTTTGCCGGTACTGCCGGAGGTGTAGAGGATGAACAGCGGATCTTCGGCGTCCATCGGTTCTGGCGGGCAATCGTCGCTGACATCGCGCACGGCCTGGTGATACCAGATATCGCGCCCCTCGACCCAGTCGACCTTGCCTTGGCTGCGCTCGACCACCACGACGGTGCTGACGTCCGGGCAACTTTGCAGGGCTTTGTCGACGTTCTGCTTCAGTGGCACGAACTTGCCGCCGCGCACGCCTTCATCTGCGGTGATCACCGTGCGGCAATCGGCATCGAGAATGCGGTCACGCAGGGAATCAGGGGAGAAACCGCCGAACACCACCGAGTGAATCGCGCCGATCCGCGAACAGGCGAGCATGGCGTATGCGGCTTCGGGGATCATCGGCATGTAGATGCACACCCGGTCACCTTTCTTCACGCCACGGCTTTTCAGCACGTTAGCCAAGCGGCAGACGTGGTGGTGGAGTTTTTTATAAGTGATTTGCGCCGACTCGGCGGGATCGTCGCCTTCCCAGAGCAGGGCGGTCTGCTCGCCGCGCTGTTCCAGGTGACGGTCGATGCAGTTGTAGCTGACGTTCAGTTTGCCCCCGGCAAACCAGGCGGCTTCACCGGTTTTCAGGTCGTAGCGCTGAACGGTCTGCCACGGCGTGCTCCAGTCGAGGAAACGCGTGGCCTGTTCGGCCCAGAAGGCCGTGGGGTGTTCAATGGATTCGCGGTAAAGCCGTCGATACTCATCCTGACTCAATTGCGCAGCCTGGCGGACGGCATCGGCTTTGGGGAACGTGCTGATATCGAACATGACGGTTCCTTATTCTTGTGGTGCGACAAGGATAAAGATGCGCTGATGGGGGGAAGGGATCAAGGCCGCCCCTCACCCTAACCCTCTCCCAAAGGGAGAGGGTTAGGGTGAGGTGTTTGGGCTTGATACATCGACTTGAAATTCCGGAGTCGAACTCAAGTATTGAAAAGCGTGAAAATCGGCTCCCTTTCCCCCTCTACCCCTTGGGGGAGAGGGCTGGGGTGAGGGGGAAGCGATTTGGCTGCCACCGCGAAATCCACGCCAAACGCCAGACGAAAAAAAGCCCCTGAACTTCAGGGGCTCTCTATCAAGCAACAGATCAACCGCGGTGACGACCGCGGAAGTAGTTGATCAGGCCCTGGGTGGAAGGATCATCAGCAAGGGTTTCATCGCTGCCGACCAGGCGGTTGTAAACGCCTTTGCCCAGTTCCTTGCCCAACTCCACGCCCCATTGGTCGAAGGCGTTGATGCCCCAGACCACGCTCTGTACGAACACTTTGTGCTCATACATGGCAACCAATGCGCCGAGGCGACGCGGGCTGATGCGTTCGACCACGATGGTGTTGCTCGGGCGGTTGCCCGGGATCACCTTGTGCGGCGCGAGTTTGTGCACCTGCTCTTCGCTCATGCCCTTGTCGCGCAATTCCTGCTCGGCTTCCGGCAGGGTCTTGCCGAGCATCAGCGCCTGGCTCTGCGACAAGCAGTTGGCGTACAGCCACTGATGGTGGTCGGAGACCGGGTTGAAGCTGACGATCGGCACGATGAAGTCGGCCGGGATCAACTGCGAACCTTGATGCAGCAACTGGTGGTAGGCGTGCTGACCGTTGCAGCCGACGCCGCCCCAGATCACCGGACCGGTATCGGTCGACACCGGCGTGCCGTCCTGACGCACGCTCTTGCCGTTGGATTCCATGTCCAGCTGTTGCAAGTGCTTGGTGATGTTGCGCAGGTAGTGGTCGTACGGCAGGATCGCGTGGCTTTGCGCGCCCCAGAAGTTGCCGTACCAGACACCGAGCAGGGCCAGCAGCACCGGCATGTTCTGTTCGAACGGCGCGGTCTGGAAATGCTGGTCCATGGTGTAGGCACCGGACAGCAGCTCCTTGAAGTTGGACATGCCGATGGCCAGGGCAATCGGCAAACCGATGGCCGACCACAGCGAGTAACGACCGCCAACCCAGTCCCACATCGGGAAGATGTTTTCTTCACGGATACCGAACGCCACGGCTGCCGCGTTGTTGCTCGATACAGCGATGAAGTGACGATACAGCTCGGCTTCCGAACCGCCCTGTGCCAGGTACCAGGCACGAGCAGCCTGAGCGTTCTTCAGGGTTTCGAGGGTGTTGAACGACTTCGACGAAACAATGAACAGCGTGGTCTCGGCGCGCAGCTTTTGCGTCAGCTCGTGGAATTCGCTGCCGTCGATGTTCGCCAGATAATGGCAACGCACGCCTTTCTGCGCGTACGACAGCAGTGCTTCGGAGACCAGCTCAGGGCCGAGGAACGAGCCACCGATGCCGATGTTGACCACGTCGGTGATCGGCTTCTCGGTGTAACCACGCCACAGACCGTCGTGGATGCGGCCGACCAGATCGGTAATCTGGTTCAGAACCTTGTGGACTTCCGGCATCACGTTGACGCCATTGACCGACAGCTTGTCGCCTACCGGGCGGCGCAGGGCGGTGTGCAGCGCCGGGCGGCCTTCGGAAGTGTTGACGATTTCGCCTTCAAACAGCGCTTTGATGGCGCCTTTGAGATCGACTTCATTGGCCAGACCGACCAGCAGGTTGCGGGTCTGGGCGTTGATCAAATTCTTCGAATAATCGAGAAACAGTCCGCAGCTGCTGAGGGTGAACTGGTTGAAGCGCTGCGGATCGGCGTTGAAGGCTTCGCGCATGCTGAAATCCTGCATGGCTTGGCGGTGATCTTTCAACGCTTGCCAGGCGGGCAGAGCGGTAACGTCTTGAGGAGTGAGGTAATACGCCATCGCTGCGGTTTTCCTTTTTACTTGAACGGCCTTTTGAACACTGAACAGACCCGGCACGCCATGTTTGGGCATGGGATCAACTGCGTCGACACGATTTCTGGACACAGGGCGAATACAGTAAACCTCGCGCTGCGTTCTGTCTTGACTTTGTCTGACCAGATCCCTGTACTTTTTTAACATCGAGACCGGGAACTGGCCGACAAACGGAGGGGGAGCGGGGCGGTTTCGCGATCAGGCGAGCTGAACCGGGATGGCGTTGCTGGTGTGGCTCAGCTCATTGCCCGGCGCCATGTAAAGCATGCGCGGCTTGAAATTGACCAGCTCGGCTTCGCTGTAATGGGCGTAGGCACAAATGATCACGCGGTCGCCAACCTTGGCCTTGTGTGCAGCGGCGCCGTTGACGGAGATCATCCGCGAACCCTCTTCACCACGAATCGCGTAGGTGGTGAAACGCTCGCCGTTGTCGACGTTGTAAATCTGGATCTGCTCGTATTCACGGATGCCGGACAAGTCCAGCCACTCGCCATCGATGGCGCACGAACCTTCGTAATCGAGCACCGCATGAGTGACTTCGGCGCGGTGCAGTTTGGCCTTGAGCATGATCGCGTGCATGAGGGTTTTCCCGGGTTGGAATCGAACGGCGGGCAGTGTGCCCGAAGGCTTTGAGGGCGGCAATACAGCTGGAATGCAATCTTCATGACGCTGAAAAACACTGTAGGAGTGAGCCTGCTCGCGATAGCGGTGTGTCATTCAACACTAATGCTGACTGACACACCGCTATCGCGAGCAGGCTCACTCCTACAGGGGGTATTGCGGTGTAGGTTAAACCGGGGTATCGAGATTCAGGTGCAGGTTATCGATCAACCGCGTGGTGCCGAGGAATGCGGCCACCAGAATCACCAGATCACGGTCTTCAGCCGTCGCCGGACGCAGGGTCAGGGCGTGGCGGATTTCCAGGTAATCCGGACGCAACCCAGATGCCTCCAGCAGTTGCTGCTGAGCACTGATCAACGCCGGGAAATCCCGTTCGCCTTGCTTGATCGACTCGGCAATGTTGCTCAGGCTGCGATAAACCACCGGGGCCACCGCACGTTGTTCTTCGCTGAGGAAGCCATTGCGCGAGGACAGCGCCAGGCCGTCGGCGGCACGCACAGTCGGTTCGCCAATGATCTGGATCGGCATGTTCAAGTCGTGCACCAGGGCACGGATCACGGCCAGTTGCTGATAATCCTTCTGGCCGAAAATCGCCAAATCCGGCTGGACCATGTTGAACAGCTTGCTGACCACGGTCGCCACGCCTTCAAAGTGCCCCGGACGGCTGGCGCCGCACAGGCCTTCGGACAATTGCGGCACGCTGACCCGAGTCTGCCCGGCCATGCCGTCGGGGTACATTTCTTCGACCGTCGGGGCGAAGAGCAGGGAGCAACCGGCTTCGAGCAGCTTCTCCTGATCCGCTGCCAACGTGCGCGGGTATTTATCGAGGTCTTCACCGGCGCCGAATTGCAGCGGATTGACGAAAATGCTCGCGACCACGAAATCCACACGTTGCGTGGCTTTGGTGATCAGTGCAACGTGACCGCTGTGCAGATTGCCCATGGTCGGCACGAAGCCGATGCGCTTGCCTTCGCTGCGGGCGCGGGCGACAGCGGCGCGCAGTTCGCGTACGGTTTTAACGGTGTTCATGCAGAGAATCCGTGTTCGATGCCAGGGAACGTGGTGGCTTTGACTTCGTTGACGTAAGCCTTCAGCGCGGACTGGATGCTGTCCTGGCCCTGCATGAAGTTCTTCACGAACTTCGGCACGCGACCAGTGATCGACAGGCCGAGCATGTCGTGCAATACCAATACCTGACCGTCGGTGGCGTTACCGGCGCCGATCCCGATCACCGGAATCTTCACTGCCTGGCTGATTTCAGCGGCCAGTTCACTCGGCACGCATTCGAGCAGCAGCATCGCCGCACCGGCCTGTTCCAGCGAAATCGCGTCAGCGCGCATCTGCCGTGCCTGGTTCTCGTTGCGACCCTGCACTTTATAGCCGCCAAGAATGTTCACCGCTTGCGGGGTCAGGCCCATGTGCGCGCACACCGGTACACCGCGTTCGGCGAGCAGACGGATCGACTCGGCGAGCCACAACTGACCTTCGACCTTGACCATGTGCGCACCGGCCTGCATCAGCATGGCGCTGTTGGTCATGGTTTGTTCAAGGGTGGCGTTGGCCATGAACGGCAGGTCGGCGAGGATCAGGGCATCAGTGTTGCCGCGTTTGACGCAAGCGGTGTGGTAGGCCATTTCTGCGGTGGTCACCGGCAACGTGCTGTCGTGACCTTGCAGGACCATGCCGAGGGAGTCGCCCACCAGCAGCACTTCGACACCGGCCTCATTACAGGCGTGGGCGAAGGTCGCGTCATAGCAGGTCAGCATGGTGATCTTTTCACCTTTCTGCTTGAGGCTCTGGAGCGTGGTCAGGGTGATGGCTGGCATGTAAAAAATCCTCGTTCAGGCGCTCTGGAAACTACTGCGAGTAACGCGCGTGATTCTTCATCTACTCAGGCGCACGCTCTTTTGTCGTGCTTATAAGGCCTGGATTGCGCCCGTATGTGCCGGGTTGGCGGCAGCGGGACGCCTATAGTCGTGATGAGCCAACAGGAAGTCAATTGCGTGTGTTACCGCATTGTTACGAGGGGAGTGTTACCGCCGTTACTGATGCGATTCAGCGGCGCGGCGGGCCTGATTCGAGGGTTTTTTGTCCGACAATAAATCTGGATATGGAAAGCTATTGCTGTAGGAGCTGCGGAACGCTGCGATTTTTTGATCTTGATTTTGAAGATCAAAAGATCGCAGCGTTCCGCAGCTCCTACAAGGGATTTATGTCAGGCGTGGGGGAGGCGTTCCAAGCCGACGAACGGGCAGGCTGCCAGCAGATCGGAGAGGTTGCGGCCATCGGCCAGGCGCAGGTCCTGTGGGGCCAGTTCGGCGAGCGGATACAACACGAACGCGCGTTCCTGAATCTGGTAATGCGGGACTTTCAGGCGCGGCTCGTCGATCAGTTGATCGCCGAACAGCAGAATATCCAGATCCAGCGTACGAGGCCCCCAACGCTCAAGGCGTTCGCGACCTTGATCGTTTTCGATGGCTTGCAGCGCGTCGAGCAGTGCAATCGGCGCAAGATCGCTGTCGAGCGCCGCGACCGCGTTGGTGTAACGCGGCTGGCCCGGCAGCAATGAATCGCTTTGATAAAAGGCAGAAACGCCAGCGAGCAGGGTCTGCGGCAATTGCCCCAGCGCCTCGACGGCGCTGCGCAACTGTTCGGCCGGGTCAGCGAGGTTGCTGCCCATGCCGATGTAGATGCGTTCCATGCCTTTACTCGCCTGTCGAAGCGCTCGGTGCGCCGGCGCGTTTGCGCTTGGAACCGCTGCTGCGGCGACGTTTGCGCGGCGCGCCACTGGCGTCATCACCTTTACCGCTGAGGTCGCGGATCATGTCGCGGCGCTCGCTGTCGTTGGCGTCCTGATAATCCGTCCACCATTCGCCCAGGCCATCGGTTTCCTCGCCAGCGCTTTCACGCAGCAGCAGGAAGTCGTAACCGGCACGGAAACGCGGGTTGTCCAGCAACAGGTCGGCACGTTTGCCGCTGCGCCGTGGCAGACGCTCCTGCATGTCCCAGATCTCGCGGATCGGCATGGTAAAACGCTTCGGAATCGCAATGCGCTGGCACTGTTCGGCGATCAGTTCGTGAGCGCCTTCCTGCATCGCCGGAATCGGCGGCATGCCACGTTCTTGCAGACGCAGCACGCGGGCCGGCAAAGCAGGCCACAACAGCGCGGCAAACAGGAACGCCGGGGTCACCGGTTTGTTCTGCTTGATGCGCAGGTCGGTGTTGGTCAGCGCTTCGCTGATCAGCGTGTGCGTGTACTCCGGGTTGTGTTCCAGCGCATCGGCACTGGCCGGGAACAATGGGGCGAACAGCTGCAGATCAACCAGCATTTCGAAAGTGATCGCGCCGTGCCCGGAGAGGAACAGCTTGAGCACTTCTTCGAACAGACGCGCCGACGGGATCTCGCGCAGCATTGGCGCCAGTTCACGGATCGGCTGCACGGTGTGCTTTTCAATGCCGAAATTGAGCTTGGCGGCGAAACGCACCGCGCGCAGCATGCGCACCGGGTCTTCCTGGTAACGCTGCTTCGGATCACCGATCAAGCGGATCAGGTGGTTGCGGATATCGTGTACGCCGTTGGCGTAATCGAGGATGCGCTCGCTGACCGGATCGTAATACAGGGCGTTGATGGTGAAGTCGCGGCGTTGCGCGTCTTCTTCCAGGGTGCCGTAAACGTTGTCGCGCAGAATCCGCCCGCTCTCGTTACGCGAAGACTGATTGCTGTCTTCGTCGTCTTCGTTGACCGGGTGGTTGGCGCGGAAGGTCGCGACTTCGATGATTTCGCGGCCGAAATGGATATGCACCAATTTGAAGCGGCGACCGATGATCCGCGCATTGCGGAATTCGGCACGGACTTGCTCGGGGGTGGCGCTGGTGGCGACGTCGAAATCCTTGGGCGTGATGCCCAGCAGCATGTCACGCACGCAACCGCCGACCAGATAAGCCTGGTAACCGGCACCTTGCAGGCGTTCGACGATATTCACCGCATAGCGGCTGAATTGCGTTTTCTGCAGCGAATGTTGGCCGCTGTTGAGCACTTCAGGGGTGCTGCGGATGTGTTGCGTACGACGCACGGGAGCTCGGAATGACTGGAACAACTTCTTCAGCATGGGATGCACTGTTTGAAGGAATGTTCGGCCATACCAAAGAATGACCGCATGATGGGCGCAGATTCTAGCATTTAGTCGGGGGATGGTGTAGGACACGGCCGATTTGAGCTGCAAGCCGCAGGCTACAGGCATCGCGCACGGTAAAAAGGGGGGATTTTGCTACGAGGAGAAACTACAAGGGGAGCCGAAGCTCCCCAAGAAGTAGTTGCGTGCTCTTTTTATTATTGATTCGGGCTTCTTGTTTTTGTTGAGTGCCCTCGCCACGAAGTGTTTCCCTCGTGACCCTCCCAATCGGGAGCCAAGAGCAAACGGATTGCTTTGGTCGCTGAATTGCAGTGATCTCTCGATCCAACCAGTACAGGCTCTGTCTTAGGACAGTTTTTGTTGTTCTCGGCCTGGTCGTGGGGCAAGCCCCAAATACAACGCCTCTCCAAAAGAATCAGTTAGCTGCGCCTCTCGCCGTCTTGTTTTTATTGTGCGTGAGTCGATTCGTCTTATTTTTATTGTCTTGTGCATTGCTTGTTATTGTTCTTGTACTGAACATATAGCAGGTGCCGTGCCAACTTTTGCGAAACCCAATAAAACAAGGGGTTAGGTCGATATAACCGTTTTGTCGGGGCGAAAAAAAGCCGGGGTTTCGTTACCGATAACCCCGGCTTCTGTTACGTGAATCGACTGAGGTAACAGTTTTTTCACATCTTCAAGCGTTACCCGCACACTCGACAGGTAACGTTCAGCTCTCGCTGGCGACCCCGGTCTTGCGCCGCGGAATGCCCAGACGCTGACGGCGTTCCCACAGGCATTTACGGCTGACGCCCAGTTTGCGCGCCAGTTCGGTCTCGGTCATGTGGTCCTGATGCTCGAGGACGAAGTGCTGGAAGTAGTCTTCCAGCGACAGGTCTTCGGTCGGCTCATGGCTGCTGTTGCTGGCGTTACCGCCCGTTTGCGGTGGCAGACCGATGAACTCGTCGTCTTCCAGATCGCTCAGCTCGATATCGATGCCCAGCAGATCGGCGGAGATTTCCGGGCTTTCGCTCAGAATCACTGCGCGCTCGACCGCGTTCTCCAGCTCACGCACGTTACCCGGCCAGGAATAATGCCGGATCGCCTGTTCGGCATCCGCAGCAAACTTAAGGTCGGTACGGTTGATGCGCGCGCTCTGGCGAGCGAGGAAAGCCGTGGCGATCTCATTGACGTCGGCACCGCGCTCGCGCAAGGCCGGCAGTTTCAGTGCGATCACATGCAGACGGTAATAAAGGTCTTCACGGAACTGGCCGATTTTCGCCAGGCTCTTGAGATCCCGGTGAGTCGCCGCGATCAGGCGCACATCGACTTTCTGCGACTGCACCGAGCCAACCCGGCGAATCTCGCCTTCCTGCAACACGCGCAGCAGGCGGGCCTGGGCTTCCAGTGGCAGCTCACCGATTTCGTCAAGGAACAAGGTGCCGCCGTCCGCCGCTTCAACCAGACCGGCACGCCCGGCGCTGGCGCCAGTGAATGCGCCTTTCTCATGGCCGAACAGTTCGGACTCGATCAGGCTTTCCGGAATGGCTGCGCAGTTCACCGAAATCATCGGCGCCTTGGCACGTTTCGAGAGGTTGTGCAGGGCGCGGGCCACCAGTTCCTTACCGGTGCCGGACTCGCCCTGGATCAACACATTGGAATCGGTCGGCGCGACTTTGCGGATCTTGCTGTACAGATCCTGCATCGGCGGGCAGGAGCCGATGATGCCGATTTCGCCGTTGCTGTTGTCGACGGCGGATTTACCGCTGCCATTGGCCGGTTTGCTGGCAACCGCTTCGCCGGCCGCCGGTGCCGATTGGCGATCACGCAGGATCCGCGCGACAGCCTGAAGCATTTCATCGTGGTCGAAAGGCTTGGCGATGTAGTCCACCGCGCCCATCTTCATCGAGTCGACCGCCGAGCGCAGGCTGGCGTAACTGGTCATGATCAGCACCGGTGTGCCCTGGCCGAGCTTGATCAGCTCGGTGCCCGGCGCACCCGGCAAGCGCAGATCGCTGACGATCAGATCGAACGTAGGAATGGTGAAGCGTTCTTGTGCTTCCTGCACTGAACCGGCTTCGCTGACCTGGTACTGATTACGTTCCAGCAGGCGGCGCAAGGCGGAGCGGATAATTGTTTCGTCTTCGACGATCAAAATGTGCGGCATTGATTCGATACTCTCGACGGTCTCAGTTCACAGCGGACGTCGCTTCGACATGACGCGGTAAGGTCACCCGGATACGGGTGCCGCGTTGGCTTTGTACATCAGCCGGGCTGTCGATGGTGATTTGTCCATAATGCTCTTCAACGATGGAATAGACCAGTGCAAGGCCCAGACCGGTGCCTTCGCCAGGATCCTTGGTGGTGAAGAAGGGTTCGAACAATCGGTCCATGATGTTCTTCGGAATTCCGCTGCCTTCGTCCTCCACGATCAGATCGACCGTGTGTTCGCCGGCTTCGCTCTTGACCCGCACCGCACTGTGCGGCGGCGAGGCGTCGCGGGCGTTGGAGAGCAGATTGATCAGTACCTGGGCGAGCCGCTGCGGGTCACCTTCGACCCAGTGATCGGGGTCGCACAGGTTGTAGAACTGCACTTCGAAATTGCGTCGGTTCAGCGCCAGCAGGCCAATAGCATCCTGGGCAACTTCGGCCAGACAAACGGGTTCATCGCTGTGCTGATGGCTGCCGGCGTGAGCGAAGCTCATCAGCGACTGGACGATGCGTGACACGCGTTTGGTCTGTTCAAGAATCTGCCCGCTGATTTCCGTCAGTTCGCCGTCGTCTTCACGCTCTTCGCGCAGGTTCTGCGCCAGGCAAGCGATGCCGGTGATCGGGTTGCCGATTTCGTGGGCCACACCGGCCGCGAGGCGACCGATGCTGGCCAGGCGCTCGGAGTGCACCAGTTTGTCTTCGAGCATCTGGGTTTCGGTCAAATCCTCGACCAGTAACACCAAGCCACTGTTACCCGGCGCCAATGGCTCATCGATGGCGGCTTTGTGCAGGTTCAGCCAGCGCGTCTGACCGTCGAGGGCCAGATGTTGTTTGTGCAAATGCTCGTCGGGCAGGTTGATGAAGCCTTGCAGCAATTCCTTCCACGGCTCGCCGATAGTGCTCAGGCGTGAACCGACCACACGCTGCGCGGCGATCCCGGTGAGTTCTTCCATGGCCTTGTTCCACATCAGGATCTCTTGATCCTTGGCCAGCGAGCAGACGCCCATCGGCAGTTCCTGCAAGGTCTGGCGGTGGTAACGACGCAGGGCATCGAGTTCGGCGGCCAGGCCTGTGAGGCGCGAGTGGTAATCCTCGAGACGGCTTTCGATGAAGTGGATGTCTTCGGTCACATAGTTTTCGCCGCCGGCCTTGTAGGGCAGGAAGGTTTCGACCATGTCCTGCGCCACGCTCGGGCCCATCAGGCCGGAGAGGTTGGCTTCGATGCGGTCGCGCAAACGACGCAAGGCGTACGGGCGGCGTTCGTCGAAAGGCAGATAGAGGTCACGCAGCGCTTGCTCGACCTCCTTCTGCGCAGCCTTGGCGCCCAACGGTTTCGCCAGTTGTGTGGCGAATTCCTGGGGCGAGGCAGCGTGCAGTTCGCGGCGTTGCGGGCGCCGGACGTTATCCACAGCGCAGGCTTCGGCGGCGCTGGCTTCTTCGGGGCTGGCGTTGGTGAACAGCGAGATCAGCGTGAACATCAAGACGTTGGCGGCGAGCGAGGCGATGGCCGCCATGTGCCAACTGGTGTCGTCGAGTACGTAAATCATGTTCAGCAGCGGGATGTAGAAACCCTGCAGATTGCCGACCAGCGGCAGCAGCATGGTCACTACCCAGACCAGAATCCCCGCCAGCAGACCGGCGATAAAGCCGCGCCGGTTGGCGGTCGGCCAGTACAGCACCGACAACACGCCGGGCAGGAATTGCAGGGTCGCCACAAACGCAACGATGCCGAGGTTGGCCAGATCCTGTTCGGCGCCGAGCATCAGATAGAAACCGAAACCAGCCATGATGATCGCGACGATCAGCGCGCGGCGGGTCCACTTCAGCCAACGGTAGATATTGCCTTCGGCCGGCGGTTGATAAAGCGGCAGCACCAAGTGGTTCAGCGCCATGCCCGACAACGCGAGCGTGGTCACAATGATCAATCCGCTGGCCGCCGATAAGCCACCGACGTAAGCCAGCAAGGCCAGCGGTTTGCTGTTGGCGGCGATGCCGATGCCGAGGGTGAAGTATTCCGGATTGGTCGTTGCACCGAGCTTGAGCCCGGCCCAGAGGATCAGTGGTACTGCCAGACTCATCAGCAGCAGGAACAGCGGCAAACCCCAGCTCGCACTGACCAGCGAGCGCGGATTGAGGTTTTCGGTAAAGGTCATGTGATACATGTGCGGCATCACGATCGCCGAGGCGAAGAACACCAGCAGCAACGTGCGCCACGGGCCTTCCTGCAATGGCGTGTGCAGGGCGGCGAGGGCGGTCTGGTTCTGCAGCAGCCACAGCTCAAGTTGCTGCGGGCCGTCGAACACACCATACAGCGCATACAAACCGACGCCGCCGAGAGCGATCAGTTTGATCACCGACTCAAAGGCGATCGCAAATACCAGTCCTTCGTGCTTCTCACGGGTAGCGATATGCCGGGAACCAAAAAAAATCGTGAACAGAATGATCAGCGCACAGAACGCCAACGCCACGCGGCTCTGGATCGGCTCGCCGGTCAGAATGCCGATGGAGTCGGCCACCGCCTGAATCTGCAACGCCAACAGCGGCAGTACGCCGATCAGCATGAAAATCGTGGTCAGCGCGCCGGCCCAGGTGCTGCGAAAGCGGAACGCGAACAGATCCGCCAGCGACGACAGTTGATAGGTGCGGGTGATCTTCAGGATCGGATAAAGCAACACCGGCGCCAGCAGAAACGCGCCGGACACGCCGAGGTAACTGGAGAGAAAGCCGTAGCCGTACTGATAGGCGAGGCCGACCGTGCCGTAAAACGCCCAGGCACTGGCGTAAACACCCAGTGACAGGGTGTAGGTCAACGGGTGGCGAATGATCGCGCGCGGGATCATGCCCCGTTCGCTGATCCAGGCAACGCCGAACAGCACCGCCAGGTACGCGGCGCTGACCAGGATCATCTGGGTCAGGCTAAAGCTCATCGGCATCTTTTTGGCTCTGCAGGATGAAGGTCACGACTATGAGGATCAGCCAGAGCAGATACGGGCGATACCAGGCGCCCGTAGCGTCGATCCACCAATCCATGATGGCGGGGGAAAACAGGTAGATCCCCACGACTAAAAGCAGGACCAAGCGATAGATGTACATCCCGGCCTCTCTTTTTTATGCGCGTGCCCGAAAACGTGCGGCGATGGTAACGGATGGGCGCACGACTGCAAGTGTCGTCATAGCAGTTGCGCTTCGGGCAGCGTCAGTGTGCGCGGGATCTGTGTGGCATCCCAGTGTGCGCTGCCCCACGCCAGCAACTCTTGCGGCGAGGCGTGAGCCAGTTCGGCGCCTGGGTTTTGCCCCAGTGCGCGCAGGGCTCGCAGCAACAATGGCGTGGCTTGATCGGCTTGTAGCGGCGGCGAGCGGTAGGACTTGCCGAGCTTGTTGCCGTCCGGTTGGATAATCAGCGGCAAGTGCAGGTAACGCGGTTGGCGCAAGCCGAGCAATTCTTGCAGATAGAGTTGGCGTGGGGTCGAGTCGAGCAGGTCGGCACCGCGCACGATGTCGGTGACGCCTTGCCAGGCATCATCGAGGACCACGGCCAGTTGATAGGCGTAGAGGCCGTCGCGGCGACGGATCACGAAATCGCCGACGTCGCGGCCCAGATGCTGGCGGTATTCGCCCTGAACACGATCGATGAAGTGGTATTCCAGTTCCGGCACGCGCAGGCGGATCGCCGCGTCTTGCTGATCGTGACCGGCATTGCGGCACAGGCCCGGATAGATGCCGTTGTACGCTTCGAGCTGTTTGCGCGAGCAGGTGCAAGCGTAGGCCAGGCCATGATTGAACAGGCTGTTGAGCACTTCGGCGTAAGCATCGTGGCGATCGCTCTGGCGCACCATGTCGCCGTCCCATTCAAAGCCGTAACTCTCCAGCGCCTTGAGGATCGCCACCTGCGCACCGGGTTCTTCACGGGGCGGATCGAGATCTTCCATGCGCACCAGCCAGCGACCACCGACCGAACGGGCGTCGAGGTAGGAGGCGAGGGCGGCAACCAGCGAACCGAAGTGCAGGTGGCCACTCGGGGTTGGGGCGAAGCGGCCGATGTAGGCGGGGGATGTTTTGGCAGTCATGGAGACGAAGCTACTTTTCAGGCTATACGCAGGTCAACCTGTGGGAGCGAGCCTGCTCGCGATAGCGTAATTTCAGACGATTAAATGCTGAATGACACACCGATTTCGCGAGCAGGCTCACTCCTACAAAAGGCAAAAGGCAGAAACAAAAACGGAGCGTTCGCACGCTCCGTTTTTCGTTCAGGTCGAGATTACTTGCCGACCTGCTTTTCCTTGATCTCAGCCAGGTTCTTGCAGTCGACGCACATGTCGGCAGTAGGACGGGCTTCAAGGCGCTTGACGCCGATCTCGATGCCGCACGAATCGCACCAGCCGTATTCGCCGTCTTCGATCAGTTGCAGTGTCTTGTCGATCTTCTTGATCAGCTTGCGCTCGCGATCACGGGCACGCAGTTCAAGGGCGAACTCTTCTTCCTGACTGGCACGGTCGGCCGGGTCGGGAAAGTTGGCCGCTTCGTCCTTCATGTGATCAACAGTTCGGTCGACTTCCTGCATCAAGTCCAGTTTCCACTTGGTCAGGATCTTGGTGAAGTGCGCGCGCATGGGTTTGCCCATGTACTCTTCGTCTTTGGCCTGAACATAAGGTTCGAAGCCGCTGATCGCCGTTTGCTGCTGTTGCTTTGCTTGGGTGGGCATGAAATGGACCGCCTCTACTCTTGTAATCCATTGCGCAGGATTGCTCCATCACCGACACCTGCCGGCCCTGCGGCTGCAAGCGGGCGAACTTACCAGATCAAATCGGCCTGCGCTACTCCCGGATGTCGAGGCCCCGGCGGGTGGCGCTTGCAAATGTTTGGCAAGCCGTGTCTGGTGGTGTTGAAGACCTGTTCAATCACTGATTTTAGTCAATCCTGGAGCGTACGTGCGTATCGTTACAGTCCAGCGTTCTTGAGGCTGTGACCGCTGCGGGTTCTCGCTCGTTCCGGCAGATGGGTAGAATCGTCTCTTTTTCCCTGCCGAAGGAAAACCAATGGCTCAGCCTTACAGTGCGCGCAGTCGTGCGATCGAACCGTTCCATGTGATGGCGCTGCTGGCGCGGGCCAATGAGTTACAGGCTGAAGGTCATGATGTCATCCATCTGGAAATCGGTGAGCCAGACTTCACTACCGCTGAACCGATCATTCGTGCCGGGCAAGCGGCGCTGACGGCGGGCAAGACCCGTTACACCGCTGCGCGCGGCATTCCGGAACTGCGCGAGGCAATCGCCGGGTTTTATCAATCGCGTTATGGCTTGAATATCGACCCACGGCGGATTCTGATTACACCGGGCGGTTCCGGTGCGCTGTTGCTGGCCAGCGCGTTGCTGGTCGATCCCGGTAAACACTGGCTGCTGGCGGATCCGGGTTACCCGTGCAACCGGCACTTCCTGCGTTTGGTCGAAGGTGCGGCGCAGTTGGTGCCGGTGGGTCCGGACGTGCGTTATCAACTGACTCCTGATCTGGTCGAGCGGCATTGGGATCACGACAGCGTCGGCGCACTGGTGGCTTCGCCGGCCAACCCGACCGGGACGATCCTGACACGCGATGAGCTGGCCGGGTTATCCACAGCCATCAAGGCGAAACACGGGCATCTGGTGGTGGACGAGATCTATCACGGTCTGACCTACGGCACCGATGCCGCCAGCGTGCTGGAAGTCGATGACAGCGCTTTTGTGTTGAACAGTTTCTCCAAGTATTTCGGCATGACCGGCTGGCGTCTCGGCTGGCTGGTGGCGCCGGACGCGGCGGTCAGCGAGCTGGAAAAACTCGCGCAGAACCTCTACATCAGTGCACCGAGCATGGCGCAATATGCGGCGTTGGCCTGTTTCGAGCCGGATACTATTGCGATTCTTGAAGAGCGTCGTGCCGAATTCGGCCGTCGCCGGGATTTCCTCCTGCCAGCGTTGCGCGAGTTGGGTTTCAACATCGCCGTGGAGCCGGAAGGCGCTTTCTATCTCTACGCCGATATCAGCCAGTTCGGCGGCGATGCCTTCGCGTTCTGCCGACATTTCCTCGAAACCGAGCATGTGGCGTTCACCCCGGGTCTGGATTTCGGTCGCTATCAGGCCAGTCACCATGTGCGTTTTGCCTACACGCAAAACCTCCCGCGCTTACAGGAAGCGGTGGAGCGAATCGCCCGTGGCTTGAAGAGCTGGCAAGGCTGATGCGCTTTTATCCACCTCTGGAAGAGGCGCGACTGATCCGGCGTTACAAGCGTTTTCTCGCCGATATCGAAACCGTTGGCGGCGAGTTGCTGACCATTCACTGCCCGAACACCGGTTCGATGCTCAATTGTCAGGTCGAGGGTGGGCAGGTCTGGTTCAGTCGCTCCAACGATCCGAAACGTAAGTTGCCCGGTACATGGGAAATCGGTGAAACCCCGCAAGGCCGGTTGTTTTGCGTGAATACAGCGCGGGCTAATGGACTGGTCGAAGAGGCGTTGCAGGCGGGTGTCATCAGCGAGCTGAACGGCTTTACCGCGTTGAAACGTGAAGTCGCTTACGGGCAGGAAAAGAGCCGTATCGATTTCCGTCTCGAATACCCGAGTGGCCCGGCCTATGTAGAGGTGAAAAGCGTCACCCTGGGCTTCGACGGTACTGCGGTGGCAGCATTTCCCGATGCCGTGACCCAGCGTGGCGCCAAGCATCTGCGGGAGTTGGCGCATCTGGCACGGGACGGGATTCGCGCGGTGCAGTTGTACTGCGTCAATCTGAGCGGGATTGACGCGGTGCGGCCGGCGAAGGAAATCGATTCGGCGTACGCCGATGCACTTCTCGAAGCAGTGGCCTGCGGCGTTGAGGTGCTGGCGTATGGCGTGCGGCTGGACCATGAAGAGATGGTCATCGACCGGCGTCTCGACGTGTTACTCAACGGTTAAACATCGATCCACAGGCCTTGGGCGTCTTCGCGGCAGGGGATGGCGGTGAGTGATTGCCCGGCGCAGGGGCCAGCGACGCATTCGCCGTCCTCGATCAGAAACAGTGCGCCGTGGGTGGCGCACTGGATCAGGCTGTTGCTCGGGTCGAGAAACTGGTCTGGCTGCCATTCCAGCCCGACGCCGCGATGCGGGCAGCGATTGAGGTAGACATACGCCTGGCCGCTGCGGCGCACGGCGAACAGTTTGTTGCCGTCGATCTCAAAACCACGGCTTTTCGCTTCAGCCAGGTCGGCGCCCGCGCAGAGAAACTTCATGACTATCCTCTAGTGTCCGCTCGTGTCTGGATATGTCCGAGCTTGACGTTTAAATGCAAACAATTATCAAATGGCGGCCTTCACCCGCAGGCGTCTGGCAGATGTCGAGGATACTTGGCCTGCCATCCTGATGCCCGGGAAAAACCTTATTCAAGGAAGCTGTGTATGCGCCTGAGTACCCGCGTTGCCGCGCTGTGTGTCGGACTTTTGGTCAGCCACCAGGCTGCAGCGGCTGATTTGCCGCAACGTTGGGTCAGTGCCGGCGGTGCGCTGTCGGAGTGGGTCAGTGCGTTGGGCGGCGAATCGAAACTGGTCGGCGTCGATACCACCAGCCAGCACCCGGAGTCGTTGAAGGCGCTGCCGAGCATTGGTTATCAGCGCAGCCTTTCGGCTGAGGGCATTCTCAGTCTGCGTCCGGATATCTTGATTGGCACTGAAGAAATGGGCCCGCCGCCGGTTCTGTCGCAAGTCAAAGCGGCCAAGGTTCAGGTGGTGTTGTTCTCGGCTCAACCGGATCTGCCGACGCTGGAGAAAAACGTTACTCATTTGGGCCAATTGCTCGGCGCCGAGCCGAAGGCTGCGCAGTTGCTGCAAACTTATCAACAGCAGCTCGATGCGCAGAAGGCGCGTGTTGTTCAAGTGCAGAGCAAACAAAAGGCGCCGGGCGTGTTGCTGTTGCTCGGGCATGCGGGCGGCAAACCGTTGATCGCCGGCAAGGACACTGCCGCCGACTGGCTGTTGCAGCAGGCCGGGGGGCGTAACCTGGCGACGCACACCGGTTACAAACCGTTCTCCGTGGAATCCCTCGCCAGCCTCGATCCTGAAGTGCTGGTGTTCGCCGACCGTGCGTTGACCGGTGAGCCGGCGAAAGCAGCGCTGTTCAAGGAAAATCCGATTCTCAGTTCCAGCCGCGCGGCCAAGGCCGGGCGCGTGCTGGAGCTTGACCCGACTTTGCTGGTCGGCGGCCTCGGGCCACGTTTGCCGGCGGCGCTGAAAAGCCTGACTGACGGTTTCTACCCGGCCAAGAGCGGCCAATGACCACACTGGTAAAACCCCGTGCCTTGTTCATTGGCCTGACACTGCTGTGTTTGCTGGCGATCTGGCTGTCGCTGGCGTTGGGGCCGGTCAGCCTGCCGCTGTTCGATACATTACGCGCGGCGTTACGCATGCTCGGCCTGCCGCTGGCACCGGACGGTCTGGAGCAGGCGGAGCTGATCCTGGGGCAGATTCGTTTGCCGCGTACTTTGCTCGGGCTGGCGGTCGGCGGTGTGTTGGCGTTGTCCGGTGTGGCAATGCAGGGCTTGTTTCGTAACCCGTTAGCGGATCCGGGGCTGGTCGGCGTTTCCAGCGGCGCGGCATTGGGCGCGGCGATCGCGATTGTTGGTGGCTCGTTTTTCGGCGGTCTGCCGGAATGGTTTGGACCGTATCTGTTGTCGGTCTGTGCGTTTCTCGGTGGGTTAGGGGTGACGGCGCTGGTCTATCGACTGGGGCGACGCAACGGCCAGACCAATGTTGCAACCATGTTGCTCGCGGGGATTGCCCTGACGGCGCTGGCCAGTTCGGCCGTCGGCTTGTTCACTTATCTGGCGGATGACGCGACGCTGCGCACGCTGACCTTCTGGAACCTTGGCAGCCTCAATGGCGCCAGTTACGCGCGGCTGTGGCCTTTGCTGATCATCAGCGCCGGTGTCGCATTGTGGTTGCCGCGTCGGGCGAAAGCGCTGAATGCCTTGCTGCTCGGAGAATCCGAGGCCGGACATTTAGGCATCGATGTCGAGCGGCTCAAGCGTGAATTAGTGTTTTGTACGGCGCTGGGGGTTGGCGCCGCAGTGGCGGCAGCCGGGATGATCGGTTTTGTCGGGCTGGTGGTGCCGCATCTGGTGCGCTTGCTGGCGGGGCCGGATCACAAAGTCTTGCTGCCGGCATCGGTGTTGGCGGGGGCGAGCCTGTTGCTGTTGGCTGATCTGGTCGCGCGATTGGCGCTGGCGCCGGCAGAATTGCCGATCGGTATTGTCACCGCGTTTATCGGTGCGCCGTTCTTCCTCTATCTGCTGTTACGAGGGCGCGCCTGATGTTACGTGCACAGGATCTGCACATTCAGCGTGGTCGCAAGACAGTGCTCAGCGATGTCACGCTGCAGCTTGAACCGGGTGAAGTACTCGGTGTGCTGGGGCCGAACGGTGCCGGCAAGAGTACCTTGCTGGGCGCCTTGTGCGGCGAGTTGGCGGCGAGCAACGGCGGGGTTTCCCTCGACGGGCAGGCGTTGAGTCACTGGACTGGCCCGCAACGTGCGCAACGACTGGCGGTGTTGCCTCAGGTGTCGACCCTGGATTTTGCCTTTCGCGTTGAAGAAGTGGTCGGCATGGGCCGCTTGCCTTGGCAAAGCGGTCGGGTGCGGGATGACGAAATCATTGCGGCGGCGTTGACGGCGGCGGATGCCGGGCACTTGAGCGGTCGCAGTTATCTGGCGCTGTCCGGTGGCGAGCGTCAGCGTGTGCATCTGGCGCGGGTGCTGGCGCAGCTTTGGCCGGGGCAGGCCGGGCAGACGCTGCTGTTGGATGAGCCGACGTCGATGCTCGATCCGCTGCATCAACACACAACGCTGCAGGCCGTGCGCGAGTTTGCTGATCGTGGCGCCGCGGTATTGGTGATCCTGCATGATCTGAATCTGGCGGCGCGTTATTGTGATCGCATTCTGCTGCTGGAAGGCGGGCATCCGGTGGCGCTGGATACACCGCAGCAGGTTTTGCGACCGGACACGCTCCAGGCCGTATTCGGTCTCGAAGTGTTGGTGCAGCCGCACCCGGAGCGTGGGCATCCGCTGATTATCGCCCGCTGACTGGATCATCGAGGTGATTGCATGCGTGGGATGTGGCTGTTGGCGGTGGTGTTGCTTGCGGGGTGTCAGCATGCTGTGGCGCCACCGCCGGTCAGTGGCGAGATTCGCGATCTACGCAACGGCGAAGTGCTGACGGCGCAGCAGCTGGTGAAGCGCTTGGCTGAGCCTGAGCGGTTGATCATCGGTGAGCAGCATGACAATGCCGATCATCATGCCGCGCAGTTGTGGCTGTTGCGCTCGCTCGGCGAGCAGCGGCCGCAGGGCAGTCTTCTAATGGAAATGTTCACGCCGGACCAGCAGCCTCGTGTTGACCAGGCACGCCAGACGAAAACGCCGTCCGCTGATCTGCCCGGTGCATTGGCCTGGCAGGACGGTTGGGACTGGAATCTCTATGGGCCGATTGTCCGCTTCGCGCTCACTCAACCTTATCCGCTACTGGCGGCAAATCTGGATAGCGACGAGATTCGAACCTTCTATCGCAATCCGTCCGTGTTGAAGGGAGAGCGCAGCAATGCTGAGTCGGTGAAAGCCGTATTGTTGGAGCAGATCAGCGATTCCCACTGTGGCCTGCTGCCCGAATCACAGATGCCGGCAATGCTCGCTGTTCAGCAACAACGTGATCGGCGTATGGCCGAAGGGCTATTGGCGGCCCCGACACCTTCAGTCTTGCTGGCCGGTGCGTGGCATGCGCGCAAGGATGTTGGCGTGCTGTTGCATGTTGTGGATTTGGGCGCCACGGAGTCCCCGACGGTGTTGATGCTGGCAGAGCAGGGCACCGAGATAACGGCAGCGATGGCCGATTACGTTTGGTACACGCCCGCCACGCCCAAGCAGGATTACTGCGAGCAGATGCGCAAACAGTTCGGCAAATGACTTTTCCACAGGCAAAAAAAGACCCGGTAAAAACCGGGTCAAATAACCGTGATTAGCCTGATGAGGAGATAATCTGAGAGTCCGAACCAAGGGCTTTTCAGAATATCGACTGATCTCGCGACCAGTTGTGATAATCATAGCGATTCTCATTACCGAGTCAACAACTGTTTTTCCGTTTCTTTGAATTCGTCTGGTAAATGGCCGGAACACCCCGTAAACAAAGGGTTCAGCGCAGGCTTTCCGGTGGGGGTATTCGTGTGATCTGCCGATTCAGCTGGCCGATCCGCCGCGCCATGCTCTCGATCAGGCTGTGGGCGATCTTCGGATTGGTGCGAGTCATGCTCAAGAATTGTTCACCGGGAATCAGCATTATTGTGCTCGGTTCTCGGGCGATGACCGTGGCACTGCGTGGCTCGCCGGTGAACACGGCCATAGCACCAAAAATTTCGTCCTTGGGCACGTCGCCAACTTTCTGCCCGTCTACAAACGCTTCGGCATGCCCGTCGATGATTACGAACACGTGGTCAGCTACGTCACCCTGGCTGATCAGGGTTTCACCTGCTTCGACCCGTTTGAAACCGTTGGTGCTGCGAAACTCGCGTGGCTTCAGCTCCGCGACGGCATGGGCAAGGATTGCCATTTGCCCGAGCAGATACTCCAGAAACTGCTCTGCCCGATGAGTGTCGGCATGCAAATGCTGGAAAAACTCACCACGCCGATAGGGCGTCAAGCGCAATGCCCCTTCATTGCATAAACGGCAATCAGCCCAGTTCTCACCTTGCTGGAGGCCGATCAAATCACCCTCCTGCCAATAAAACAGCGGGCGGGCGGCGATACAGCCGCTGATCCCACCTTCATTGAGCAGGAATAGCTGATCGGCGGGCAATTGCGCGAGCAAATCATCCGACGCTTCCAGCTCCAGAGTCGGCCCGCAAGGCGCCAAATCGCGCAGCCACAGTGCAGGCAAGCTCTGCAAACGGTTGATCAAGGCATCGGCCCAGGCCGATTGTTCCCCCAGTAAATACATAACGGTCTATGCCCGTTCAGTTCTTGTGGCGCGAGGAAATGGCTTCAAGCTGCTTGTTCAAGGCGTCCTTGCGTTCGGCGGGGATGTCGTTCCAGTGCACATCCATCAGCGCGCCTTCAATCGCATACAACAACACCTTCGATGCGCGAAACCCGCGGGTACGCACGGCCCGGTAGGCATCCACTGCGCCCAGGCGACGCAAGTCCGAGGCGCTGTGGATGCCCACGGCATGCAGCCATTGCGCCGACGTCTTGCCAAGATTCTTCAGGTGTTGCAGTTCATCATTCATCAAGCCTCCTTGCGACGGCCGAATGGTGCGTGGGCGAGCTTCTCAGGAGTGTAGCCATCAGTAGGAAAAGCGTGGTTGTTTGGTCGGATTCAACGCAAACGCTTCTAAGAAAGGGCGCTTTTAAGGGCTGCGAGCGCAGATGAGGAGGGGGGAACACAAATCAATGTAGGAGTGAGCCTGCTCGCGATAGCGGACTTGCAGGCACACATGTGTTGAATTCTAAACCGCTATCGCGAGCAGGCTCACTCCTGCAGGGAAGGCGTTGTGTCAGGGAACAATGAGGCGATCAGCGGGTGCGATAACGCAAACGCGTGCCGAAATTCATCGACATCAGAATCTCGTCAGCGCTCAGCTCCGGCGGGAAATACGCCCCGGAAATCTGTGCGTGAGCCAGGCTTGCACCTTCCAGCGACGCATTGCGGAAATCGATGCCACGCAGATCGGCGGAACGGAAGTACGCGTCCCGGAAATCCACGCCATCGGCGTTCAGTTCACGTAAATCGAGACCACGGAAATCGCCGCCGACCATGTCGATCGGGCCATCCTGTGGGCGCTCTTTGTTGAAACCTGTGATGTCGTCTTTGTGCAGCAAGGCATACAGCGGGGTGTCGAGAAGTTTCGGCTGGCTCATGTCATATCACCGTTGGTTTTATGACGCCAGTATAGTGCCACTATTTGACGACCGTGAAGCGAGCGAGGGCTTCACGGCCGAAATAGTTTCTTACAGGCCTGGCAGGCGCTGACGGATCTGCGCGACCACGGTGTCCAGCGTGCCGGATTCGTTGGTCTGCACGCGTTTGCTGCGCAGGATTTCTTCCGGCGTCAGCGCTTCACGATTGGCCTGCTGCGCTTCGATTACGGCCAGGGTGGCGTCAGACGGATCCTGTTTGTCGGCCTGACGAATCGCCAGCCAGCTCTCGATCACCGCTTGCGGTGCGTTGCAGTCGAGGATCAGGAATGGTGTGCCGGTGGCTTCGGCAATTTTTGCCGCGTTGTCGCGTTGTTCGCGTTTGAGGTAAGTCGCGTCGATGACCACCGGGAAACCAGCGTGCAGGATCACTTCCGCAATTTCGTGCAGGCGCGCGTAGGTCGCGGTGCTGGCGTCAGCACTATAGATACCGGCTTGCACATCGTTGGTAACGGTTTGCTCGCCGAACAAGCGCTTGCGCTCGACATCGGAGCGCAGGCGGATGGCGCCCAGCGCTTCGACCAGACGCATGGCCACGTGGCTTTTGCCAACCGCGGAAACACCGTGGGTGATCGCCATGAAACGCGAGGGAATGGTGCTGTAGCTCTCCGCCAGGTTGGCGTAGTTGCGGTACTGGCGCAGGGTGGTGGCGCGCTGCACTGGTGTTGCGTCTGCCGGCATGCTGAACAGCGCAACCTTGGCGCGAACCAGTGCGCGGTAGGCTTTGTAGAAGTTCAGCACTTCCAGGCCTTGATAGTCGCCGGTCAACTCGAGGTACTGGCTGATGAAGCGGCGCGCCAGGGATTTCAGGCCACGGTCTTCCAGGTCCATCGCGAGGAAACCGGTGTCGGCCCAGACGTCCGTGAAACGGAACGGTTCGTTGAACTCGATGCAGTCGAAGATCACCACTTTGCCGTCAATGACCGTGGCGTTGCCCAGGTGAATATCGCCGTGGCATTCACGGGTAAAACCTTCGGTTTTGCGCTGAGCGAACAGTGGCTTGAGACGTTCGAAACTGCTTTCGGCCCAGGCTTTCAGTGCGTCGAGTTGCAGCAGATCGTTTTTGTCGCTGAGGAACGGCAGGATCTGCTCGAAGTTTTGCGCGACCGGCGCCATTACGCTGTCCGGGGTGCCGGCATCGTGTTCGGCCGGGACTTTTGGCGCGGTGAGGTGGAAGCGCGCAATCTGCTGCGCCATCTCGTCGATGTGCTGGGTGGTCAGCTCGCCATTGGCTTGCAGGGTGCTGAGCAAACCGCTCTGCGGGAACTGGCGCATTTTCAGCACGTATTCGATCGCTGCGCCGTCGCCGCCCAGTTGCGGTGCTTCAACGCTGCCAGTCACCGGCAACACTTCCAGATACAAATCATCAGTCAAACGCTGGTTCAAACGCAGCTCTTCTGCGCAGAAATGTGCACGCGACTCGAGACCGGTGAAGTCGAGGAAGCCGAAATTGACCGGTTTCTTCACTTTATAAGCGAAGGGACCGGTGAGGATCACCCACGAGATATGGGTTTCGATGACCTGAAACCCTTCGACAGGGTGCGGGTAGAGGGCCGGGTTTTGCAGGGCAGCGATCAGTGACTGGCTCACGGGCGATCCTTCAGAGACTGGGGGAAATTCGAGGTGGCCATTATGGCCGCTCGCCAGCCCGACGCAAACCTCGGAGCGCTCCTGTTGAGGATGAATAAAGTGCGTATAATCCGCCGCCATGACTCGAACTCGATCCCCCCGTACCAAGAAAAAGCCACCCTCCAAGGGCCTTAGCCCGTGGTTGAGCTGGGCCATTAAACTCAGTCTGGTCGGCCTTGTCGTGCTGGCCGGCTTCGCCGTTTACCTCGATGCCGTGGTGCAGGAGAAGTTCTCCGGCAAACGCTGGACCATCCCGGCCAAGGTCTACGCGCGGCCGCTCGAGCTGTTCGTCGGACAAAAGCTCAGCAAGGACGATTTCCTTACCGAACTCGATGCCCTTGGCTATCGCCGTGAGGCGGTCAGCAATGGCCCCGGCGCCGCAGCCGTCAGTGGCAATACGGTCGATCTGAATACCCGTGGCTTCCAGTTCTATGAAGGCCTGGAAAAACCGCAGCCGGT
The DNA here is from genome assembly GCF_949767675.1 of Pseudomonas sp. IT-P395. Taxonomy (NCBI): domain Bacteria; kingdom Pseudomonadati; phylum Pseudomonadota; class Gammaproteobacteria; order Pseudomonadales; family Pseudomonadaceae; genus Pseudomonas; species Pseudomonas sp. IT-P395. The sequence continues at coordinate 324,628 of NZ_CATKPW010000055.1, forward strand.
ACGCGTGCGTTTCTCCGGCGATTACGTCGCAGAACTGTCGGCGACCAACGGTTCAAAGTTATCCGTAGTGCGCCTTGAGCCGTTGATGATCGGCGGCATTTATCCAAAGAATCTCGAAGACCGCATTCTGATCAAACTCGATCAGGTGCCGCCGTATCTGCTCGAAACCCTGGTCGCTGTAGAAGACCGCGACTTTTATAGCCACTGGGGCGTGTCGCCGAAGTCGATTGCCCGCGCTGTCTGGGTCAACACCTCTGGCGGCAAGATGACCCAGGGCGGCAGTACGCTGACCCAGCAGTTGGTGAAAAACTTCTACCTGACCAGCGAACGCAGCCTGACTCGCAAGCTCACCGAAGCAATGATGGCGATGCTGCTGGAGTTGCATTACGACAAGAAGGAAATTCTTGAGGCTTACCTCAACGAAGTCTTCGTCGGACAGGACGGTCAGCGTGCGGTGCACGGTTTTGGTCTGGCCAGCCAGTTCTTCTTCGGCCAGCCATTGTCCGAGCTGAAACTGCATCAGGTGGCGTTGCTGGTCGGCATGGTCAAAGGCCCGTCCTACTACAACCCGCGTCGTAATCCTGAGCGCGCGCTGGAGCGGCGTAACCTGGTGCTCGACGTGCTTGAGCAGCAAGGCGTGGCGACTGCCGAACAGGTCGAAGCGGCGAAGAAAATGCCACTGGGCGTGACCACGCGCGGCAAGCTCGCCGACAGCTCGTTCCCGGGCTTTATCGATCTGGTCAAACGCCAGTTGCGTGAAGACTACCGCGACGAAGACTTGACGGAAGAAGGCCTGCGCATCTTCACCAGTTTCGATCCGATCCTGCAGATGAAGGCCGAAGCGTCGGTCAACGACACCTTCAAACGTCTGGCCGGGCGCAAGGGTTCTGATGACGTGGAAGCGGCGATGGTCGTGACCAATCCGGAAACCGGCGAAGTCCAGGCCATGATCGGCAGCCGTCAGGCCAGTTATGCCGGTTTCAACCGCGCACTGGATGCCGTGCGGCCGATTGGCTCGTTGATCAAGCCTGCGGTTTATCTGACTGCGCTGGAAAAACCGAGCCAGTACACCCTGACCAGTTGGCTGTCCGACGATCCGTTGTCGGTCAAAGGCGCGAACGGTCAGGTGTGGAAACCACAGAACTATGACCGTCGCTCTCACGGTACCGTGTTTCTTTATCAGGGCTTGGCGCATTCCTACAACCTGTCGACTTCGCGTCTGGGCCTGGAAGTCGGCGTGCCGAATGTATTGAAAACCCTGGGTCGACTGGGCGTGACGCGTGAGTTCCCGGCATTCCCGTCGATGCTTCTCGGCGCTGGCGGCATGACCCCGATCGAAGTCGCGACCATGTACCAGACGCTGGCCAACGGTGGTTTCAATACGCCGATGCGCGGGATTCGTAGCGTGCTGACCGCCGAGGGCGAGCCGCTCAAGCGTTATCCGTTTCAGATTGAGCAGCGCTTCGATCCGGCGTCCATTTATCTGATCCAGAACGCCATGCAGCGCGTGATGCGTGAAGGTACCGGCAGCTCGGTTTATAACGTGCTGCCCAAGACTCTGACGCTGGCGGGCAAGACCGGTACCAGTAACGATTCCCGTGACAGCTGGTTCGCCGGTTTCAGTCAGGATCTGCTGGCGGTGGTCTGGTTGGGTCGTGATGACAACGGCAAGACACCGTTCACCGGGGCGACTGGTGCGCTGCAGGTCTGGACCAGTTTCATGCGCAAGGCCGATCCGCTGCCGCTGGACATGCCGCAACCGGACAACGTCGTGCAGGCGTGGGTCGATTCGCGTACCGGGCAGGGCTCCGATGCCAACTGCCCGGGGGCGGTGCAGATGCCGTATATTCGCGGCAGCGAACCACCACCCGGCGCCGCCTGTGCGGGCGAAACGCCTGCTTCCGGCGAGTCGGTGATGGATTGGGTCAAGGGCTGGATGAATTAAGCGAAGAGGGTTTCAAGTGAACAAGTGGTTGATTCCAGCGGTGACCGCCGTGGCTTTGCTCAGCGGCTGCTCTACCGTACAGCGTGGTTCGATTCCGGTGGTTGATTCCGGTACTGCGGTGTCCAACAGCGAGCGTATTTCGGCCAATGGCGGTTTCCGTCAAACGACGGTGAAGCGTCCTGCGCAGGGCCAGACTCAGGCCATTCCGCAAGGTGATACTGGTGTGGTGGTGATGGTGCCGGGCGGCGGCGCTGCCGTGTCGACACCGATCAGCGCTTCGCCAATCGTGCCAGGCCCGGCATCCGGCGGTATCACGGCGGGGCCGTACAATCCTTCGCCGGCCGAGTCCGCGCCGATCAATTCCGGCAGCTACAGCATGCCGTCGACGCCCAGCGGGATTCCTTCGGCCAGCAGCGGCGGTGGCTTGTCGGCAGATGAGCAACTGGACGGTCCGGTGCTTGCCTTGCTGACGACAGCTCAACAACAACAGGCCGGTGGCGACCTCAATGGCGCGTCGTCCAGCCTGGAGCGTGCTCAGCGTGTGGCGCCGCGTGAGCCGCAAGTGCTTTATCGTCTGGCGCAGGTGCGCATGGCCCAAGGTGACGCGCCGCAAGCAGAGCAGTTCGCCCGTCGTGCGTTGACCATGGCCAACGGTCGTCCGGACTTGCAGGCCAGCCTATGGGAAATCATTGCTCAGTCCCGTGAGAAACAAGGCGATTCCGCCGGCGCCGCTCAGGCCCGTCAGAAGGCCAAGGTTTCGCTGTGATGGATGCTCGTTTCCCGAAAATCGCTGATCAGCTGTTGCTGATCGAGCGTGAGCTGCGCACACAAGGCTGGTGGGATGAGGTTTCTCCGTCGGCCGAAGCGCTGAGCAGTGTCGAGCCGTTTTCGGTCGATACACTGGACTTCGAGCAGTGGCTGCAATGGATCTTCCTGCCACGCATGAAGATGATCCTTGAACAGGATTTGCCGTTGCCGAATGCTTCGGGGATTCAGGAAATGGCCGAAATGGTCTTCGCCCAGCGCAACCTGGGTGGCAAGGATCGTCAGTTGCAGGTGCTGCTCAAAGAGTTTGACCTGCTGATCACTGCCTCGCGCTAACCCAGACTGACACCGGATAGGTAGGAGCTGCCGAGGGCTGCGATCTTTTGATCTTGTTTTTGAAAGCAAAATCAAGAGATCGCAGCCTGCGGCAGCTCCTACAGGTGTCTATTCACAATTCTGCGCGATTTGTTTCTGTGCCTCGACGATGCGTTCCTGACGCTGTGCATCATCCAGCCGGCGCATCTGCCCCTCCACCTCCTCCCTCAAACGCGGATTGTTCTGCAATTGCGCAAGGTTCGTCCGTGCCTGCTCGCAAAACTGCTTGAGCTGCGCCTGCTGGTCAGCCACCTGTTTCTTCACCTTGTCGTCGATAGCCTTCTGGTCACCGAGTACACCGCTGCCCGGCATTGCCCCGGGCTTGGGCGGGGGCGACGAGGGCGTCTGCAAGGTCGTCGACGGCTGGCCCGCTGGCGGCTGCGCATCGAAATGCGTGACGCCTTGAGCGTCGACCCATTTGTAGATTTGAGCGGCCATGCCCCATGGGCTGATGCCGATCAGCAGAGTGAGGAGGAGCGTTCGCATGCTGAATCCTTGGTAAAAGTGCGCAATTGACACTAACAGAGTAGCGGTTTTCAGGTTTTTTCTTGCGTTCTCATGTGTTTACCCACAATTAACCACATAGACGGCTTGACTTGGAGAGGGCGAAACAGAAGAATCCAAAGTCCGCTGTAGAGGGACTGCCAGAAGCAGACCCACTCGGTAGATCATGAGGCGCACATCCGCGCCGACCTGTTACACCCGCAACGCGTTACCTCGCGCTGGGTGGGAAAGGCCCGCAACACTTGGGACGATCCCAATACTTGCTCAGTCAGTGCTGACGTAGTCGGCGACCACCGTCGCTCATGCTCTGCCGAGAAGTAAACCTATTAAGACCCGCCCCTTTTTTGTGGACGGTATTCTGGCGTTTTAGAGGTGAACAACGTGGAGCTTTTATCTGGCGGTGAGATGCTAGTCCGCTTTTTGCGTGACGAAGGCGTCAAATATATCTACGGGTACCCGGGTGGTGCTCTCCTGCATGTTTACGATGCCCTGTTCAAAGAACCGGAAGTGACTCACATCCTGGTTCGTCACGAACAAGCGGCAACCCATATGGCTGACGGTTATGCCCGTGCCACCGGTAAAGCCGGCGTGGTATTGGTGACTTCCGGTCCTGGCGCCACAAACGCCATTACCGGGATCGCGACCGCCTATATGGACTCGATTCCAATGGTGATCATTTCCGGTCAGGTGCCAAGCACCATGGTCGGCACCGACGCGTTCCAGGAAACCGACATGATCGGTATCTCCCGGCCGATCGTGAAGCACAGCTTCATGATCAAGCACGCTTCGGAAATCCCGGAAGTAATGAAGAAGGCCTTCTACCTGGCGCAATCCGGTCGTCCGGGCCCGGTCGTGGTCGATATCCCGAAAGACATGACCAACCCGGCCGAGAAGTTCGAATACATCTTCCCGAAAAAAGCCAAGCTGCGTTCCTACAGCCCGGCCGTTCGCGGTCACTCCGGGCAAATCCGCAAGGCGGCAGAAATGCTCCTGGCGGCCAAGCGCCCAGTGCTCTATTCGGGTGGCGGCGTGATCCTCGGCAACGGTTCTGCACCGCTGACCGAACTGGCGAAAATGCTCAACCTGCCCGTGACCAACACGTTGATGGGCCTGGGTGGTTTCCCGGGTACTGATCGTCAGTTCATCGGCATGCTCGGCATGCACGGCAGCTACACCGCCAACCTGGCGATGCACCATGCTGACGTGATCCTCGCGGTCGGCGCACGTTTCGACGATCGCGTGATCAACGGCGCGGCGAAGTTCTGCCCGAACGCCAAGATCATCCACGTCGATATCGACCCGGCTTCGATTTCCAAGACCATCAAGGCCGACGTGCCAATCGTTGGCCCGGTGGAGAGCGTCCTGACCGAAATGGTTGCGATCCTCAAGGAAATCGGCGAGACCCCGAACAAGGAGTCCGTTGCCAGCTGGTGGAAGCAGGTTGATGAATGGCGCGGTGATCGCGGCCTGTTCCCTTACGAGAAGGGCGACGGCAGCAAGATCAAGCCACAGACCGTGATCGAAACCCTCTGCGAAGTGACCAAGGGCGATGCCTTCATCACTTCCGACGTGGGCCAGCACCAGATGTTCGCTGCGCAGTACTACACGTTCAACAAGCCGAATCGCTGGATCAACTCCGGTGGTCTGGGCACCATGGGCTTCGGTTTCCCGGCGGCCATGGGCATCAAGTTGAGCTTCCCGGATGACGATGTTGCCTGCGTCACCGGCGAAGGCAGTATCCAGATGAACATCCAGGAACTGTCGACCTGCCTGCAATATGGCTTGCCAGTGAAAATCGTCATCCTCAACAACGGTGTTCTGGGGATGGTGCGTCAGTGGCAGGACATGAGCTACGGCAGCCGTCACTCGCATTCCTACATGGAATCGCTGCCTGACTTCGTCAAGCTGGCTGAAGCCTACGGCCACGTCGGCGTACGCATCACCGAATCGAAAGATTTGAAGTCGAAGATGGCAGAAGCGTTCGCCATGAAGGATCGCCTGGTGATCATCGACGTTTCGGTCGACACCAGCGAGCACGTCTATCCGATGCAGATCAAAGACGGCTCGATGCGCGATATGTGGCTGAGCAAGACGGAGCGTACTTAATCATGCGGCACATTATTTCCTTGCTTCTGGAAAACGAACCCGGCGCTCTGTCTCGCGTAGTCGGCCTGTTCTCGCAGCGCAACTACAACATCGAAAGCCTGACCGTGGCTCCGACCGAAGACCCGACCCTGTCGCGTCTGACGCTGACCACCGTTGGCCACGATGAAGTCATCGAGCAGATCACCAAAAACCTGAACAAGCTGATCGAAGTGGTCAAGCTGGTGGACCTGTCGGAAAGCGCTCACATCGAGCGCGAGCTGATGCTGGTCAAGGTCAAGGCCACTGGCGCCCAGCGCGCCGAGATCAAACGCACCACCGATATTTACCGTGGACAGATCGTCGACGTCAGCGCCAGCGTGTATACCGTTCAATTGACCGGTACCAGCGACAAGCTCGACAGCTTCATTCAGTCCATCGGCACCGCATCGATTCTGGAAACCGTCCGTAGCGGCGTGACCGGCATTGCCCGCGGCGACAAAGTACTCAGCATCTAAACCAAATTAGCGAATGGCCTGAACGGCCTGGATATATAGGGGAAATTCATGAAAGTTTTCTACGATAAAGACTGCGACCTGTCGATCATCCAGGGCAAGAAAGTTGCCATCATCGGTTACGGTTCCCAGGGCCACGCCCAAGCGTGCAACCTGAAAGACTCCGGTGTCGACGTTACCGTTGGCCTGCGTAAAGGTTCGGCCACCGTTGCCAAAGCAGAAGCTCACGGCCTGAAAGTGACCGACGTTGCTTCCGCTGTTGCTGCTGCCGACCTGGTCATGATTCTGACCCCGGACGAGTTCCAGTCTTCCCTGTACAAGAACGAAATCGAGCCGAACATCAAGAAAGGCGCCACCCTGGCCTTCTCCCACGGCTTCGCGATCCACTACAACCAGGTTGTACCGCGTGCCGACCTCGACGTGATCATGATCGCGCCGAAAGCTCCGGGTCACACCGTACGTTCCGAGTTCGTCAAGGGCGGCGGTATCCCTGACCTGATCGCGATCTACCAGGACGCCTCGGGCAACGCCAAAAACGTTGCGCTGTCCTACGCCGCTGGCGTTGGTGGCGGTCGTACCGGCATCATCGAAACCACCTTCAAGGACGAGACCGAAACCGACCTGTTCGGCGAACAAGCCGTTCTGTGCGGCGGTACCGTTGAGCTGGTCAAAGCCGGTTTCGAAACTCTGGTTGAAGCTGGCTACGCGCCGGAAATGGCCTACTTCGAGTGCCTGCACGAACTGAAGCTGATCGTTGACCTCATGTACGAAGGCGGTATCGCCAACATGAACTACTCGATCTCCAACAACGCCGAGTACGGCGAGTACGTGACTGGCCCGGAAGTGATCAACGCCGAGTCCCGTCAGGCCATGCGCAACGCCCTGAAACGTATTCAGGACGGCGAATACGCCAAAATGTTCATCAGCGAAGGCGCAACCGGCTACCCTTCGATGACCGCCAAGCGTCGTAACAACGCCGCTCACGGCATCGAAGTCATCGGCGAGCAACTGCGCTCCATGATGCCGTGGATCGGTGCCAACAAGATCGTCGACAAAGCCAAAAACTAAGTCGTCGTCCCTTGTATGAAAAAACGCGGCCTCGGCCGCGTTTTTTCGTTTGAGCCGGTGGTTCTGGTATAAAGCTGCAGCGTTTGTGGCCGAACTGTCGTCCTCAAGCACCTGTCGAATTTTCTCCAAACCGTTGCAAGGTAATGTCCATGAGCGAACGTCCCGAAGAGCCGAACAAGGCTTCTGACGCCGAAAGCCTGCTGCCTATCGATGAACACATCGAGGAAGGGCACGACGCAGAAGGTCGTAAAGTCCGGCATCGTGGTATCTATCTGCTGCCGAATCTGTTCACCACTGCGAACCTGTTCGCAGGGTTTTACTCCATCATCAACTCGATGAGCGCCCAGGCGGCCTTGAGTGCCGGTGATTCCGCCAACGCGAGCAAGTATTTTGCTTTCGCTGCGATCGCGATCTTCGTTGCCATGGTGCTCGACGGCCTCGACGGTCGTGTCGCGCGCATGACCAATACACAAAGTGCCTTCGGCGCCGAGTACGACTCGCTGTCGGACATGGTCGCGTTCGGTGTTGCACCGGCGTTGCTGGCATTCGGTTGGGCGTTGGGCGATATGGGCAAGGTCGGCTGGATGGTCGCCTTTATCTATGTAGCAGGCGCGGCGTTGCGTCTGGCGCGCTTCAATACTCAGGTCGGTACGGCGGACAAGCGCTATTTCATCGGTCTGGCCAGTCCGGCGGCTGCTGGTGTGGTGGCGGGGATTGTCTGGGCGTTCAGTGATTACGGCATTCAGGGTTCGAAGATGTCGTTCCTGGTTGCGTTGATGGTGGCGGCCGCCGGCATGCTGATGGTCAGCAACATCAAGTACAACAGCTTTAAAGAGCTGGATCTGAAAGGGCGCGTACCGTTCGTGGCTATCCTTGCTGTGGTGCTGGTGTTTGCCGTGGTATTCAGCGATCCACCGCGCATTCTGTTGCTGGTGTTCCTTGCTTACGCGGCGTCCGGCCCGGTTCAGTACCTGTTGCATCTTCGTCGGCACAAAAAAGCCGAGTGATGTAATTTCCCGCATACTCCGCAGTCTATGGGTGCATCTGTCCTCCAAAGCTGCGGAGTTGCCATGTTGATCAAAGTCCCCAAAGCGTCCGACTGCCACGAGTCGGATGTCACGCCTGAATCCATCTATCTTTCTCGCCGCCAATTGCTGGGGGCCACTGCTGCCGGTATCGCCGTCAGTAGCCTGCCGCGCTGGGCCAATGCTGACGATGCGGCGCGGTATGCCGATGTCGAGCCGGGCAAGGCACCTGCCTGGTTTAGCGAGAAGCTCTCCTCTACTAAATGGGGGGCGGTCAACGTCAAGGATGAGGCGATCACGCCTTATAAAGACGCCACTCACTACAACAATTTCTATGAGTTCGGTACCGACAAGGGCGACCCGGCGGCGAATGCTGGCTCGCTGAAAACCGAACCATGGAGCGTAGTGATCGACGGGGAGGTGGGTAAGCCAGGGCGCTATGCGCTGGAAGACTTCATGAAGCCTTATCAGTTGGAAGAGCGTATCTATCGTTTGCGCTGCGTCGAGGCGTGGTCGATGGTCATTCCGTGGATTGGCTTTCCGATCTCGGCGCTGCTCAAGCAGGTCGAGCCAACGTCCAAAGCCAAATACATTCGCTTTGAAACCTTGCAGGATCCCAAGAGCATGCCCGGCCAGCGCTCCGGTTTTGCCTTGATCGATTGGCCTTATGTAGAAGGCTTGCGGCTGGATGAGGCGATGAATCCCTTGGCGATTCTGGCGGTAGGCATGTATGGCCGTGAATTGCCGAATCAAAATGGCGCGCCGCTGCGTCTGGTGGTGCCGTGGAAGTATGGCTTCAAGAGCGTCAAATCCATCGTGCGCATCAGTCTGGTCAGCGAGCAGCCGAAGACGACCTGGCAGAGCATTGCGGCAGATGAATACGGGTTTTATGCGAACGTGAATCCTACGGTTGATCACCCACGATGGACGCAAGCACGGGAGCGTCGCCTGCCGAACAGTCTGTTCAAGCCGAATGTTCGTGATACGCAAATGTTCAACGGCTATGCGGATGAAGTCGCTTCTTTATATGCAGGGCTCGATCTGCGGAAGAACTACTGATGCGATTCCCGTACTGGCGTATAGGCGTTTTCATTGCGGCAGCGGTCTGGCCGATGCTGTGGTTGTATCAGGCGCTTGAGGATTTGCTTGGGCCGGATCCCGGCAAAGTGCTGGTTGATCGGCTGGGGCTGGGAACATTGGTCTTGTTATTGATCACCCTGAGCATGACGCCGATGCAGAAACTGACCGGCTGGGCAGGGTGGATTGCGGTTCGCCGGCAGTTGGGGCTCTGGTGTTTCGCCTATGTGGTTTTGCATCTGTGTAGCTATATGGCGTTCATTCTGGGTTTCGATTGGTCGCAGCTGACGGTCGAGTTGCGCAAGCGACCTTACATAATAGTAGGGGCGTTGGGCTTTCTCGGATTGTTGGCGTTGGCGGTGACTTCCAATCGCTACAGTCAGCGTCGTTTAGGTGTGCGCTGGAAGAAACTGCATCGTCTGGTCTACGTGATTCTGGGCCTGGGTTTGCTGCACATGTTGTGGATCGTGCGCGCTGATCTTGAGGAGTGGGCGATCTATGCCTTTATAGGTGCGGTGCTGCTGCTACTGCGTATTCCGCCGGTGACGCGTCGGATCCCGCGTTTGCTGGCTAAAAAGCAGGTTTTGC
>NZ_CATKPW010000056.1:0-202 GCF_949767675.1 Pseudomonas sp. IT-P395
AATTTCAGATTGGCGATTTGGCGGGAGCGGAGCTTTTGCCAGAGCAGGTGTTCGCAGTCGGTTTGATTAACACGTAGATGGCGGGCGAACTGGGCGAGGGTGGGGCGAGTTTGCATGCTTCACGATCCTTGTGAAGTTGGTTTGATATTTCACTGTAGCTGAGAACCCTCACCCCAGCCCTCTCCCGGAGGGAGAGGGGGCC
>NZ_CATKPW010000057.1:0-200 GCF_949767675.1 Pseudomonas sp. IT-P395
GGGTCGAATTCGCTCGGGTTGGTGGCCATCAGGCGACGCATCGCACCGGTGGATGCCAAGCGCAGGTCGGTGTCGATGTTGACCTTGCGCACGCCGTACTTGATGCCTTCGACGATTTCTTCAACCGGTACGCCGTAGGTTTCTTTGATGTCGCCGCCGTACTGGTTGATGATCGCCAGCCACTCTTGTGGCACCGACGA